>JAEOSZ010000034.1 GCA_016840095.1 Candidatus Heimdallarchaeota archaeon
ATGTTGTCTCATATCTGAAAGATCACAAAATTGTTCACTTTGAAGATAAAAACAAGATTGAAGATTGGTTATTTGATTTAGCAATCGAACAAGGATTCGAAGATATTGTCAAAAAAGTTAGAAAAACTAAAAAGAAATAGAAAAATTCATTTTTATTTTTTGTCGGCATTCTTTTTCATTTTCATGTGTCAAAGCCTCACAATCTCCAAAATCGGGATTCATGGCCTTTTTGTATAAATATTTATAGCTCAAAACCGTCGTTTTAGTTTAAGGAGTGTTTAAAATGGAAGAAGAATTTAAAGATGAAATTCCAGAAGAAACCGAAGATGAAATTACTGAAGAAGAACTCGAAGAAGAGCTCACAGAAGAAGAAAAAGAAGAAGTAGAAGATGAACTTGAAGAGCTTGAAAAGGAAGATTATGGACTTCCAGATGATGTTGAAGAGGAACTTGAAGAAGAACTTGAAGAAATAAAAGAAGAGCTTGAAGAAGAGCTTGAAGAAGAGCTTGAAGAAAAGGAAGACGATGCTGAAGATTATTTTGATACACTTAAACAAATTTCTACTGATAAAGATGACATTGAAGAGATAGAAGAAGAAGCAGCTGAAGAACTAATTGAAGAAGCTGTTGAAGATGTAGTTGAAGACTTAGTTGAAGAGATGGGAGAAGAAGTTGCTGAAGACGATCTTGAAGATGTTGTTGAGGAAGTTACAGAAGATGTGCTAGATGAACCGGAAGAGGAGATCATACAGGAGGTTGAAGAAATCGAAGAAGACGTCGAAGAAGTTGTTGCTGAACATGTATACAAACCTACACCAGTTGATGATGTGATTCCTGATGAACTTGAGAAAAGTGGCGGTGATATCCAGATTATTTTGAAAGATGTTGATGGAGCTTTGATTCCATATGGTTACGATCTAATCAAAGGTAAAATTGCTATACAACATGATGAAGCAATGAAGGTTAAGCTTGCCTTCTCCTGGTTTTACAAGCAAAACAAGAACGTTGAAGAGATATTTGGTGCTACAAGACTAAACATTGATTTGATTAATGAAATTCTCATAAACCCGTTCTACTTTGGTAAAGTTTATTTCCAAGGAGCTCTAGTTAAGGGAAACTTTGAACCAATTTTAACAGAAAGATATTGCAATTTAAACAATATAAATACTGAAGAAATTGAAGAGAAATATCTATCTACAAAATAATTTAACAAACCTATTGGAAGACTTTCTTCCAGTTATTTTTTACTTTTCTAACCCATAAGCTTGTTCAATTAATTCAGCTAGTCTCGCTACAAATCTAGTAGCGGGACCACCATCAACAATATTGTGGTCAATTTGGATAGTAAGGTTCAAAAACTCGTGTTCTACCATTTTACCCGCAGATATTACTGGTTTGTTTTTTATTCCACCTATAGCAATATTCATAGTATTACTAGGAAAAGGAATACCCCATCCAGCTATGTTTTTTCCAAACATTCCTAATGCAGTGACACCAATTGTTCCAGCATTTTCTAAAAAGAATTTAGTATTTGTCAGTTTTCTTTTAACAACAATCTTCCTAGCGAACTTAGGAATAAGTGAATAGATTTTCATGAAGAATTTTGGGGTTCCTTCAACTAATTGATTTCCCTCTTCCACTTCTATTTCTTGAGCTTCCCTTATTTCATTAGTGATTTCTTGTACAGTTTTTGTATTGGCAAATTTAATGAGATAATTAATAGGTACTTTCTTTCCAGATCGGGTCGTACGCTCAACCATTGTTCTAACATGAGCATTATCAAAGATTATCAGTTTGTTTTTTTTGGTCCTAAATGCATGAACTTCTTTGTGTTCACTTACTGCTTGGGCAATACATTTTATTATCCAACCTGTAAATGATAATCTGCTTCCAGTTTGTTTTTCATATTGTTTGATCCTTTTTCTGGCTTTATCTACATCTAGTTCGACTAAACCAACCATTGATGTTCGTTTAGTAGTTATCTCATAGACCTCTGTTAATGCTTGCCGAATCTTTGAAAACTCTTTTAGTTCATAATTGCCAAATTCCTTCATTAGTTCAATTCCTTTCCTTATTAAGAATAAAACACTATGTTGAATTAAAATTTTTGTTCTTTCAAAATAAAAACAAGCCTTTATTAGTTGATCTTACACTGATTTAATCAAAACAGGGGAGTTAATTTGAAAAAGAAAACTGAAAGACAGAGACGAATAATCTCATAACAAAATAGAATTTTACCGAATGCTAATTCTAGTCAAAGAAGGAAAAGATTTAGTTATAAAGTGAATGCTAACATTTTTTAATACTTTCAGCTTATTTTTCTATTGAGGGAAAATGGAAAAATATATTTATTGTAATCAATGTAACGCTAAGAATGATTCTTTTAATGAATTCTGTACTGAATGTGGAAAAAGAATTGATGATTCTACTGCTGGTTCTCATACTGTGTATACTAATAATACTAGAGAACGTGTGATGTCTGGTTCTTTTGATGCATTACCTGGAGCTCCTAAATATGGAAAGGAAAGAAATAAGACGAAAAATATTCTCAGTATACTTGCTGTTCTAATATTTGGTGCAGTTGCTGCTATTGTATTTTGGCAAGTTTATGAAAATGTTGTAAATAACTTTCCTTAACCTGAAGCTCCATATCTCTTTGGAATAATCTCAACTTACTCCTTCTGCAAGAAGCTCTCCTATTGTATCTGCTGTCATGCTAAAAAAAGAAACGAGATCTTCTCTAGAGTGTAAGAGATCATATAGGTTCTTCATAGGTAAGTCTCGTCCATAGTCATCTACAAAAACAATTTCATATCCCAACCCTTTACCAAGGTTGCTTTGTTCCTTTAACCACTCTCTTTGTTCCTCAAAGAAGTTCTGCAGGAAATCCTTGACATTAGTGATGTTGCTCAATTTATATCTAGTTAATTCCAGTTTCTTTTCCTTATCTTCTGCATAGATTTTGAATACCATTTTCCAAGTCAAATCAAACACCCAAATGAGTTTCATCTACTTATATAGCATTTAGTATATAAAGCGATGAATTACTTTCTCGAGTTTAAATATGAATCTATACGGATTTTCATTCTTGTATGAACGAAAAACTATAAGTTTTTAAACACACCATCGACCTCTAGAGTAGACAAGAAAGGTGATTAAATGGGTCACGGTTCGCTCCAAAAAGCAGGAAAAGTTAGAAAACAAACTCCCAAAGTTGAAGGAAAAGTAAGACACAGTCCTATTCCAAGAAGGGGCTTAAGAAATAAATACGTTAAACGAGTTATTCTAGGTCGTTTTCCAGGTCAAGCTCAGAGTATGGGAGCTAAGCGTCGTTCCAGATAACATTTTCTATTTATTTTATAGATTGTTTTCAAATGAATATTCGTGATAGAGCTCTATTTGAAATTAAAGAAAAACTACTATTTTTAGATGAACCTAATAAGAAAATTCTAGATCAAGTTAAACGTGATGTTGCTAAAAAGTATAAACTCAAAGATTTTCCTAAGAATAGCGAGATTCTAGCTATTTGTGATATTGAGGAGAGAGATTTACTCCTACCGATACTTATGAAGAGGATTGTGCGAACACTATCTGGAGTTGCAGTTATAGCAGCAATGACCCGTCCTTGGGAATGCCCCCATGGGAAATGCATAATGTGTCCAGGAGGTCCAGATATTGAACGACCTCAGAGCTATACCGGTTATGAACCTACAACAATGAGGGGTATACGAAACAATTTCGACCCATATCTTCAGGTTATTGACAGAATTAAACAACTTGAGTCTATTGGACATTCAACAGAGAAAATTGATGCAATTATAATGGGTGGAACTTTCACTAACCAACCCACTGAATATCAGCAATGGTTTATTCAAAGAATGTTTGATGCCTTTAATGAAGTTGACTCAAAAGATATTCATAAAGCCCATGAAATAAACGAAACAGCTGTTCATAGATGTATAGGTTTGACAGCTGAGACAAGACCTGATCAGATTAATCAAGAGAAAATTAATCACCTTATTGATTATGGAGTTACTAGATTAGAAGTTGGAGTTCAATCAGTTTTTGACGATGTTCTAGAAAAAATGCAACGTGGTCATGGAGTAAAAGAGACAACTGAAGCTTTTCAATTCATCAAAGATTCCGGACTCAAAATTACTGCTCACATGATGCCTGGATTACCTGGTTCAACAATAGATAGAGATATTGAATCTTTCAAGATTTTGTTCAATGATTCTAGATTTCGTCCAGATGAACTAAAAATCTATCCTACAATGGTTATACCTGGAACAAAATTATTTGACGACTATCAAAATGGTGATTATTCGCCTCTTACAAATGAATCAGCTGCACGATTGATAGCGAAGATAAAAGAATTTGTACCTCCTTATGTTAGAATTAAGAGGGTTCTTAGAGATATTCCAGCTCATCAAATAGCAGCTGGTCCGAATAAAAGTGATTTGAGATTAGATGTTCAAGCTATTCTTGAAAAAGAAGGGAAGAAATGTCAGTGTATTCGATGTAGAGAAGTGGGGCATTTAATTTACAAGAAGAATATGCAGATAGATCAGAACAAAATTGAATTAATTGAGAGATCATATGAAGCAAGTGGCGGTGTAGATCATTTTCTGTCTTTTGAAGAGACTGAAAACAATGCTTTAATTGGATTTTTGAGATTAAGAGAACTGAGTGAAAATATAATTCGTCCAGAGTTTGATAATTCGACAATTGTTGTTAGGGAATTACATGTCTATGGAGAACTTCTTGGATTGAGAGCATTGAAGAAGAGTTATCTCCAGTGGCAGCATAAAGGTTACGGAAAGGAACTTATGTCAAGAGCTGAAGAAATTGGAAGAGAAAGAGGTAATGCAAAAATCTCAGTAATATCAGGTGTTGGAGTAAGAGAATATTATCAAAAGCAAGGCTACTCGAAAGATGGTCCTTACATGTCGAAAAAATTGTGAATCTTTCAATACTTGTTTACAAGGCTAAACTTATAATTGCTTCCTCTTCATGGATTTTAGAAAGAATTAAGGGTTGAAATATGTCTCAGAGCAATAGGTTATCAATTCTATCAAATGTGGAACACATTCTACATGCAAATGGATATGCTATAACCACATTATCTGCTGGTAGCAAAGCTTGCTTTGATATTATTGCAAAGAAAAGAGATCAATTAATTATTATCAAAGTTGAACCTTACATTGACAATTTCAATCGAGACAATTCATATGAACTGAAGAATATTGCTTCTTTTCTAAATGCATCCCCATTAATTATAGGTGAACGAGGAAGACGTTTCTCTGAAATTGATGATGGTTTAGTTCTCCTTAGATATGGTATCCCTGTTGTTAGCAGTGAAACTTTTACCAATCTAATCTCTCATGGAGTCCCCCCTATAGTTTATTGCAGTAAAGGTGGCTACTTCGTTCAGATTAACAGGAAAATACTTAGACAAGCTAGAATAGAGAAGAATCTAAGTTATGCAGATTTAGCACATCTTGTAGGTGTATCTAGAAGAACAATTTATGAATATGAACATTCGATAAACCCAACTCCCACTACAGCTGCAAAATTAGAAGAAATACTCGATTCTCCAATTGCTCAAGGAATTAAGATCTTCAACATAGACATTGAGAAAGAAGAAAGACCTCAATTTTCAACAGAAAATCTTTCTGGTTTCAAAGAAGAAATCTCAGGGATTCTTGAAGAACTAGGATTTTTTACTCAATTCTGGACTCGCCAATCTCCTTTCGATGCTTTTGGAGAACAAAAGAATCTTGATTTTCATAGTGGAATGAATATTTTAGTTTGTGTTGATGAACTTCAGCAGAAAAACGTCGTTGAAAGAGCTATTTTAACACAAGATATAGCCTCCTTAACTAAACGCAGAGCTGTAATGATAGTAGAAGATTCTGACGATTCTTTGACTCAGAGTATCCCAACATTTACTGTTGACGAACTTAATCAAATGAAGAAAGCTTTTGATCTAGTTAAGAATTGGGTTAAAAAGTATTCAAATATAAAAGAAAGTTAAGTTGAGCAGTTATTTTTGCCCAACAATCATAATATGGTCTTTTTCATAAGGTTCAAGATTTATAGTTTCAAGAACTTTCAAACCATATGATTCTAGTTTGTCAATTACTTCTTTGAAAATTATTTTAGGGTCCTTAGTAACATCTATGCTTCGAGCTTTAACAGCTAAGAAGAAGTATCCACCATCTTTGAGATAGGTCTTAATGTTGTTATTTAGAATCTCTGCTTGAAATGGTTGCGCAACATCCTCGTAAACAATATCTACTTGTAGAACGGTATTACTATATTCTTCAGGAAATCTTGCATCTGCATGAAGAGGAATAATATTTTTTCTTCTTTCAGCAACAACTATAAGATCACTCATTGATCTTGCAGAAAACTCCACAGCAAAGATCAGACCTTCATCTCCAACTATATCTGATATGTGAGAGACAGTTGTTCCAGATGCAGCCCCTAAGTATAAGATTTTGGTTCCTTTATTTAGAGGAAATGTTTTAAGCTTCTTGAAAATAGCCGCACCTAGTTTACTCTTGTAGGGATCAAAAGTTCTGTATTCAATCCCTTCTTCTGTCAGTAATCTTTCAGTATAGACTTTCTTTCCTGGGTCAGCATTAACTGTTGCTAACCTTTTGTTTCCGTCTTTTGTTGTTAGCCAATATAGATTTTCAAATTGGTGTTTTTCTGGGTTTGACATTTTTATTTCCTCCTTGGATATTGTTTCTTATATTGAGGTTTTCTTTGACCTCCTTGCTGTCCGCTTCTTTGTCCACCTTTGTAACTTCCTCGTTTAGGTCTTGGTTGTGATGGTTGAAAGCTTCTATCAACAGGTGGTTTCTTCCCTTCGGGTGGGTTCTTGTATTTTTCTTTAATCTCAGCAATTTTTTGTTCAACTTCTAATCTTAATTGATCACCAATGAAGTCTCCTTGGAATGCATCTACTCTAGCAGCAATTGTTAATTTTCCTGCTATAGCTCTTGAGATGTTTCCTCTTTGCCACCAAGAGCAACTATGCAGTTCAGGCATTTGATATATTATTCCATGCTTAGGTGGTTTGGCACCTGTTTTTAGTGCTCTGAATAAGGCTTTTTCTGCACCTAAAAGTTGAACAGTACTTGCAGGTTTCATAGCAATCTCTCTTAACCCTCCAGCCAATGCTATTAATCTAGCAGCTATTGCAGATCCAACTACTGCTTTCATGTTTGGAGCAATTCTTCCCATCTCTCTTTCAATCCAATTGTCTAACTTGTCTCGTTCTTCATAGAGATCAAGTGTTTTCTGAGTCATTTCTTGTAGAGGAAGTAAATCCTTATCTTCGTAGTGTGCACCCATGGATTTAGATGCTAATTCAACAAGTTTCTTACTTCGTTCGATGGAAAACCCATAATCTTTGATACTATTTTCTGTGAAGTTTTGTCTAGTTCCAATTTCAGTTATTATTTTACACAAGGTTACATGATTTTGGACTTCTTTCAGAATTTCTGGAAAATGAACCCCATACCATTCTCTAATTCTGGATGTAAAAAGGTTGGTTGTTTTATCTATATCATCCATGGTTAGAATAGCATGTACAACGTTTTTATCTATTCTCTGAGAACTATATGCAATACTTTTCTTTGAAAGACCTATACTCACATCTTTTAGTATTTGATTGTATTCTATTTCATCTTTGATGTAATTTTTTTGGATAAGTATTTCTGGAATCTGTGAAATTAGATTCTGATAGTTTTCAGATTTGATAATAAGTTCACTCTTTATTCCCTTACTTCTAGAGAAGTTTTGAATATCTACGGAATTGGTTTCTATTGTTTCCTCTTTTAAGTCAGAATAAATCTTTTCCAACTCATCAGATATATTGTACTTTGATAAATTGTGAATTTTTTCAGCTATTTTTTCAGGGTTCTTTTCATATGCAGTAAACTCTACTAATTTGTCTTGATTATCGAAGATAAAAAATCCTGAAATATTAGCTATAATTTTAATTGTCATCTATCTTTCACAAAAACTGAAAAATAAGAGATAAAAAAGATTTTGTTGCTAATCTTATTTCTCGAAAGTTATGCTAAAGCAATAATCCTTTCCTTACTTTGAGTTATTAGATCCTTTAGATTGTTATCCATTTCAGGGTTTAGTCCAATTAAAGAAGATCTCATGTCTTCAAAATTAGCTCTGTTAACAAGAACGGTTCTTTCTAATAACTGTCTTACAGTATATCTAATTGCTCGTGGCTTGGTTTCTATTAAGCTGTCAATTATCTCTTTTTGGGTTAGTGCTCCCTTATCCTCTAATAATTCAATTACTTCAACTGATCCTTTTGGTAGTCTTTCCCTTTTCATTCCAATCACTTTCTTTGAGCGTATGTGTAAATTTTTTCCACATGTGTATATATTTTGCACAGTATTTAAACCTTTCGGAAAACGCTGTGTAAATGCTTACACACTTGAAATGGAAAAAGTGAGAGAAGAAAGATTATGTCGGCATTTTTCTAAATCGATGTCTGATTATAGGAATCATGACAATTGAAATTATGACAAAGGCAAGAACCCAATTAACAATCGTTCTTATTGTATCTAGTTGATTCCAGAACAAAACATCTACAAAGAATTCAATACGACCATCTGAAGGAGTATAACCTGTGAATCTTAGTGGAATATACAAAGTATGTACTCCATACTCATCGAATGTAAATTCAATATTGTATTTGCCAGTTGTAACATTATATTCTATTTCAAGATGTTCAAAAGTATGATTAGGATATAGCAAAGTTGCATTAAGTTTATTATTTTCACTTATGTAAGAGCTGCCGTTTCTAAAATAAACTTCTACATCTAAAGATAGTTGTTTTCTGATAAGCACTCTTTCAGGAATACTTTCTATAAGTAACTCTGGTCTATGTGTATCTATAAGCCAATTGAATGTTTCATTCACTAATTGGGAGTTTTTCTCATCCAGACCAAAAATGTCTTTATAAGAATGATCCAATCCAGCTCTAGAAGGTTTTTCTTCATAGGAATCAGATAACAATCCATGATCAGTAAATGGGTAACCCGAACCGAAAACCATTACCCTTCCACTGTAATACTCTTTTGCTAAAGCTGCATTGAACGTATACTTCTCTTTATCTATTACCGTCTCAAAAGTTGCTAAAACGCTATTGTTTACATTTGGATTATCATTAAAACCAACAGGTCTACCCCAGAACATGAAGGAATCTACTTCTAGGATATTGTTTGTTAGATCAACTTGAGCTTCATATGGAACATAATCAATAGGTATATTCTCTCCAACACTTGCATTAAACATTCCAAGTAGCTCATCACAAGCATAATAGTTACTAGAAATTAAAGGTTCATTATCAATTGATGTTGCATCAATAAACCTGATACTATCAATTAGAAATAGGAGAGAACCTCCTCCTTGAACAAAACTATGAATATTATCTAATTCGCTTGATGTAAAATTGAGTTCTGGATCAGAGATAACTAAAATATCTACTCCTGTAAATGAATAATTACCTTGAAAATGATTGCGTATTCTAAATCCTCTATCTTTCAATATTCGGGTTAGATAAGTATGTGTTCCTACAGAAGAAGAAGCATCGAACCATCTATTTTCGGTGTCATTCTCATGTGAGTTATCAAAAAGGATTGTGCCTCCCAGGTATCTCGTTTGAATTGAGATACTCATTGAAGTGGTTATTCCATCCGTATTCTCAAAAGAAATCGCTGTAATTATTTCTCTCATCGGTGTATCAAGAGGAATTGTGATATTGAAAGCAAAATGGTTCCATCCTGAATAAACAACAATCTGATCTGGTATTTTAATAAACTGTGAATCCCCAATAATAGAAGTATTAATCTGTCCATCAAATGATGAAATAAGTTTTATGAAAAATTCAGAAGTTTCTCCTTCTACACAAGAATAGAAGTACTCATTTTCAGGAGAGATTCTTTTAGGTAATATTGTAAAGAGGTCATTAGTACGATAGTTTTCTAGATAATTATATGCAGCTAAAGGATTAATCATTCCATTACCTTGATAGATAATTGGAAAGTTCATATCGATTGCAGTTTCTAAGATAGCAGCTTCATATTTGTGAGTACTAAGTCCTGGAAAAGCTCCAACTAATAAAGCAAAAACTCCAGCAACAATTGGAGCAGAAACAGAAGTACCTGATACCCATCTTGATCCTCCTGTTGTAGCATCACTACCCTGTATTGCCACCCCAGGAGCTAATATATCTATTCCTGCAGAGAAATTTCTGTTTAAACCTTTAGAAGTAAAAATTGCTAAATCATTCATATATTCTGAAGCACCCACAGAGATAACATGATCCCAAATCGCAGGTGCACCAATAGAAGCTCCTGAAGGACCATAGTTTCCTGCAGATGCAATAACAGGAATATTTTGTCTAGCAGCTTCATAGATTAGTTCTTCAATAGGATCTCCCATAGCTGCAAAAGTAACTGAGGTTAAGCTTGCAGAAATCAAGTGGGGACCATATAGAATTGCTTCATCAAAACCAATAATAAGCCATTCATCTTTACCGTAACCAGTTTTATCGAGAACCTTGATATTGTATAACTTAGCATCAGGTGCAATCCCATAATTATCAGTTATCTCTACTATGCCATCAGCATTTCTATATTTACCGTTGCCAGCCAATATTGATGCTATATGAGTCCCATGACCACTCAAGTCATCAGAATCTTCAACAGCTGGAATTAGATTAACATCAATAGCAATTTTATCTTCTTCAGGATAATTTCTTAATTTATCTAGAGATGGAGCTACAGAGAAATTCAAACCACTGTCTAAAATTGCAATATTGACCCCATAACCTGTAAAATTAGCATTATGAATTGCATCTATTTCAAGTGCTTGACGAAGAACACTGAGATCTACAGAACCAGAAAAATCCATATCAACGTTCTGAGGAATGTGAAAGTCATATGTCCCAATAGGGTATGTATATTTCACTCTAAAATCTAAGAAATTCAATTGGTGTAGAGCCATCTCTGTATATGAAAAAGAAACAGCAGGTATCGATTTGAAAATTCTATCAATTGATATGTCATATTTGATGGAATCCTCAATAAATAAGTCTCTTTCTTCAAATGAGAAAAATGATATCATAACTCTCCCATTAAAATCCATCAAATCCTTGTATATCTGATTCATAGTCATTGGAGCTATCCATCTTTGAGTCTCAAGAATATTACTAGCCTTTACTACAGAAAAACTAGCTTCGTTGGAATAATTAATTGACTTGATTAGTGCAGGATTGTTAATGTGTGTAGATTTTGCTTGTATTAACATAGGTATTGGGAGAATAATAATTGAGACTAAAAAAAAGATGAATAGCTTATTTCTCATAGGTATAAAATGGTAATGAGACTTTTAGATTTTTCTCTAGTGTTAATCATTTTATCACAATTTTTGTCGGGATATCAAATGCAATGGATTAGATTTTGCTTAATCACTATAAAATGGAAACTCTTATATTAGAACAATATGGATGATTTCCAAGGTGAAATAACACAATGCCATACCAATGGTTAAAACGCTCAAGAAGGAAATTATCAGGTGGTCTTATCAGAAGAGCAGCGTCAAAAAAGAAAAGAGATATGGGTAGATATCCAGCTGAAACTCACATAGGTCCAAGAGTACTCAAACCAATTAGAACACGTGGAGGAAATCTCAAATATAGAGTACTTAGAGAAGAGCACGCTAATGTCTTAGATCAAGAGACAGGAATTTCTCAAAAAGTCAAGATCCTCAATGTCCTTGAAAACAAAGCAAACCGTGAGTATGCAAGAAGAAGAATTATTACAAAAGGCTGTGTTATTGATACAGAACTCGGAAAAGCAATGGTAACTAGCAGACCCGGTCAACATGGTAATATAAACTGTGTACTTATTGAACGAAAGGAAGAATAGGTTAATCTTCCAAATCTTTTAAAAACAATTTGAGTAAGGCTATATTATGCTACGCAAAAAGCGTTATTTTGTACTCTATCCAGAATATTTTGATAAGAATCTCACTCGTAAACAAGGGAGGAAAATTCCTAAGAACAAAGCTGTAGCAGATTGTAATCTATCTAAAATAGCATATGCATGCAAATATCTAGAGCTTGATTATGAAATTGAAAAAGATAAGAAATATACAAAGAATTGGTGGTCGAGTGAAGGTAGAGTTGTAGTTAATCCAGAAGGTATAGCAAGTAAAACTGAGTTAATTCGAAGAATTGCTAATGTATCTAGAAAACTCAAGAAAGTTGAGAAATCTGGAGATGCAAAAAAATCAAAGTCCAAATAATTTGAGATTTGAAGAAATCAGAGTTGATTAAATTGGAGCGAGAAAGAATAAAAAAACTCGGTGCTATTGAATTTTTTAGTGACTTAGGAAATGCAATAATTCATGACCCTCCAAAACTCCCAAAAATTGGGTCGAATGTTGTCACCGAAAGAATGGAACACATTGGACGAATTGCAGACATCTTTGGACCTGTTAAATCACCATATGTTAGTATTAGAATCAAACCACAATACAAAGATATTATTGAGGTTAATACTACACTTTATGTAATTGATCGAAAACCAGCTAATGTAAGGCAGAGAAAGAAATCATACTCTCATAGGTATAGCAAAACAGCGGAAAAGAGAAGTTAAACGAACCTTACTTTACTTATTATTGTCGTAATAATATGTTATATTTTCTTTTTCAATTTTTCTTGAAATTTCCATTTGAAATTGAACGGTATTAACACTTAAATATGCTAATGGAGAAGGTATAATAAGACGATAACATTGCTGTTTGAGTTCTTCAATATCAGAAATAAATAGTGAAGAGATTCGACAACAATTCGCTGGTGTGATGAGAATGATACCTGTTCAAAGAATAAAGACAGAGAAGAATTATAGTATTGCCCTTGGGGATGAAATAATTGAGCTTATTGGGCGAACTCAGAATAAGAATTTGCTCTATAGAGAAGTGTTAGATATACTTGGAAATCATGAATCTATCGTTCTCAAACTAGATGAACTTCTTTACACAAATCGAATTTTGAAAATACCTATTCAAGTTGGCAATGTTAAGGACTATGTTCTAACAATACCAAAGAAGAAAGAAACTGGCTGGATGACTATGGTATGTCCATGCTTTACATGTGACAGAATTAGTGAATGTGCAGTTAATAATCCAGTTAATCCCGTGTCATGTAGACTTCATAATGAATGGTTGATTGAAGAAGACGATTCGAAGAAGATTCAACCATTCAAGTTCATTGAATATGATATCTTGGATGATGATGACACAGTTAAAATTCCCTTGAAGTAATAAATTAATCGGGAGAGAGGACACAATTTTTATCAATACTAGATTTTTATAAGATTCAAATAACACTATGTGATTACTTTGAGTGCTGACCCTTATGCAAGAAAAGCTAGAGCAAGTGGATTTAGATCAAGAGCTGCTTACAAGCTTTTTGAGATAAACGATAAATTTAGTATTTTCAAAAAGGGGCAACAGATTATAGATTTAGGTGCATCTCCAGGAGGATGGTCTCAAGTAGCATCAAGAAAAGTTGGGAGTAATGGACTAGTTATTGCAGTAGATAAAGCATACCTACAAGAATTCAAAGAGAAAAATATAATCATTGTTTTTGAAGATATTTTTAAGAAAAATCTGGATGAGATTATAGTTGGTGATTACGGTAAATCAGATGTTTTAATTTCTGATTGTGCTCCGAATATTTCAGGAAATTATGATAAAGATCATGCTATACAATCAATGCTAGCTCACCGAGCTTTTGAATTGTCTATCAAAGTTCTCTATATGGGTGGTTCCTTTGTTTGTAAAATATTTCAAGGAAGTGAAACCCAAGAATTTGTTAAATCTGTTAAGGAACGATTTGGAACAGTAAAGTTATTCAAACCAAAATCATCAAGAAAACAGAGTTCAGAAATTTATTTGGTAGCTAAAGATTTCATTCCAGAATCAGAATTATTTACTTAAAGTGATAAAATGACAACAGATAGTTGGAAGAAAGTGAAAGAAGGGAAAACACAGTTTGAAATAATTCAAGATGCTGAAAGAATATATGATGCATCTGTTTTTTACAATCCTAAAATGACAATTAACAGAGATATCACCCTTCTGATGATCGAGACTATTTCAAAATTACAAAACAGAGCGTTGTTTTTTGTAGATGCCCTTGCAGGGACTGGAGTCAGAAGTTTTAGATTATTAAATGAGCTGAGCAAAACTACTATAGATTCTTTAATCATTAATGATAAGAATCCAAAAGCGGTAGAGATTATATCAAAAAATATTTCCTCATATGAAGCAAGTGAAAAATTAGAACTTGTTCACTCTGATGCATTAGATTTATTATATAACATTATCAAAGAAAGGAAACCAATAGATGTAATTGATATAGATCCTTTCGGTTCTCCGATATCTTTTATCGAAACATCCCTTAATGCACTCAAACGCAATTCAGGATATCTCTTTGCAACTGCAACAGACCTGCAAGTTTTATGTGGTAAATATTCAGAAGCATGTTTCAGAATCTATAATTCACATCCAACACGGTATTATCTATGTCACGAAGTTGCTCTAAGAATTCTTATCTATAATGCTATTACTAGTGCAGGTAGACTAGGTCTCGAAATTGTTCCAATTCTAAGTTATCATTTTGAACATTATTTGAGAGTCAAAGTAAAGATAGAAAAAAGCAAAGAAGCAGCAAATGAACAACACAAGCAAATTGGATTTGTAATTTTCTGCCCCCATTGTTCTTACCATGGTACTTACACTTTAAACGAAAATTATGCAAAAGCAAATTGTCCAATTTGCAATAATCTTCTGGAAAAAGCTGGACCACTATGGTTAGGAAAATTATATAGTAAGAAATACTTAATTCAAATGCAAGAGCTTCTAGAGGGATTGGAGCTTCCTAATGAGAAGAAGATCGCAAAATTACTAGAATTTGTTTTAGGAGAAATCGATAACCTTCCTTTCTTCTATGATTTTCCACTTGTTACCAGGCAATCTGAAAAGAAAGGTATCAAAATACATGACATAATTGATACACTTCTTGATGCAGGTTTCGAAGCTTCCAGAACTGTTTTTAGTCCTGAAGGATTAAAAACAAATGCTAATTATGAGGAGTTAGTTAAATTAATTAAGAAATTCTAAGTTGAGTGATGATATAAATGAATAACCAGGATGATATTATAGTTGGAATTGATGAAGCTGGAAGAGGACCAGTAATAGGTCCTTTGGTAATCTGTGCTTATGCTTTACCAAGAAAAGATTTGGATCAACTAAGAAAACACAGAGTAAAGGATTCAAAAACACTGTCGAAGAAAAGAAGATTTGAGTTATATGCAGTACTAGTTTCAATTGCTACTGATTTTCAAACCAAACATCTCTCTGCTGCTGAAATTGATGAATTAAGAAAGAATTATACACTGAATGTTATTGAACAAAAAATGATGTTAAAACTGGCTAAAAAAATTAAACCTACTCCTTCAGAGATTTACATTGATGCTGCTGACGTTAATGAAAAACGATTTGGAAAGGTGTTTGAAACAGAATTTCCTAAAGCTAAGATAGTATCTAAACATAAAGCAGACATACTATTTCCTATTGTTTCTGCAGCATCAATTATAGCAAAGAAACAGAGGGATGATGAAATAGCTAAATTATCAGAAAAAATTGGAGAAAATATAGGTTCAGGGTATCCAGCAGATCCAATCACTAAGAAGTTTTTGAATAACTATTATAGAAAGCACAAGAAATTCCCTCCATATGTTAGAGAATCGTGGGATACAGCTAAGAAAATAAAAAAGGAATTAAGTGAAACAAAAAAACTATCTGACTATTTCTAAGCAGAAGTTTCTATATCATTTGTCTGCCTTCTTTTCTTGAAAATAAATGGTATAATTGCTCCTGTTACTAAACCAATTGCATGTGCAAATAGATTGACGTTGGGACTTCCAAACGACATTATTAGGAAAAAGATTACTCCTGATGCAACATATCCCCAGAAAGATTTTGTCCTCTCATGCTGATACATCAATATAAGATCGGCACCTAGTAACCCAAATATTGCACCACTTGCTCCTGCAGAAATTGAAATTGGTCCATAAACAAAGGAGAGTATTCCTCCCATTAAACCGGAAATTATGAAAACAAAATAATACTGCCAAGATAACAAACGTTCTTCTGCTTTTAAACCGAACACAAGTAAAAATAGGCAGTTAGAAAGTAAGTGTAACAAATCTACATGAACAAAGATAGAGGTAATTAACTGATATACATGCCCCTGAAAAACAAGAAGATTAAATTGTCCTACAACAACTAAAATATCATCTGAAATTGAAATTGCATCTCTAAAAGATACAATGTTTCCTTGGGTCAAAGTAATAATCCATAAAATTAAGTGAATTAGTAAAAGTAATACTAAGATGTTTCGAGTAGGTAGATTTGTTTTCCAAAATGAGCTCATAGAAAAACTATCTTCTTCTTTGTTATTCACAAATTAGTTGATGATTGATGATTAATAAACTCTTTTCATTTTGTGAAAGTAATTTTTAGCTGAACCCAAGAATAGACAAGCTTTTTATCCATTGTTAGAAGATCAATTAAGGAAATCAAAATGGATATTAGTGGAACAGAAATTGCTTCGATAAACGAATTTGGAGAAATTCACACTGTTAGACATATCAATTTTGAGTGCACTAGTTGTTCGAAATGTTGTAAGCTAAACAATATACCAGTCACAGAACATGATATTGATCAACTACAAAAAAATGGATTGGAAATTGATCAAATTCTTGAAGAAATAAGTCCAGTTCTTATAGCAAATAAGAATCTAGAACATGACGGTTTGGTAAAGGCTTATATTTTGCGACAAAAACCTTTCAGGAGAGAATGTGTTTTTCTTGAAGAAGATGGATTGTGCAAAGTTCATAATTTCAAACCTTTAACTTGTCAATTGTATCCATTCTCTGTTAAAAAGAATGAAAAAAAACTTCTAGTAATAGTTCATCCAAAAAACATTTGTGAATTTATTGAAATTGATGTGGATGAAAATAAATCCAATACTACTAAAATAGTTGAAAATCTTATGACTTATCTTTTTGGGGAAAAACAAACATCTTAATGATAAACTTTATGTGTTATAATATCTGATATACCTTCATGAGCTTGTTTAAAACAAATTTTATGAAGCTCGTTGAAGCATTCCTTCAAGACAAAGGCTTTAGAGTAGAGATGTGCAATATTTACACAAGAAATGTAGATTTCTTTGAAAGCTACAAGAGAGTAATCATGTGCGCATATAAAGATGATTTACTTCTAACTATCCGTGCAAGGAGTGGAGAAGCATCAGATCCTTTCAAAGGGACAGATGAACAAATAGAAGCTAAACTCCAAGAACCTGCTCTTAAACTATTAAGTTGTGTTCTTTCTTTGAATTCGGGAATGGATTCAGTCTTTTGTGAGAAATTCAAAGGGATGAAAGCTATACCAGTAATTATTATGGAAAAATCTTCTAGAAATCATCCACTTTACTATTATTTTGATGGAGAGACTAGAGAATCTAAAGAATGGTATAAGAAGAAAAACGTTGTTTATCTTCCATGGGAGTGGGTTAAAGAATTCTGGAATAGAGATTTTGAACTATCTCTTTTGGACCAAGGATATGAGGTTTTAAAACCAATTATACATGAGCCAGAGCTTCATATAAAACAAGCAATAACTGAAATTGAAGAAGTACTAGCATCTAGAAGAATCGGGATTATGAAATCCGTTCATCTAGATAAACCCACTCTTCCTCCATTAGCTCTTACTCTCACTCAAAATGATCAGATGATGATTTTTGTTGTAGATGAACCTGATGATAATGTACATCCAAAGCTAATGGATTTTGCAATATATCATTTTGGAACAAAAATAGATAAGTTTCCAACTACTGTTAAAGCCATATTTTTCAACATTTCAATTATTGATAAAGAAAAAAGCTACATGATTCCATATGTTCCTAAAGATAACAAATTTGTTGAGAAACATTTTGAACATCCAATAGTTATCAAGACAACAACCAAAGGCTTTCAATTGCTTTTGGAAGCTGCTACTGTTGAAGAATTATCTGCTCTCCCTCAGTTAAGTCCACTTACAAGTCTCGAAATGGAGGATTTATTGTTAACTTCCTCTGGATATTGGTTCTCAAATGTTTTTGAAGAAGCTAAAAAAAGATTGAAGAATTTCTATCATTCGAAATGTCCATTCTGTTCAAATGCAAACATATTACATCAAATTCCTCATTATGTTATAAATCATCTGAAGATGGAATTAAATATAACTAAGGAGAATTCATATACTGTTTTCTGTGATGACACAAGAAATGGTTGTGGTTTTGGTTTTCTTATTGTTAAAGACAGAATCCAAGGCGGAGTTCACGGATTTTTCGTTGGTGGAGATCAACAATATGCTCATGAATTAGATAGTGCAAAAAGACAAATCCAGACTATTGGATTAAGAGCACAGTCATTCACACACATAAAGCAGTGATTAGCTAGGTATAAATTTGAATCCATATCCAATTAATCCTTCTTCTCCATTTTTTGATAGAATCCTGAATACTGTTTTGACCTTCATCCCATACTTAAGATCTTCAATTTTAGTATCTGTAATTTGTCCTGTTACTCTAGTCCCATCATCCAATTCAATGAGACCTATGATGTATGGAGTGTTAAACATCATTACATCAGCTGTTTGTGTCACTCTTGTGAAATGTAGAACCTTACCTGTTTGAGCAAGTTTGATCTCTTCAATATCGTTACTAGAACACTCTGGACAAAAATCAGTAACTGGAAAACTCTTCATCTGACATTTATTGCACAAGATTCCTAGAGTAAGATATCTTTGTCTTCTTTCTCTCCATATTTTTGGTGGCTCCATTAATTATCATCCTCCATATTAGAAAAAATATTCACCACTACATTGGCACCTGTTCCCATTACATTCTGCGTTAAACCAAATTTTGCTTCATCGACTTGTCGTTTGTCTGCCTCTCCATTGAGCTGCTGTACGATTTCTATTATTTGAGCAATACCTGTTGCACCGAAAGGATCACCTCTAGCTTTGAGACCCCCACTTGTATTCACACTAATTTCAGAATTAGTTTGGGTTTTTCCTTCTGTAGTAGCATGACCTCCCTCTCCTTTTGGAAAGAATCCTAAATCTTCAATCGCTAGAATTTCCCCAATTGGGAAAGAGTCATGTACTTCTGCTAGACTAATATCTTCTGGAGATTTTTTTGCCATAGAATATGCTTTTTTTGCAGCAGCTTTTGTTGCTGAAAGAGATGTTAAGGTCTTTCTATGGTGTAAAGCTAGTTTATCTGAAGCTTGAGCTGATCCCACTACTTTGGTTTTAAGCTCTATTTCTGAATGTTTTCTAACAAATTCCTTAGAAGCAATAATTACTGCAGCACTTCCATCACAATGAGTTGCTGGATCAAATCTACCAATAGGGTCAGAGATTCTTTTGGCATTAAGGAATCTTTCTAATGAAATCTCTCTCCGATATTGAGCTATTGGATTATTCACACCATTCTTGTGGTTCTTAACTGGAACAGATGCTAATTGTTCTAATGTTGTTTTATACTCCTTCATATGAGCCTGAGTCAACCAAGCATAGAGACTTGTCAGTGTTGCTCCTTGTTCAAATTCCCATTGATAATCAATAGTACCTCCAAGAATTTCTTCTATTGTGCTACTATCAACATAGTCACTAGTCTTTTCAGTACCAAGAACTACTATACAATCAAGAAGACCACTCTTCACAGCCAAATAAGCTTGATGAAATGCTCCTGCACCACTAGCATTTCCTAAATCAATTTTTGAAATTGTTACATCTAAGTTACACTCTCTAGCAGCTTCAGCTCCGATGAAAGATTGGAGATTACTGTTAGATAATAATGAACCAAAGTAAAGAGCTTGAATTGAATCTTTGCTTATTTTTGAGTTTTGAATTGCTGAAGTTATTGCTTTTGTTGCGCTAGAACTAGGCTTCGTACTATATTGTTCTCCAAACTTTGTTATTCCATATCCTATTATGAAAACATCACTGTTACTCATTTGATCACCTCAGAATTCCTTTGTATCTAGAATAAACACCATAGCTAACTTCCTCCATATTATCAACGTAGTAATCCACTGTTAATGGATAAGTTTTGACACTTTCTATTTCATCAGTAACTAAGAATGAAAATGAATCACTACCGGCTCCACTGCCATAAGAAGTTATGAATACTCTATCGCCAGGGTTGGAATTATTCAGAATCGTTGATAATCCTAACATTGATGAAGCAGAATATGCATTCCCAATTTTCTTACAAATAAGGCTGATATCAACTTGATCTACTGTAAATCCAAGCATCTTTGCTACTGCTAGTGGAAATTTAGTATTAGGTTGGTGGAATGTAGCAAATTTATAATCTGTTGGTTTAGTTCCGAGTTTCTCCATTAATCCTTTAGAAGCATCCACAATATGCTGAAAATATGCTGGTTGTCCAGTAAATCTGTTTCCATGAGATGGATATATAGCTCCTTCTCTTCTCCAGAAATCTGGTGTGTCAGTAGTTACTGAATATGTACCTTCTAGTTCTGCAACAACTCTTTCTGAACCAATTAAAAATGCAGCACTTCCAGCACCAGCAGTATATTCAAGAGGATCTCTTGGTTTAGCTTGACTGTCATCAGAACCTATTGCTAGCCCAAACTTGATCATATTAGATTTGACTAGACCAAAGCACATCTGCATCCCAGCTGTTCCTGCTTTGCATGCAAATTCCAAATCAGCAGCTGTTAATTCCTTTTCTGAATCTATTGCTGAAGCAACTATTGTTGCTGTAGGTTTAACTGCATAAGGATGCGATTCACTCCCAACATAAATAGCTCCAATATCTTGAGGATCCCCCTTCCATCTTTTCAATGCATTTCTTGCAGCTTCGACCGACATCGTAGCTACATCTTCATCAGGCCCTAGTACTGATTTAAACTGAACCTGCAATTGCGTTTTAATTTCATTTGGATCTTCACCCCATACCTTTGCTATTTCTTCAACAGCTATTCGGTATTTGGGGATATACGAACCATAGGATACTATTCCTACTTTGCTCATGTTAATACCTTGAAAGAGTTGATTTATTCTAGATGTAATAGAAACTATTAGCGAATTCTAGTTTTTTGCTATGGTAATCATACTCTAGCTAATAATTAAAACTTCCTACAGAAAGATAAAAGGCCATTAATCATCTTCTTTTTCTTCTTTAATCTTTTGAGGAACTTTAGATATAACAACTCTAGCTGGTTTGAGTAAAGAACCTTCTAATATGAAACCTTTGGATACAACTTCAATTATTTGGTTGTTAGTCTTTTTTGCATCTTCAATTGTATATAGAACCTCATGAAATTTAGGATCAAAAATCTCGTTGATTGGATTAATAACTTTCATACCCAGTGTTTCGAAAGTCGATTTTGTATTTTCGAAAATCATTTTGATAGCTTTCTTAGAAGATTTCAAATCATCATTTTCGATTATTTCTTTCTGAGTTCTTTCTAAATCTTCATACAAAGTTGTAAATTTCTGAAGAACGCTACTCTTACTTTGAAAATTAGAGAATTCTTGATCCTTTTGAACTCTCTTCTTGAAATTTTCGAAGTCAGCTTGAACCCTTTGAGCAGTATAAAGATATTCATCTTGTTTTACCTTAGCTTCTTTGAGCTCTTCTTGTAATGACCAGATTAGTTCAGTTAAATCTTCTACCTTATTGTTATTAACTAAATTTAGAATTTCAACAGATAACTGATTCTTTTTCTCTTCATCAGGGTTTGGCTCAATTTCCTTTTGAGAGCTTTTTTCCTCTGGTTCACTATCTACATCTACTTCGATGAATTCTTCTTCATTATTAGGGTCGTTTTTCTTCTCATACATGGGAAATATCCACCTATGAATCTCGTTTTTCAGCCCAATTACTGACATTTAAAATCTTCGATTTAACCAATATAAATCTAGTTTTCACTGTTACAGAAAAAGATAAGTTTTGGTCGAACTAAACGTTTATTTAGTAAACACATAAAAATGGCATCTATAGGCCCCCTATAGAGGTATTAAAATCAATTTAAGGATCGTGTGAAAATGCATGAAAAAATAAGTGAAAAATCTAAACAAAACAAAGAGTTGATCAAAAAGCTCATCAAGAAACTGCATGATGGAGAAGACCCTCAAAAAGTGAAAGAGGAATTCAAAGAAGTCATCAAAAATCTATCTTCTCTTGAAATAGCTCAAGCTGAAGAACAACTCATAAAAGAAGGAATGCCAGCTGAAGAAATCCATCATATGTGCGATGTGCATTTAGCTGTTTTAGAAGAAACACTCATAGAAGATCAAGATTTAGCTCCAGAAGGACATCCAATTCACATTCTTATGCAAGAGCATGCAATACTCCTTGAAAATGTAAATAGATTAAGAGATATTCATAAGGAAATCAGTCAAAAGAATAATTTTCCAGAAGTTTTGGAAGAATTAGCAGAAATTGAAAATATAGTTGAGATGATTAAGAAATCAGAAAATCACTACCTTAGAGAAGAGAATGTTCTTTTTTCATATTTGGAAAGATATGGAGTAACACAACCACCTAAAATTATGTGGATGGAACATGATAGAATTCGTGATTTAGAAAAGAATTTAATCAATCTAATTGAGAAAAAAGGTGAAAATGATTTTCCAACATTTCTAGAAAAATATCATTTGTATGTGCATGGTTTAGCAGAAATGCTAGCAAGTCATTTTCCTAAAGAAAACAAAATTCTCTTTCCAACTGCAATGAAATTAATTAGTGAGACAGACTGGAATGAAATTAGACAACAATTTGATGATATTGGTTATTTCTATCTAACCCCAGATATTGTTCCAGAAAAGGATCTAGTAGTTGAGAAAACTGAAACTACAGTTGTTGGAGATAAACAAGTAGATTTAGGGACAGGAGCTATAGATCTAGAGATTCTTCAGAAGATATTCAAAACTCTCCCTATTGATACAACATTTGTTGATGAGGATAACATAGTTAGATTCTACAGTGAAGGACCTGATAGAGTGTTTGTTCGAACCCCAAGTGTAATTGGAAGATTAGTTGAAAATTGCCATCCTTCTAAAAGTGTAGATAAAGTGTTAGAAATTATTGATGGTTTCAGAAATAATACTCTTGATCAAGCTGAATTCTGGTTAGATTTCGGTGGTAGAAAAATCTACATTAGATATTTTCCTGTGAGAAATAAAAATGGAGACTATCAGGGAGTTTTAGAAGTTACACAAGACATTACTGAAATTCAAAAAATTGAAGGCGAAAAAAGATTACTTTAACCTTCTTCTCTTTTTCAATGTTAGACCACTGATTTTTTAAATAACTTGATTTTATGTAATTTGGCCAGAGCTTATCATAGACCTCTCAGAGCAATGTTATGGCTAGCAGTGAAGAGAGCGAGCTCTCTGGCCAAGAAATAGATAGGTGAAATGATGAAAATAGTGGTTCTCTCTGGATTACCTTTAAGTGGTAAAACAACTTATGCTAAAATTATCGGACCAAAATATAATATGCCTTTATACGAAACAGGCACTGAAGTTCTAGAAGAAGTAACAAGTAGGGGATTTGAATTTACTCCTGAAAATATCAAAAAAGTTACTGATGAATGTAAGAAAATTTCTGATAGTTTTTTTACTGAAAGATTAATGAAAAAAATAGATAAACTACCAGCTGATGTTCCTGGTGCTTTTATTTCTGGTATTAGAGCTGTGTCAGAAGTTGAGATACTGAGAAAACATTATGGAGATGATAATGTTTTCGTTATTGCTTTTCACACATCAATGAAAACTAGATTCAAGAGATTAGATAATCCAGATCGTATTGAAGAAACAAAAGGTGCAAAAGCAAAAGAAGATGCTTTATTGAGAAATTTTGATAATTTCCTTGCTCGAAATAAAAAAGAACTAGGCTATGGTGTTGGAGATGTTATTGCTCTAGCTGAATATGTTATGAGCACAGAAAACAGGATCTGGCCATATGTTACAGTAAATGAAAATGAGGCTAGTTTTGAGACAATTGTCAGAGAGATATTGAATCTTGATTAACTCAATCAAGCTTGTTTCTTTCACTTTTACTTCTATTTTTAAGAAATAAATGAATAACTTTATTTGCATTAGTTCCATAAAACCACTTGGTGATTTGGGATGGTTTTCAATCCATTTGACAATGAAGATTCCAAGGATGATTCTAAGAAAGCAAAGCTAAGAAATCAAGCTCAAGAACAGTTTATTCAGCAATTACAACAAAGAATAGCAGCTCAATCTAGTAAGATAGAAGAATTGCAAGTCGAGATTTCTAAATTGAATCAAGTTATTCAAAATAAGGATTCGGAATTAGGGATTTACTCCAAAAAAGTAGAAGAAGAGAGAATGTTTTTCGAACAAGATAAGAAAGCTAGAGATGATCGGGAATATGAACTTCAGAAGATAGTTCAACAAAAAGAAATAGAGCTGAAAAAGGTACAAGAAAGTGCCCCAACAACAACTTTTACTCCTCCAACACCTCCAGTTGATTCTAGTGTTTCTGATATTCCAGAAATAGATTTGGGACCTGTAAATAACTATGTGGATACCTTAATGGCTTATTATAAGAAGCCAACAGATGATATTTTCGTTACTTCTCTTAGAGATTTAGTTATACACTGTAGCGAAAATGGAACACCGGATCAATTGATTTTAGGAATTCTTCTCAAAGCAGAAATGCCACTAACTGAAGAAGAATTAAAACAGAAAATTAGGATTGAACCTCAAGATATTTCTAGGGCAGTTTTCAGATTATTACAGAAGAACTTTATTAAAAAGGTTGGTCGAGGGTATGCTGTCGTATCCTCTGAATTTGCTGAGATGACTGATATCTCAAAAAATTGGGGTGGCTTAACACCTGAACAAGTTTACGAGAATTTACTTTCTGTTGTGTATGTTGAGTCTGACAAAGATGAGTTAGTTCTAGCTTTTACCAAAGCAAGAGATGCTCTGATGGAGATGGGTGTTTTAGCTACTTCTAGAAGACACGAAATAAGTCAAATAATTGAGAAAATAAAAAGACATCCTTTCACAAATAATGAATTGACAGAAACAATCAAAACATGGATTGAATCATAGTATTATTTTCATACCAAAAGGTCCTCTGAAAATAAACTTTGCTTCCTTTTCTTCAACTTCCATTATCAAATCTATTGGAAAACCATCTATTGTAGATTCTTTTGGAATTCCTACCTTTACCTTACCTTCATACAGCTTTACCTGTCTCCCAGGGCTAATGTCATAGGTTGAAAATGGTGTTTTCAAAATTAATCCAATTCTTGGTGAATAGTAAGGATTTTTCAAAAGTATAAATGAATATACTTCCCCTTCCTTAATTATAGTACCACTGTGATAGATGTAAAACCAATCTTGAAGAAATACATTCAATTCTTCCTTAGGTACAAATTCGTGTGAAACAAGTCGCTGCAGCTCATTTATATTTGCAATATTTATTACTGGAATTTGGAATATTCCCAATTCTTGCAAATCTTCAATTCCTTGGTAAATCTCTTCTGTACATCTTTCCTTTATCGCATAGTGTAAAACAACTAATAATTCCAGAGTATCCTTAGAGAGAATTTGATCCTTAAGATTCAATGCGAGATAATGAGATTGAAGAAGTATCAGTAATGCATGTTCAAATTTCTTTTTCTGCAATAGAATATAACCGATTTGAATAAGTAAAGCAACTTCATCTTTACCTTCAATTACAGCTCTCTTATCTATTAAGCCACTTTCCATTATGGTGGAAGCTAATATAACCGCTCTTGTCAAACCTAACAGATCAAGTCGATCCTGCTTTTCACAAAGAAATAGGAATTTCTCTGAATAATATCCTCCTAGTCTTTCATGATTGTCTGTTACAAGGAAATAAACCATTCTTAAGAAATGAAGATCCATAAAGATATCTGAAACAAGTTTTGGGAATATCGTTGAAACCTCAGTAATGATATTAAGGTGTCCATCTAGTTTTTCGAAATCAAGGAGAGTGAATTCAACTATACTAAGTAGATATAGTATTCTAGCTTTCAGGCGTATAGATAATTCTTCTATATAGCTTTCTTTTTCCAAAAGTGCTACTCTAAGTTCTAATGATAAATCAGACAATACAGTATATGCTTCTTCTAATTCTAATCTAAGAACCTCAAGATTACCCTTTTCCATTTCCTCAATATAGTTTGGAAATTCGAATTCAATTTCATTCATTACTTCTATTAGTTTATTTTCTTCTTCCAATGTGTGATATTGAGAGGTGTCTTTTTCAGGAGAAATTTGATTAGCTGCAGTAATATTTTGAAGAACATTAATTGCGTGTTCTTGAATTTTCTTGATTCTAGTTACAGGATCATACATTTGTCTTTTTTCGACTGAATGTCTTATTTCATCTGACAAAACAGTATCATGAATCTTTTCCAAAGTTTCGTTATGAACCTCATGAAAACAAGTATTTCTGAGTAGGAAGACAAAAGAAGAACATATTAGAACAGGAACATCTAGAGTCTCACAAGTCTTTACTAATTTCAAATCACTAGAAACTACAACAGCGTTGATTTGTTTTGCTGCGACTATATTTGATAAATCATTTATCTGGGGGGAAGAAAGCTCCTCTTTATCTAAATTGTCCTTATAATCTCTAATCTCCTTTATTGGCACTTTCAATATTTGAATAGGAGTTTTTATTCTTCTTCGAAGATACCAACGAATTTCCTGTAATATGTATGTCGTAATATAAAGTTCAATACCCATCTCTGTTACAATATCTAAGAATAAGCCAAAATCTGAAGGATTAGTTTCAAAACCACTGATAAAGAAATTTGCATCTAGAACGAATTTGTTGTTCTGCACTCTTTTTGTGGAAATCATACTAGCTCCTTCTTACGTTTATTCTTAATAATTGAATAGACGAGTATACAATAAAAAATTATCTGCTCAAAATGAAAAGGATATGGTGTTTCTGATATATTTTCGAATTCAGGCTTAGTTATATTCTCTAGTACTGATTCAATATAATACTCGAAGTAGTAATAATTCCCTAAATCTACTTCTGGAGGATCATAAAATGAATGATACATTTCTTGAAACTCTACCGCAAAGGATTGCAGCTGTCCATTGTCAGAATATGCTAGCCAGCCATTCATAAATACTGCTGTGTCTTGAACAAAAATCCTTGGGACAACAGTTTGAGTGTTATTAGATTGAAAATCAAAAGAAAATTCCCATATAAGATGGTGAAGATTTTCTTTTTGTTGATATTCTATTTGTAAATCTATTTCTCGAATGGTATAAAGAGAACTTGTTACTCCTGTCAAAGTGAATTGGAATCCATTGAATACTTCACTTAATTGGTTCCACAGAGTTTGTGCTAATAACGCTAATCCTGAATATCTATCCCATGTGGGGATTAAAGCTGGGGGTACTTGGGCAACCCATGAACCATGTATGGGTGTAGAAGTAAAATATGATTCAAGTAGAGCATTATAAACATAGAGTGTTTTTTGAAAATTTAAACCAGATTTAGTAAACAAATAGTGTAATCCTAATGTCTGATTGAGTTGATTTACCCATTCATCGAAATCTTCAAGCTGTTCTTGAGTAGAGTTTCTTTGTTGATAAATTTCATGGTTAGCATAGCTGTTAGTAATGAAGAAATCAGCTTGTGTTGAATCTAGTGGAGAAAGAATTTCCTCGTAATTTTCCAAAGCCATCACTAAGACACTACTCTTACCTTCATAGATAAGGTGAAGCGAGAGAGCTAGTAAAACACCACTAGTTTTGCTCCAGGTTGCTCTCATCGAAATAGCAGTATCCATATCAATATCCAATGATACTGTAAATTCTTCATCATCCTGGTTGTAAATATTGACAGAGAAAGATTCATCTAGAAGCAATGAAGCAAATTCAGCTTCAAATCTATCATAGTTGTCATCTAATATTATTGGCAAGAAATCTAAGTAATCAGCATCTTTAATCATTGCTCCAAAGTTTGGTCGAGTAATGTTTGCAAATATATTTGGTAATATTATTACTGTATCTTGTGGCAATACTGCTTGTATTGTTTCCTGTTCTATTGGTTCAAAATTGAAGCCTATGAAATCTGCTATAAAATCACTACCAGTGTTGATTTCAGCAGTTAGAGGTTCTTCAATTACCAAATAACTTTCTGTCAAGAATACTTCTTCTTGGGTAAGAATAAACTGATCTGATTCTATAAAGTAGATCTCTCTAAATTCAGAAATTCTATCTTTAAGAAGTATCTTAAAATTAGCATTTGAAAAAGATCCTTCTAAATTGAAACCTAAGTTCTGGAACATATTTTCAAGATTTTCACCTTGTGCAATCTTATAGTTGAGAAGATATCCTTTATCATCAAAACTAGCATCTCTAAAGTCTATACTATTTTCTGCTTCTGTTCTTGAAAAAGATAGACTAAGAACGAAGAGAATCAATGCTAGTGATAATATCTTCTTATTTCTCATTTTTGGTTCCTCTCTTTTTCTTCTTCTTATCTCCTTTGAAAGTTATTACAATTGCAGGAGGGACAATGAATAATCTAGAAACAAACACATCGATTAAGATACCTATTCCCAATCCTAGACCCAGCTGTTTCATGTGGATAGATGATGTAAACAACAAGCTAAAATATGTAGCTGCCATAATAATTCCTGCAACAGATATATTATTCATTGTTTGATCTACGGCATCTACAATTGCTTTTTCTGAATCCTTAACATTAGTGTAGATGTCTTGAAAAATACCTAGAAAAAGCACATCAAAATCTAGTCCTAAAGCAGTTAAAACTGCATAAGCTAGTAATGGTACTATCCAGTATACTGATCCTCCTAAGAATAGGAAACTGAATAAACTGAACAATCCTAAGCTTATCCCAAGTGAGAGAAGTATAGTAATTAGAACCCTAACGGACATGAAGAATTTTCTAAGAAATAAAAATAACAACAGTGTAATAGTAAGAGATACAAACATGAAGATAAGATTGAAATCTCGGGAAATTCCTGTTTTTGAATCATATAAGACTGGTGCAAAACCTGTTGCATATACAACCCACTCTGGGATATCTCTTTGTTCAATTATATCTGAAATCATCGTTCTAATTGTTTTGATTTGATCATCTAGTTTCTTGTCTCCTTCTGTAAAAGAAGAACCACAATATACAATTGCATATGTTTCATCTGGGAAAACGAAATTCTTCATAAGAATATGGATTTCCTCTGTGATAAACAGAGAATTGTTAACAAGAGTATCTTCGTATGGTTTACCCATAGGATGACTTATACCTGCTAGTACCGTGATATTCGTTGCAATCGTTATTGCTTCAATGATAAATAGAACTTCATTAATAGAATCAAAATTCAAACTTCCATTACTTAGAATAAATGGATCCAAATCTGTTGTTTTGAAAAGCAAAGAGATTTGACTAATATATTCAACTCCCATATGTTGATTTATGGCATCTAATCCCTGTTTAGATTGATATGCTTGTGGGGCTGAAGAAATTTGAGCATAATCTGTAGGAACTGCTAGAAAAACTCCTAATCCTATAAGGGAGATTATAACTGAAGCAATCAAAACCTTCTTAGGTTTCTTGACTGCTTTTCTAACATATTTCATGAGAGTACCTCTTCTCTTCTTGAGAATCTTAATATTAATTTTCCATTTTGATAATATATTTTGATTAAGCAAAATCAATATCGAAGGAACTAGTGTTAGTGAAACAACCATACTTGTTAAGAAACCTATTATTCCACTTATTCCCATACCTGTTGCTAAAGCAAAACTGCTTAGAACTAACCCCCCAAAACCAAATGACAAGGACACGGAAGCTATAATTATGCTCTTGGAGGTGCGTCTAAGTGTAGTTCTGATTGCACCATATTTTGTTTCAGTCTTCTTCAGATTTAAGAGGTAATCTCCTATGAGAAATACACAATAATCTGTTGTTGCCCCTAGGAGAGTTACACTTAGAATAATAAGACTCGTGGAATCTAATCCTCCTGTTATGGTTCCAAATCCTATGAATAAGAGTCTTGAAACAGCAAAAGCAATTGCTAGAACTGAGAGTTGAATAAGCGGTAAGATAGGTGATCTATAAACTAATAGTAGAATAATTACAATTGTTATTATGACTATCAAATCGGTTCTCTTTGCTTGAATTTGATAATCTAATGAGATTTCAACAATGAAGAAATCAATGCCTGTACAATGAATTTCTAAAGGCAGATTTACCTCTTTTATCTGTGGGAGAATATTTAGCAGTTCAAGATAAGCTTCCTTCCCTTCTACATTCAAGTGATTGAGTGCCATGTTAAAAGTAACTAATGTAGTATCAGCATCTCCAATTTCCTCTTTGAAATTTGTATACTGTTTAAGAAAAATCATAATAATATCATCTGTTATTGGAGGTATAGATGTCGTCATTGTTAATACTGGAATAAGATATTTATTTTTAGCATCAATGAAACCTTGTATATTCCCATCATCATACACTTCCTCAACAAAATCTACTTCTGCTGAGTTATTCGTCCCATAGAGAAATTCAGCTGTTTTTTCGTAAGAGTATGTGGTATTTTGCCATTTGCTTGAATTGAAGTTATTAGAGAGCAATGTTAGAAGTTCTGTTTGTCTAACGTCCGCTGATACCTCGGAAATAAATGAAGAATTAGAATTGATTATGTTACTTAACAGGTTGAGAACATCTGTCTCATTAGAAGGTAAAGTTAAGCTAGCAAAATGATTAAAACTCTTCGAAATTTCTTGGTAAAAAACATCTACAAACTCAATATATCTTGATTCATTGAAAGATGTTAAAAGAGAATCTAAGTAGTTTTCAGTTAGAGTTTTAGTAATAGTAGTTGCTAATGGAATGTCACCTGTGCTATTATACTGATCCAACCAGATTGTACTGAAATATTGGATGCCACCCCAAACATAATGTATTGATGCAAAGGATAATTGTGTTGCATACCATTGGAGACTTAGAATTGTTCTAAGGAGATTATCTGCATCATCATACAACGATGAATAGGGTTTGCTTGATGATAAAAATGGACCGATTTTTGGGTTGTGCGTTATATTGTAAATTAAACTTGATACTTTTTGATACATGGATTCAGATATCGTAGTACCATTAGGATTATGAATTATGATTTGAAACGAACTATTTGTTTCACTGAAAGAAGATAAAATTTCTGTACCGATCGTAGATTCAGATTTTCTAGTAGTAGACAGATTATCTCCTTCATCAGTTACGTAATCAGAAACATTGAGTATTTTGTTAATATTTATTGAAACAAGCAATATCCAAAATAGAATAATTGCTGAAGCAACGATTTTAGGTCTCTTCCAGAGCTTATCCCAAATTTTCAAATTACTCAAATGACTATCGTATTTTCCTACTTATAATTCTATTTCTTGTGTTACTCGAATTTAAGCCAAAGGAATGTATCAAATAACAATCAGATTATTGTTTACTTAAGCTTTCAAATATTTCCAAATAGAGTCTCTTTAGAAAACCGAGTAATTTAAAAGACACAGAGTTATAGAGAGCTTAGCAAGCAGTAAGTACAATTTAGTTAGTTGTTTGGTTATTGATCCGGAAAGTTGTAAAAAATGGCTAAGAAGAAACAAAATAAGAAGAAACAGGTAGTATCTGACGAAAGCATCAAGGAACTAGCTAATTATACAGAAAAACCTGCGATTTTTCGAGCTATGGATTTGATGGTCTCTAATCTAGAAGATAACATCCAACATATGACAGAGCATTATGAATATGTTCAGCAAGTGAGAGATAGATTAATGGTTGATATTGAGAGTAAAAGGAGAATCTATATTCTAGCTAGTGGAAGAAGTGCCTATGTTGGTCAAATGTTTCAAACAAGACTAGAGCATTTTGGTGTTGAAAGTCGCTTTATTACAAATACAAGATCAGTACCTCGAGTGAGAGAAGATGATACGATCATTGTTATCAGCGGATCAGGTACTACTCCAATTGTAAAAGCTATGTTAGAGACATATTTTGTTTATAATCCATTTGTAATTGTTGTAACAAGTTATCCCAAGAGTGTAATCGGACGTCTAGGAAATGTTACTGTTAAACTCAAAGGTAGAACAAAATCTGATTTGGAAAGAAGAGATCAGGGATTGGATAGTACTTTAGCTCCTGAAGGAACAGCTTTTGAACAAGCTGCATTAGCTTTTTTGGATGGAATTGTTGCAGAATTGGCTGTTTCCCTTCATAGAGATGAAAAAAGTCTTTTAGATCTGCACAATCAAGGTTTGTAAACTTGAGTTTCATTTGTGTTCTATCTTCAGAGAGATACTTTTATAGTGAAATTATAGCAAAGTTTAATAGAATTTCATTCTAATGAAGACATATACTAAAGCAAGAAAGGGTTTAGGAAATATCACCTAAAAACCCATTAAACAAAAATCTTAGCGGCTAGGGATAAGATGTCAAGCGGTCTAACAATAAAAGATATTTTCAAAGTTGATGGTTCTGGAGTACCATATCTAAAAATCGTAATTTATGGTCCTTCATTAGCTGGAAAAACAAGTATGCTAACAGTGTACAATGTTCTAAGAAAAGTTGAGGATCCTGAAACAATTTATTCTTCCTTGAAGAAAATTGACGATCCTAGTGGAAGAACTATTTTTTATGATCAGAGCACTTTTGAACTGCCAAAGGGACAAGGTGTAAGTGTTCCTAAACTGCGATACCAAGTTTGGACAGTTGCTGGTCAGAAAAGACATTATATACAAAGAAAAGTTGTTCTTGAAGGTGCTGATGGGTTGATATTCATGTTCGATCCTAGCAAAAACATGTGGGAAGATAATGTTGAAAGTCTTACAGAGCTCATTGCACTTAAAGGAGATGTCTTAGGAAAATCTCTACCATTCTTGATTGTTCTAAATAAGATTGATCTTCCAGCAGAAGAACGTACTCCAACAGATAAGTTTCTAGATTTATTAATTGAGAAAAAACTTTCCAACAATAAAGGTGATGCTTACATGAGAGTAGTTGAAACATCATGTCTTCAAGCTCGAAATGAGTTAATGACTCTATTGAGGAGTCCTGATATTAAATCAAAATTAGATGAATATGGACGACTTAAGAAAGGAGCTAGACCTTTAAGTGTTCAAAAAACTGCTCAACCTATTGAGCAAATAACTAGAGAAATTGTTATTCATAGAGTCAAGTCTGCCAAAACTGAAGATTAATAATCTCTTCTTTCTTTTCTGTTAAATTAAGAATGGACGACTCTATAGCTATTATTCTGAATCATTTGCTTAATATCAAGAAGGTTGATGTTGCCAATATTTCTGCTTTAGATAAAGCTAGATGCAAAACAAAACTTGCTTCGTGGAATTATTCATATGAAGAGTTTTTCAAAAGAAGCGCTTTTACTGAAAAAGATAAAGGTAAGATTCTGTTAGCATTATTATTTGAAGGTGTCAATGTAAAATCAATCTTTGAGTTTTTAGATTGGAAAGGCTTTGAAATAATAATAGCTTCACTTTTTGATGAATTGGGTTTTTCTGTTCTTTCAAATTATCGATTTAAGGATGAGTTTACAAGATATGAAATCGATGTAATAGCTTTTAATTTTCCATATCTTTTCTTAATTGATTGTAAGTATTATAAGCAACCTTCATCTTCTATTATGAAAGATGCTGCTTCTAAACAGAAAGAAAGAACAGAAGTAATCTATGAAGTGTTTCCTTTAATTTCAGAAGAGCTTATCAAAAAACTTGCATTACCATTGAAAAGGGAAATTAGGCTTTATCCTTTAATCATCTCCTGGAAAGATCACAACATACAATTTTCTTCCGATGTACCAGTTATTCCCTTTAATCAATTATCTGGTTTTCTTCAAGAAATTGATGAGTACCGTGAAGTTATATTCAATATACCATTACTCATGAATTAAATCATATTTGTTTAATTATTTAAGTGAAAACAACTGAAAAACTCATATATATCATTAACTTAATATCTTGTATAGGAAAGCTATGAGCTGAATTAAATGGCTGTAGAAACACAAAGTCCTTTTAGTGTAGTGCGTTCTCTGGTAAAAAAATTCCTAGGTGAAATGAGAGTTATTCGCACAACTTCTGAAGAACAGGCAAAAGCAAGAGCTGAAGAAATAAAAAGTGGTTCTTTAGCACCTGGTAAAGCCCAATATTCGGTATCTGAAGTTGATGGAATCATTAGAAATTTCAAAGATAGTTATGTAGGACTGCTTCGAGATATTCATCTAATGGTTGTTACAGAGAGTACTAGTAAAATACGTCAAGGCATAGAACAGGGTTATATTGATGCAGGTATGATTACTCAAGAAATGCTCGATGAGCTTGAAAAATTGAGAGTAGAGGCTGCTAAAATTCCTGGATATGAAACAAAAATTCAAGATGATGCATTAAAAATTGATGAATTGAATGATCAAATAGGATCTCTTAAAGCTGAGACTATTTCTCTTCAAAACGAATTAACAGATGTTCAATCTGTTCTCAAGAGCAAGGATCAAGCTATAGGTGAATTGTCAGAAAAAGCAACAACAATGGGTGTTGATCAGACAATAATTGAAGCAAGAGATCAAGTTATAATGGATAAGGACAGAACAATTCATCAATTAAGTCTGGAAAAGAACAACCTTCAATCAGAGTTTAATAGAATAAAAATTGAACGAGATGCAATGTCTCAGCACGTTGAAGAAATGGAAACACGTCTAAGGTCTGTCTCTTCTGAAGCTCTATCAAAAGAAGATCAATTGTTTGAGGAATTACAAAAACAACTTGATGGAGCTAGACAAACAATTTTCAATCTTAGAAATCAAGTTGCTGAACACGAAGACACAGTTCGTAATCAAAAGATTGACATTCAGCAAAAAGCATCCCAGATTGATTCATTGAAAAAACAGATTGAAGATATTCAAGATCAAGCTGCAGGTCAAGCAGAAGATACAACTCAAGTTGAAGAACTTCGAAAACAAATCCATCAAAGAGATGAGGATATGGAGAGGCTAGCAGAAACCATGGTAGAGCTTCAACAAGATATTAGTTCGAAGGAACAAGAAGCCCATAAATTACAAACAACAGCAGATGAGATGATGCTGCAATTTGCTGAAAAAGAAACTGAACTCCAAGAACTCAGAGACATAGCAGAGAAAGCCACTACTGAAAGAGAAAAAGTCGAAGAACAGATGTTGGAAAAACAAGATTCCATAGAAGATCTGAAAGCAAGACTTGAAGAATCTACTAAAGAATTAAACGAGACAAAGAATACTTTACTAACCATGGAGAAACAAGGAACAATCTCTTCTGAAGAGAAGTATAAATACGAACTTGATATACAAAAAATGAGGAAGAAGGTTGATAATCTTAACAAAACTCTGAAATCAGTTGAAGCATTCTTGAACACAGATCCTAAATATAGAGTCTTATATCTTCTCAATGACTTTCAGAGACCTATGGCAAAAGAAGAACTCTCTAAAATGCTTAATGTACCTGAAGAAGTTGCTTCTAAATACATTTTTGAATTAGACTATTTCGGTTACATCAGACAAAATATCGATGCTGGTAAAACATTCATTGAATCAACAGCTTTGTTAACTCCTCCTCTTACATATGAAGACGAAGAAGAGGAAAAAGAGTCTGAGTAACATCCCTTTCTTTTTATTTTTCTAATTTTGAATAATTGGTGAAGTTTACTAAATTAGGTCAGTAATACTCTCAAGTCTAACATGTGTCTCTTTTTGTTCAAAACTTTTCATTAGATACGTATCAGCAAGAGTTTTTAGTTCAGTTCTCAACCTATAGAATGCTTTTCGGTTTACTGTTCTTTTACTCAGATATCTTTTATCTTGAAGTTGTTTTAAGTGATGAGAAGCTGAAGTTTTCTGAATTCCTAGATTATTAACAATATCATCATATGTAATGCCAAAGTCATGGGCAGTCGATTTCATCGCTATTAAGGCAAGAATAAAAGTTTGAGTATTATCATTGAGTGTTACTAAATCGAAGAATTCTTTATTAACGTCTATAAATAGCCGAGACGTTATGTCATTCACTGAAGCAATGGAACCAACATCCAATCCATTATAGAAGCACTCCTCACATAATTTTGAACAAATTTTAATTGCATTAAGTAAACTTCCACTTGAATTCTTAGCTATTAATTTAAGAATATTTTTCGAAAAAGGATTCTGAATTTGATTATTTTTTGAAAGTTTCAAACTTAAAATCTCATAAATTTCTTCTTCATTTAATGGACTGATTTGTTGACTTGGAACCATATGGGTAATCAAATCGTAGTCTGAAAAGGCTAATTGGTTTTTTAATCGAACCCATCCTGATTGTGAAAAGATGAAAACGATTGGCACATTCTGAAAATCTCTATCTAATGCATATCTGAAATCTTCAAAGAACTCTGTTAAGAAATCAGCATGGTCGATGACAATTAAAGGGATTGAATCACTCTTTGCACTTTGTCTGCCAAGGAAAGTTCTGAAGTTCTGAAAGGTTTGAGCAATATGGTACTGATTGTTATTGAATTCTACTAGCTCTTTAGCATCAACAAGAACAGAATCAGAAAGTTCTTTGGAAATCTTAACTAAATATTGATGAGCTAATGTGATTAATGTGCTTACACCTGATTGATTTACACCATACATAACTCCATCTAAAATGAAAGTTTCTTCTTTGTTCTTCTTACTAAAATTATCTGTAAAACTCTTGTATACTGAAGTAAAATATCTTACAACAGCTTTAAACCTGGGCTCAATAAATTCTTCCTTCTGAAGCTCTTCTAGATTCGTTTCCATGAATGGATTAGCTGAGAAACCAAATGAAACAAAAGGATCTTGAGGTGTATAAGAAATCTTCTTACCCTCTTCTATTGCCTCTAAAGCTAGTTTCTCAAATTTGTCCATATTCCTCACAAAAATATTATGTAGATAACATCTGAACTATTCGAATATTTGAACTTTTCGTATTATTCGAATTATTCGAATTGTCGGCAAAAATGAAAAACTAATAAGGAAACTATGTTTTTTCTCTGGTCAAAGAAAAAGGCTTATAGGTGTATGTAGATGTCTGAGGATAATGAAGAGAGCAATCGATATTCCTAGGAAATCACGTAGACATATTTTCCAAAATTTCTTTGCTTTAACTAAGACTTATCTCAGAACTCTTTCAGAAACAAAACTATCTGGAAAGAAGGATTATCAAATAGTCTTTGACATTCTCCTATGGTTATTTCTTCCAGTTTGTGTTGTAGTTATTCCAGTGACTGATGTTTTCCTCCTCTTCTTTTCTCCAGGTCTTCATCTTTTCAGACCACTCTTCAAAGCAGGATGGAAATATGCACTAATTTCTGCAATAGGAGTGACTCTTGCAGTATCTGTGATTACACAATATGTTTTCTTCATTTATTCATATCAATTTCAAGCGTTTGACCTGTATCTAGAAGCTGAACCTCGAAGGTTTATTCAAGTTCAATTAGACGATATTTATATTGAGCCATCATATCATCAGTATAACAGTATTGACAATGTAGCTAGGTTTGCATTAGAATTTATTGACATGTCTCATCGAGTTCCACAAAGAGACCTGTTTTTCAGATTTCCAACGTTTACGCAATCCTATGATCCGATAGATAATGTAACGTCTTTACCAAATATGCCTTTATATGGATCAGATATAAAGCTCAGATATTTTGTCGAAAATAATATTGCTGAAGGATATGCTGCTGAAAGTAATAATGAAGCAATAGCGTTGATGACCAGAGATTTCTATGACCATACTACAATACGAAATGGATCGATTATTTCAGTCTATGTTCCAATAGCTTTGGATAAGAGTGCATCTCTTCCTGTTCCATCAGCTCAAACAGAAGTTAATGTTACAGGTATTGTGTTTCTAGATGAGATTCCTATCTATAATGTAGTTGAATCATCTTTGGGAATATCTCTAGAACATTTGTTAGGATTAGAAGATAATGCTGCTTTATTTTCCAGATGGATTCCTGCTGCTAACATCTTAAATGCTATTACAATTACTGGTGGTCAGGGAAGTGCATACGAAAACTTGTTTTATGATCTCTCTTTGATAGATTCATTTCAAATTGATCAAGAAATAAATATTCTCAAAACTATCGGCATTCAGATAAAGGAATGGTATCAGACTCTTTCTGGAATAAATAATGCTAGAATTGTATCCTATCTAGTAGATTTAATGGAAAGTTTCAAAGATGAGTATGGATTATACCAAACTTTCATGTTTTCTTTCCTAGCTCCCATTATGGCTTTAACTATTATACTTACCATATACGCTGCGAATCTTGTTAGAAAGAAGAGAGATAGACAATTGACAATTTTAACCGAAAGAGGGAGTAACAGAAGAGAGATAGGAGCTTATCTTGCTTTAGAATCGCTAATAGTGGGTGGAGTAGCTTTAATTGCAGGTATTTTTCTAGGTACTCCGATTGCTAGTTTACTAACAAGAAGTTCAGGTTTTTTGAGATTTTCGAACTCCTCCTCTCCCTTACAAATTGAGCTTTCTTCAGTTGTTGTAGCTCTACTAGGAAGTATTGGAGCAATAATATTTATTCAACTGTTTAACACTGTAACACTCTTAAAAAAGAGAAATATAGAGGATTATGGCAAAGTAGAGAAATCTCTTCCTCGCTTCTACAAATATTTTGTTGATATTATATTCTTAGTTATGGCAGGAACAGTTTGGATCGTATATCAATTACCAGTACTCTCACCTTACAAAAACGACACAGCAAGATACATAGGTATTCCTGCAACAATTTTAATGATTTTTGGGGTAATACTATTCTGTCAAAGATTTTTACCATTATTTTCAAGATTATTGATTAAAGTTACTGCAAAACTTAAAATGGATATTTCATCTCTAAGCGTTAGAGAAATTGATAGGTATCAGAAAAGTTTCATTAGATCTTCAATAATCTTGAGTCTGTCTTTTTCACTAGTAGTAGCTTCCATTGTAGTACCTTTTACATATCAAAATTATAATCAGAATAGTGCATATTATGATCTCGGATCAGATATCATGATAAGGGATTTTCCTGCTGATAACACTGCTTTGAAAGCAAGTGTAGAAAATATAACAAATGTTGAATCAATATCAATTGGTTATCTAGTTAACCTAGATAATGTTCAAGGTGATTTAGCTTTAACGTATTCAGTTTTACTTGTTGACCCAGTTAGTTACAATAAAACGGCATATTTTAGAGATGATTTTAGCAAATTTGAGTTTATCAACCTGATGAACGATCTAAATACTTCTAATTACGAACGTCCATTATCTGTTCATGCACAAGAGGATGAGTTAGCTGCATATGATATTCCAACTCATGCAGACAAACCAATAACCTATAGAGCTTATAATGAAAGCATGCGTCCAATTTTAGGGACTCCTTACTGGAATGAGAACATTACTATTAGAATTATGGACACATTCAAGTATTGGCCAGTTCTTGTAAATGAGATAGACACAACTAGTGTACGATCGCAGGTCTTTCATTTTGTTGCTCCTGTAAACTTCCTAAATTATGTTCAATTAGCTCCGTTTGAGTTAATCAGTTTTCTTTTTGTAAAAGTAGCTGATGGTGCAATTATTTCTGAAGTTGCAGATGAGATATCACAATTAGGATTGGGCTTCATTTATGATGTTGATAGGGAAGTATTTGTTAGACCTGATAGTGCAAGATCATCTATTTTATACTCTGCAATAAATTCAACTTTATTAATGGCATTTACAATTAATGCAATAATTTTGGCATTATTTGCATCCATACAGTTAATCGATAAATCGAAAGAAATTGCTACTATGAAAGCAATTGGTATCTCTTCACGTCAGTTATTAAGATATTACCTCTCTGTGTATATTTCATTACTAGTATTCACAACTATAGTAGGATTAATTGTTGGTTATGTAGCTTCAACAATGCTTATGGCAATTTTAGCCATTAATAGAACAATACCTCCTTATTTCATGGCTTTTCCAGCTGGACAAATAGCACTAGTGCTTTCAATTCTCTTTATAACTGCTCTAGTTGGCGCAGCGATACCAACGATAAGTTCATCGAAACAAGAAATCGGAACTGAATTAAGACAATCTGCTTAGGTGATAAAATGACGTTTATAGAAGTACGAGACTTGATAAAAATCTACTACACAAAGGAATACAATGTTAGGGTTCCTGCACTTAGAGGGATTGAACTAGAAATAAAAGAAGGAGAATTCATTTCAATTATTGGTCCTTCAGGAAGTGGCAAGACTACACTTCTACTTGTTCTTGCTGGAATGGCAGAGCCTTCTGCAGGTTATCTTAGGGTAGGAGATGTTAGACTAGACCAATTAACTGATGATTCAAGAAGCCTGTATAGAAGATTCAAAGTTGGAACTTTATGGCAAATACCTAATAGGAACTTAATTTGGGAAATTAGTATTTTGGAAAATGTAGAAATTCCGATGAGATTACTCGGAGTTCCTCGAGAAAAAAGAATCAAGGATGCAAAAGAACTTCTCAGTGAAGTTGGGTTGAGTAAAAGGTATATGCATAAGCCAAGTCAACTTTCGGGGGGAGAAGTTCAGCGAGCCGGTTTAGCTTGTGCTCTTGCACATAATCCAATCCTTCTGCTTGCAGATGAACCTACCGGAGAACTTGATTCCAAAACCGCTGGAGAGCTTTTAAGATATTTCAAAGAACTTAATGAAACACATGGAATCACTGCAGTTATGGTTACACATGATTTTGATGTAGCAAAGTCTACTGACAGGTTAATTCAGATTGTAGATGGAAGAATATCAGGATATTCTCCAACAGAGAAACTGAAGACTATTCGAGATATGCACCACGTTTATCTTGATCGTTATGGAGGAATTCAATTACCTAGGCATATCGTTGATAAACTAAAAGTACGAAGAGAGATTTTAATTGAAGAAGAAGATGGTAAAATCTTCATGCACCAAAATGATAAGAATAATATGAAAAAAGCAAAGAAATAAAAAATGAGTGTGCAGTATTAGTTAATAACATCTCAAATGAAGACTTTCAAATCAGAATTAAGCAACATTAAAATTCAGAGAACATAAAATGTGATGTAGATGTCAGAAAGAACACAAGAAGTGGTTCAAAAACCTCCTCCAAGCAAGCAAAAACCTGATAGGCAGTTTGACTTAGTAGTCATAAAAATGATGGCAGCCCTTACAATAAGTGTTGCTTTGTTATTTGGGGGTGGAACAATCTTTGTTTATGCTGCTGCTGGGAACATTGCAGTAGGTTCTTACGATTCAACAGTTGGAACAGTTTTAGGTATCCATTTGGCTTTACTAATGTTTTATTATTCTGTCGCTCTTTTCAGATACATTATCAGTGATTAAAATGCGACTTCCATTTACAAAAGAAAAGAAGAAAAAAGAAGATACAGATTATTTGAGTCTTACTCTAAAAGAAAAAGTAAGGTCAATACTTTTCTTCCTCCTGAAATGGGGTCTTCCGATTTTTGTATTTGAAACATTGATTTGGGTGATTTTGGAAATAGCAGTAGGTGGTTTCTTCTTTGAAACATCGGTATTGATGACTATGGGTGGATACTTCTATTCAAGTGGTCTTGTAGGTTTCAATGGAGGAGCTATTATTGAAAATACTCTTCTATATCTTCCTGCTGCATCATTGATAATAGGTGGGTGTATGGGAGGACTTAGCAGATATAACATACCCCCTAAACTGAGGATCATAGAACCCGATGATCAAGCTGTTACTCCTGTCGATTTTCAGATTAGAATAAGGTATGATGATAAACGAGTAGATCCTAAGTCTATATCTGTTCAAATAAATGAAAAAGTTATTCCTAGTAAGATTAGTGAAGAAGATAGTGTCGTTTTCGTTTCAGGAATTTTCAAAACTCCTCCGAAAAAAGCTGTTTCTCTTTCTCTCACTACAAATGCTATTGATGAGAAAGGAAAAGAGATTAAGGATAAAATCAGAGTAATCTGTGATCCAGACGCAGATGAGGAAGATTATCTTGATTACTGGGAGTTCAAACGAGAAGATGAAACTTTCTGGGGAAAAGAGATGATTGCAGCAAACAAGCATGCAAAAAGAAGTTTGAATTCTATTAAACTAATTGTCATTGCTGTAGTTTTAATGCTATTTAGTTACATATTGAGCCTTGTAATCAGAGCTATTTCTACATAATTCTGAAATTGTATTTTGCTTGATTGTGAACATTTTTAATAGTTTTTGTCCCATTAGATATAAAGAGGTCACCTTCTATGAAAAGAACTTCAAAAAAGATTATTTACATTAGTGTTAGTTTGGTGTTTGTGTTTCTCTTAGGAAATTCTTATACCACTTTAGGTATTAATTCTGAAATTAGCGAGAATCAAATAAATTATAGTGAGATTGCAAGTGATTTGTTCAGAAGTGATCCAACAAATCCTACACAGGTTCTGAAATATACCTATCTTTCAAAGGAACTAGAAACTGTTTCTGAAACTCCAAAATTAGGTGTTCCAATTAAAGCGGATGTTTTAGATGAAGTCAGAGATTTTTGGATAATTAGTACTTTTGCATCTTATCCTTACACCTATGTAGAGCAATCCGCCAAGCTACTGGCAATAGGAACTAATTCTTATGTTTACGTAACAAATAGCCTAATTTCTTCTGAAGGCTTATCAAATGCAAGATTAAAAGCAGAAGATTGGAGAGACGAATTTGAGGCAAACATTTATCCAAATGTTGTACTTTACTTTGGAAATCCTGATGGTATTCTAGGTGATATTGATGGTGATTCTCGAGTAACAATATTACTATCAGCATTAGACGGTGGAGTAGCAGGATACTTTGACCCTAATAATGAAGGTTCAAGTGGCACCTCCAACCAAAGAGAAATGGTTTATGTTGATTATCATACAACATATGGAGTTTTGGCTCACGAACTACAACATTTAATCCATTTCAACTATGATTCAGATGAATTTTGGTGGATTGATGAAGGATGTTCAGAGTATACTAAGTACCTTAATGGTTATGATCTTGATGGAAACAATCTAACATCTTTTGCACGAGATTATTTTGCATATAATATCGATGATTCATTATTATATTGGAATTATGAAAGTGTAGGTGGTAAGGATGTACGAATTGATTATGGAGGAGCATATCTTTTCGTCTTTTACTTAGCTGAGAAATATGGAATAAGTGCAATAACTAATTTAGTAAGTGAATCAGCAGGTGGAGCTCCAAGTGTAGAAGCTGCTCTTTTATCTGTTGGTCATAGTATAGCATTTAATAATCTATTTTTGAACTGGGCAACAGCACTTTATGTGGATGATACTTCATTTGGAGGAGGATTGTATGGTTTTGAAAACTTAGACATCTCAATGGATTATGAGTTTGTTAACACATTTCCAGCATCAAAAAGCAATAAATTGAACCGATTCTATGGTCTTTATGTAGCCAAATTAGGAACTCCTCCTGACTATTTAATTTTTGAACCAACTGATCCATCTTCTGATTATCTAGGAATTTCTATAGCTGTTCATGATATGGATGGTTGGAATGTTTCTCAAAGCGTTCAGAATTCTAA
>JAEOSZ010000035.1 GCA_016840095.1 Candidatus Heimdallarchaeota archaeon
ATGTTCGAGGATCCAGCTCCTGCGACTGGAGATTCTGTATTATTTCCTAAGTTTATGAACACATTGTAGTAGATAATTACATCAGTACATCCCCAGAGTACCAATGCTGGTTCATTTCCAGCATCTTCTACAACTATTGTAACAATATTGAATTTAATTACTACATTATCACTGTCTTCTAGATACATACCAGCGTCATTGATTTCCAGCAGAGTGTTATTAAACATATTTAGATTAAATCCATAGAAAATATCTATACCATAATCAAATCCTGTAAGCCTGTTATTTATCAGAGCAATGTCGAAGACATTATTGATATCAATTCCATTAGAAAATCCTTCAAGATTCGTGTTCTTGATTTGAAGTCCTGTGGTTTGCTTTACTTCTATTCCACTTTTACCTATGACTTCTACATTGTCTATTTCAACATCTGTACAGTTATGTACTTGTATTCCAAATTGAGAACCACTTAAAGTTTGATCACTAATTTTAGTGTTTATTGAGTTTACAAGGAATATTTGTCCATATTGGTTGCTGCTTATTATCTCTCCTGTTTTATTGTAGAAGAATCCATATGGTTTTCCATTAATACTATTACTTACGAAAGTATTACTTGTGGTTTCTGTAAGATCGTTATTCAAATTGAAGTGAAATCCACCATCGTAAAAGATGTTGTTTTCAAAAACTGAGTCTTTTACATTATACAGTGTCAATTGTGAATCGTTTCCATAGAAGATGTTATTTTTGATAACATTATCTTCATCCTTTATTCTCATTAATTTAGTACTATAAGGACTATCTGCATATAGGATGTTGCTAGTATATGTTAAACCTTTATTGTAGTTTCCTCCTCCATCTCTGTAACGAAGAGTGTTGTTATGAACAGTAAGATATTTTGCATTTGGAGTACCTATAGTAAGGTCACCTTCAATTGTACAGTTGATGATAGAACCTTTTCCATCAATATTATCAGAGATATAAACTCCATAGGTACTTCTGCCTATAATTGTTGAATCCCTAAGTTCCCAAAAAGTTGAAAGCGAAACACCATCAAACTCTAGCGCAGTACCATCAGTCGTATCTATGTGCAGGTTATCTATAATGTAAGGATCACCTTCAGTTCCTGTCCCTGAAGAACTTAGAGCTGAGATATTTGCATCTGAAACAACGATACCTTCAGTCCAGTATTGTAGTTTTGCTTGTGGATTTTGGTTTGTTTCTGCAATGATCACGTTAGACTGATTATTCATAAATTGAATTATCAATAGAGAAGATAGAATTATCGCTAAACCTAATTTAATGGTCTTTTTCTGTTTTATTCTAATTGTCATTAATATAGTAATGCTCTTACTTTTCTTAAACTTTTATCCTTATTTTAGCATTACTTCTGCAGTTAATTCTGATCTTTTTTCTTTTCTATTCAGAACTTTGAATCCACTCAAAATCTTTTCCCATTCATCCTTTTTCATGTAACTAATTGAACCTTTTGCAACTGCTAGGAATGCATGTCCATTTGGTTTGAGTATTCTCTTTATCTCACTCACAGCTGATTGTTGATTCTCAGGAGTCATACAACACAGCAAACCATTTGCATAAACAAAATCTATAGAACTATCTTCAATGAAACTTAATTCTGAAGCACTGGTTGCGTGAGATTCAATATTGTTATAACCATGTTTTTTTGCCTTCTTGTTTAAAGCACTAATACCTCTTTCATCAAAATCAACTGAGTAAACCTTTCCTTCAGGACCGATTATTTTTGCGAAGTGTAAAGAATAATAGCCCGGACCACAACCTAAATCAGCAACAGTCTGTCCTTCTTCTACAAATTGTTCGATAAACTTCTTTGGAGGTTCAAATAATCTCGATATTTTATGTGCTAGTAAAGGGAATTTTTTGTCCTTAGGTTCTTTATTTTTAGGCATTGTTCTAACCAATCTAAAATACTCGTTTTGAGATATTTAAATCTATGTTGCATTTCTTATTTTAGAGATCATCCTTAGAGAAATTTAATTCTTCATCTAATAGGTAGTGACAAAACCATCTATAGTTTTGTAGCATCAAAGCATAGAAGTTTCTTGGATTGTTATAACCATGCCCTGCATCATTAAACATGAAATATTCAGTGTGAACTCCTTTATGTTTTAAGGCTCTGAATAATTCATTAGCACTAGCAATTCCTGTTCTTTGATCATTAGCTCCATGTTGAAGAAGCATAGGTGTTTTTGCATTTTCTATTCCAGATATTGGTGCTGTTCTCTTAATACTCTCCTCTCTCTCTTCAGAAAAAGGTTCTCCTGCAAGCAGTATTGAATTTCTATTGTCAGATGTTATGTAGTACGTATACCAGCTAGCCGCACAACTTCCAACGCTGACTGCTCTGAATCTATTCGAATGCATTGCTGCAAAAGCACTGATGTAACCTCCTTGACTTGATCCCATAGAACCAATTCTGGTCTCATCAATAAATCCTTGCTCAACAAGGAAATCTATTCCTGATTCAATATCCCAGAGATCCCCTACACCTAGATTATCAAAATTAAGTTCCTTAAACCATTGACCTCTTCCTAAAGAACCTCTATAATTTGGTGAGAGAATTATAATTCCTTTATTACATAACTGTATAGTTGGGTGAAAATTCCTATCAGAACCAAATACTAAGGCTAAAGGAGTAGTAGCAGCTGGCCCCCCATGAATAAATAATAGCAATGGATACTTCTTATTTGGGTCAAAATCACTTGGTTTCCTTAAAGTTCCTTCAATTTCGATTCCATCCTTGCTTTTCCATCGTATAGATTCAACCTTACCACAATTCCAATGACTATACTTCTCATTGTTATCAGTAATTCTTTCAATTACTAGATCATTTCCTTTTTTCTTTCCTAGATATATCTCTTCAAAAGTATCCGCAGAATATCCGTTGAAACAAGCATCTCCTTTATCATTAAAATCAAAGAAAGCTTTTATTGATAGGTTTTGTAGGTTAAGTTTCTCGAATTCACCTTTTTCGTTAAATCTTGAAAGCTCACATGTACTTTCATTAAAATAAGTAAGATATATACCAGACTTTGACCATTTTATTTCTAAAGGTTCCTGATCCAATTTATTGGTTAGACACAAGAGTAACTCTTTGACCTTTGATTCATTTTCTAAAACAATTTCATTTTCAGTTACATCAAGTATCCATAAATCTGATTGAGCATGATCTTCTTCATATCTTTCCTTGTGTTTGAGTAATATTTTTTCTCCATCTGGAGATGCAGCAAGTATTAATGAATCAGGAGGAAGAGCAATTTTAGTCACATTTCCAATGAATGAATAATCTTCTATTTTCTCTTTTTTACTTGCATATTCATTTATCATATTTAGTGCTTCATCTGCATTAAATTCAATTCTGTAATGGTATTTTTCATTTTCAAAATGCAAATCAGCTTTATCTCTACAATTGAGATATATCGAATTAGTTTGAGGGGATACAACATATGATTCAATGTGAAATTTATTCTGAAATATTTTTGTGATTTCGAACTGTGAACTAGGTATGAATCTTTCCTCTTCTTCGAAGAAATTGATCTCATCTTCTTTATTTCTCTTTGCTAATTCCATGTTTACATAGTATAATGCTGAAGAACCTGACTCCTCTTCTACATGTGAAAAGTTACCAATATGTTTGCTTTCTTTTGGTTGGGAAGATAGATATGCAAATCCATTCTCGAAAATCTCAAAATTGTTTATAGATGCACAATGCTCAGTGATCCTAGTGGGTTCACCAAAAAGATCCTCATACACGTATATCTGTCTATTATTATCTGAAGTATTGAATCTAATAGTTGCCAAGGTATCATTATTAACCCATCTAAGATTGGATGAACAGTATTCATTGGTCAGCTTTCGGGTTTTTTGAGTTGAAACATCATAAATCAAACATTGAGGATTCCATTTGTTCTTCTTCAAGTTTAATGGTGCTTCTAAAAAAGCAATCTTATTACCAGCTGGATTAATAGTTGAATATCCCAAATACGGATAAGTAAGCATGTCTTTAATCGTTGGTTTGTGTTTTGCTATTTCTTTATCCTTATTCATAATTTTCTTGAAAATTCTCATTGAAGCACTTATAAAGAAAAATCACATCTTGTACCCTAATTTTTAACAAACAGCAATGAAATAGTTCTATAAAGGATTCTTGAAAGGATTAGCTTTGGAATTCCAGTTTGATGTTCAGAGTAATAATTTATTTTTGGATTATCCCATCCTCTTTCCTTCCAATACTTATAATCTAATGGATGAGCTTTTTCAGGATTTGCTCGTTCTCGTTGTTGTAGTTTGAAGATTGCTAATGATATTATAGACGGTCTCCTGAAACTCTTTTGTTTCATGCTTCTATATACCTTCTTTGAGATTTTGGCTAAACTCGATTTATATTTCTTTTCTGTTTCTTCTTTAGTATCATGGTGACTGATAATGAAACCCGATCTTCCTAAGAAGTTAAAACCCCAGCTTAATAAAGCACCTACAATTGTATTATTCGTCTTCTTAGTAGATGATCCACCACTAGTGGAATAAACAAAAGCAGATTTCATGTAAAATTCTTGACGATGACAAATGTAAGCTAATCGATCTATCAGTGCTTTCATCATTGAACTAACATTATCCACATAAACTGGACTTCCAAAGATAATCACATCAGCTGCATCAATTTTCGATTTAATTTTGTATAGTTCATCAGTTAAAGGACATTTGTCTTCTCCTCTATCCATACAATTTCTACAACCTAAACAATGTTTCAAGTTATAGTCAGCTAAAAATAGTTTCTCAACTTCCACATTTTTCCCATCTTCTGAAGCTTTCTTTTCTATATTTCTTTTTAGCAAAGAAGCAACCATAGAAGTATTTCCCTTTTTTCTCCCACTACCAATAATTATTAGTGCTTTCATTTCAAATGTTCTTGCGAAAAAACCTATTTATACTAATGTTTAACAATTGGCTAACAAAACCAATATTTTCTGCAGGTAATTTTGAGATTCTTCAACCTTCTCTCTAACTTACCTATATTAAAGCTTAAACACAGAAGATTTCCATGAGACTAGGAATTAAGAATCTCATAACAATCCTGCAACAGTTTACTATTACATCTTACATAGTATTTCTGATAGCAATGATAGCAGGAAATTTAGTAGCTGGAATTTATTCGATTCTTCCCTCAGCTGTAGTTGGTTGGGGTGCAACTGAACCAAGTTATTTAGGCTATGTTTCTCACTGTTCTTTTGCTCCATGGAGTACCATAATTTCAGTAGCAATAGCAGCAGTTGGAATCTTTTTGTTTGTAAAGTTAATCAAATACTTCAAAAAAAGGAACATCACCATTAAAGATGTACTGACTTATTTTGTGACTACAACAGTTATAGTAATTGCTTTTACTATACTATTCCCCTTTACAATATGTTTAATAGTTATTTTTGCAGTATACAGAATTTACAAATATCCTAAACTACAAATGAATGATATCCCCAGCAATACTACAGAACTAAAGAACTAGAAAGATATATTACTTTCTTTTTCCTCTTTTTTTGTATGGATAAAGATGATCTCAAGATAGTTCTGCTTCTAATGATAAATTCAAGATTAACCTATAGAGAAATTGCAGATCAATTAAGATTGTCTGTTAATGCTGTTTACAGAAGAATAAACTCCTTGGTAAATCTAGGAATAATACAGAAATTTACTGGAAAATTCAAATCTTATGCTCTTGAAGCACCTTATGTATTCGTTTTTGGAGAATGTGATAGCAAAGATCCAGACAAACTTCTAGATGATTTAGGGGCACATGAGAATACTACTCATATTATGCTTTCAAGTCGAGATTATATTTATCTTGGGGGATTTCTGAAGAACATCAAGGATTTAGATAGTTACTCTACTTTCATTGCACAAACTGCAAAAATGAGTTCTCCAACTATAGGTTTTCTTTCTGGTGTCAACTCTGCTTCTCCAATCCCCTACATAGCTCCTACTGAAACTCCTGTGTCCTACACTAATCTAGATAAATTGATTATTAGATCAATTCACAATGATGCTAGAAAACCTATTTCTGAAATAGCAGAGGAAGTAAAAAGTACAACTAATACAGTAACTAGAAGATTAAGCAGTATGTATGAGAAAGGCCTACTAGAACTCTCAATTGAATTTTATCCTGCAACTTCAAATGATATATTCTCTGTCATTCAGCTTCAATTGAACTTGAATGAAGATAGAAGTAAATTTGCTCAGAGAATAATGGCAGACTTTTACCCTCATATTTTCTTCATCTGGAACTTCAGTAATTTGCCGAATTTTCTCTTATGTTGGGTTTGGTGTGATAATATGAAGCAGTTCAATGATATAACTTCAAAATTGAGAAAGGAAAACATAAATTCACTGACATCAGATATTGTCCATAGAGCTGCATTTTTCGATACGTGGAAAGAGGATTTATTATACGAATAAAGCCATATGCATTAATTCTTTTTGACCGAATACTCTTCAATCGAAATTTGTATTAAAAAGAGATTAAATTGTTAAGATATATAAGAGAGTAATCCAATTTTATCTTTGCAATGAATATAAACGCAGAAATTTCTTGGTTTCAGAAATGGACATGGAAGACAGTGGGTTGGGCTTGTATTTGTTTTTTGCTTATAGGAATTGTAACAGGTTTATTCACTTTCTTATTTGATGTTTTGCTTTTTGAAAATAAAATGGGGTATGCTTATCATTATTTCGTTCTGATATTTCAAACAATTATTCTTTACTTCTTCTATACAAAATTCAAAACAAATTGGTTTGGTGTTTTTGCTTTTGGTTTGAATGGATTAATTGGAATTGGTATTGAGTTGTGGTTAGAATATTATGAGAACCCTGTTCTGAAGTCCCCTTGGGCAGCAGTAGGTTGGGGAGCAATTTATGTTGGTTATGGATTAACAGCTGATCTCTCAATGTATTTAGTTAAAACAATGAAAAATGAAACTCTTGCAATCGTGTTATCCGCAGTAATTTTCTCGGCTATATCAATTGTTCTGAGCATAATACCCTTAAAATTATTCTATGTAGATTCCCCTGGAGTAACTAAAGGTTTTCTAACTTATTGGTATTTCTTGATACCTTATGGAATTATACAAGGGGCAATTGGCGCATATGTTGGATTAAAGCTAGGTCAAAAGTGAATATATAACTAAGAAAAAAGAAGCACTTGAATTTAGTTAGCTTTAATAGTGTCTATAGGTTTTTGACTTTGAGTTCAGTGGGGAATTCTATCTATGAAACTTATAAGCAAAAAAAATCTAATAATAACATCTGTAATTGTAATCATTCTTTCTATTATACTTAGTATGATTCCATTTGTACTTAGTCAAATTCCATATTCACCAAGTGAACCTAAAAATGCAACCAAAGGTGATTTCTCATACGTTTCCGAATATACTTCAAGTGAAATTAGTAAAATGATGAGGAAACATAATTTACCTAGTGTAGCAGTTAGTTTACTAGATGGTGATAAGGTAATTTATCAACAGATAACTGGTGTATCTAATATTGAAAAGGGGATACAAGCAGATAATGACACAGTTTACAAAGCTGGATCAATTGCTAAGCTTTTCACAGCAATAGAAATTATGCGTTTGTATGATGAAGGTCTAATAGATCTGGATGAGCCTATAACAACATATCTTCCAGATTTTAGTATACAGAGTCGTTTTAATGATTCTGGTGAGATTACCATAAGAAATATTCTATCCCATCGGTCAGGATTACCCAGAAATGGCAACATACCTTTATGGGCTTGGGATAATGGAACCTTAATTATAAGAGATTTGGTCGCTTCTTTGGAGGAATCCTTTCTTGCATATCCTGCAGATTACAGATTCAAGTACTCAAATGTAGGATTCAATGTTCTAGCAAGAATAATAGAACAAATACGAGGAGAATGGTTTGCAAATTATATGCGTGATTCTCTCCTCAGACCTATAGGGATGAATTCTAGCACCTTTTTGTCAAGTGACATTATAGACAATGATAAGATTGCGGTGGGTTACTTCAAAGATCAGAAAGAGAATATTGCTTATGACCAGTATGATATCATAACTTTGGCTTCCGGTAATCTTTACTCAACTTTAGATGATATGAATGAATTTGCTAAGTTCATTTTCAATAGGGGAAATGTAGATGACGTTCAATTGTTGAATGAATCAACACTTTCAATGATGTTTGAGTCTCAATATCCTAAGCCTACAGATCCTCAAAAAGTTGGCATGGGATTCTTTTATGATCGAACAAGATTACCTAATAATGAAGTTGCTGTTTTTCATGCTGGAATAAACCAGGGAACAGCTTCAATAATTGCATTATTACCCGAGGAAGAACTTGGTGTTATCATGTTTTCAAATTCAGATGAGTTTGAAAGTATATCAAAATTCTTGGCAGTAGAACTCCTAGAATTATTGTATGAAACCAAAACAGGATTAAGAAAAGAAAAACCAAAGGAGGAAATAGTCGAAGTAGATTCCTCCATACTTGAGAGCTATGTTGGTAATTACATTGTTGAAGGAGAAATAGCTAAGATACGCCTTGTTAAAAACAAGCTACTTGTGATGAACTTCTGGGGGCTTAATTTTAATTTACTACCCGTTAATAGTAGTTATTTCATTTTGAAACATTGGTTGATGGATTTAGGTCATTTTTCTGCATCCTTCTACCAAGATTCAATGATTGTAAACTTTGAGGATGTTCATTACTCGAATAGTCCTCGATATAATTCAAGTAATGAGTTCATATCAGATTGGATCTCTTTCTTAGGAGAATATGAAATGTGGTTGAGACATTCTTCCATATATACTGAAGAAGAGAATCCTACTCCTGTAGAACTACAAATAGTAGATGGTATCCTTATGTTTCCTTGGAATAATTTCATTTTCAAACCAATTAGTAATTCAGAATTGATAATATTGAATGGTGCTTTTGATGGAGAAACAATGTTTAGGGATTCAAATACTGGTTACATTTACTGGCAAAACAGTGTATTCAAACCTAATACAACTTAGTTATCTTCAACTTCAAAGAACTTTCCACTATAGAAATTGAAGAAACTTTTTTTTATCCAATCAACATAATTATCTAAAAATCTAACAGCTTTGCTTCTTTCTTTTCTGCTTTCTGCATCCTTATAAGCTTCTTCTATTGGTTTTAATCTTGGCATCTCAATCTGTTCTAGCTCTTTACCATCCTCTATTTCTGCGATGAAAAATGATTTTAATGATTTGAAAAACCGTGTTTGTTCTACTAGAAACTCCTGTGGGTTTGTTATGGCTCTACCATGTCCCGGAATTATGACTTCAATTTTCATTTCCTTGAATTTGTCAAATGCTGCTAGATATTCTTCGGGGTTCCCTGTTCTTTTTGGTTTATTCTGATAAAAACCCATGAAGGGCAGTCCAAAGTTAACAGGTTGTGTAATAAATAAATCTCCAGCAAAAAGCACTTCTTCTGTAGAATAATATGCAATGCTGAATCCATAACTATGACCTCCTACATGATGAAATTCTAAACTTGAACTGTCTTCTTCAAGAATGAAATTGGTTTCAAAAATCTCTTTTTTCCATTTTGCAAAACTGACGCTCTTTGGCATGGTTTGCATACATTTCTTGCTTGCTATAAGCGTTAAATCATTGAAAGCATCTTTTCCGTTTCTGTGATCTCCATGGGTGTGTGTAAGAAACAAATATTTGACAGGAACTTGAAAGTGTTTCTCCATGTCCCTTCGTAATTTTGTGCCTACCTCAAGTGAATCTCCACTATCTATTGCAACTGCGTAATTACCTAAAGAAACTCCTCCAATTATACAAGACCTTGTTGTACTCTGAATTTCAATATCAATAGCCGTATGTGTAGTGATTTTCTCTAGATTCATACTATGCTATTGAATGAAGTGCCCTTATATATATTCTTGATTTTGATTTATTGTTACCAATAAAAAACCTTTTATATTTTATTGTTACCAATAAACTGTGAAGTAAATGCCTAGGCATCCGTTTTCCCCACCATTCAAATCAACTCTAGTTGTGTCAAGAAGCAAGGATTTCGAAAAACACATGACAACTATACCTAAACCTATCCTCTCTAGTAAGTGGCGTTCTTGGAATATGAAATTATTAGACAAGAATAGACTTCATTGGTACCCCTCTGAATATGAGAACATTCTAAATCATCTTGTAAATAAATGGATTCAAATCTCAGAGGATGTTTTTGAGAAGATGAGAGAAGAAGAGAGGAAACTAATCTTTGTATGTTATAATCCTGAAGATGACATTGCTAAAGTCAAAACTTGGGATATCAAGGTGGAAGATTTAGAAAAACATGAACCATTTACTAAATTCAAATGGTTATATGATCGTAATAAACCTGAATATCTAATTTATAGAATGACTAAGGAGATGCATGAAGAGATATCCTCAGATGAAGGACATAATAGGATAAGAGTAATAATTAATTCTGTATTAAAAATTCTCTTGGCTAATTCCTAACTTGAATTATACTAGAAATTTAGGAGGACCGAGAAAGAGGGGTAAAAGTTCACCAATGGAATTTATTGTCACATCAGGTTCGTATTTTTTGATTTGATCTTTTGTATATTTGGCATTTACACCCAAAATTGCCACTGTTTTTGTACCTGCTAATTTACCTGCATGAATGTCTTGTGGAAAATCTCCTATCATCACACATGTTTCAGGATGTTTGTTCAAAGCTTCACAAGCATAAAGCAGAGGTTCAGGATCGGGTTTAATTCTCTTAACAGTGTTTCTAGTGACAATAACATCGAATGTCTTTAAAATCTCTATTTTTTCTTTTGCCTTGTCTACTGTATCATCACCTGCACTTGTAACTAGAGCCATTTTATATCCTCTAGATTGCAAGGTTTTCAATACTTCTGCAACACCTTCTAGAGGTACTAATTCTTTGAAAGCTAAAGGATCTTTTTTAATTGATTTTAATACTTTTATGATTTGAAAGATATTCAACCCTACATCTCTTGAAGCTTTGAGAAATATACCAATTTTTAGCAATTTTGATCTATCTTGTTCTGTCTCCATGACCCGAGTAAGAGTTTTTTCAAAAACATACTGTCGTTTTTCTAAATCATAGTCAGGAAATAACTTTTCAAGTGCTCTAAATAAAGGCTCCCACCATCTTTTACCTAGATCTGTGAGAGTACCATCCATATCAAAGAACAAGGTGTCTATAACCTGAAATGATTTCATCGTTATTGGATTTTTGTTAATATTTTAAAAAAACTATCCATTCAACCAATTTCACAAT
>JAEOSZ010000001.1 GCA_016840095.1 Candidatus Heimdallarchaeota archaeon
TCACATCGACCTCACGGCTTGCTACCTCGATGTCGGCTCTTCCTAGCTTGGTGGTGATTCAGCCGCCAAGAGTGGGGTTGTTCGCCCATTAAAAGGGAACGTGAGCTGGGTTTAGACCGTTGTGAGATGGATTTAAGCTATAGTGAAGTTCTGTAGAAGTAGGCTAGTAATAGATACTTCAATTGAACTTCATCCAAGTATGTAAAAGTCTTTGATAGTTGTAAACCCCCCTTACGGGAAATCCCTTCTATCTAAGATCAATACTCGGGCTTAAATTCACGCAAAACAGGTTGGATTCTATCTGATGGTGCTGGCGGGCGATTGAGAGTAAAGTCTCCACAGTACGAGAGGAACAGGCGGCTGGGGCCTCTGGTGTACCGGTTATCCTAAAGGGTATTGCCGGGTAGCTAAGCCCTCGTAGATAAGAGCGGAATGCATCAACGCTCGAAGCTACTCTCGAAACGAGTCGCCCACTCTGTAACCACATGAGGGGCCTGGTGACAGTAACCTTAGGTTATAGATGAGAGCGCGGAAAGAAGATCCGGTTGATAGAATTGGGGTGTACGCGTCGAGCTTCGGCGAGATGTTTAGCCCACAATCACTAATTGCTCAAGCGTAGATAGGTAAAATAGGAATCGGTTCGTCAGATTCTAGGAGAGTTATTGTCAGCTAACTTTGGTTTACTGAAACTTTTTTCATTTTTTATAGATTGGTAAGATTTTTATCTAATAGTTATTTTAGTTAAATGACAAGAAATGATGAAGAATAATTCACTTTGGCATCAAATTGAGACAGGACCAAATCCTCCTGAAGAAGTATATGTTATTATTGAAAATCCTAAAAATAACAGAAACAAGTATGAATTAGGTAAGGATGGAGTTATCTATTTAGATCGTGTACTACATTCTGCTGTACATTTTCCTGGAGACTATGGATTAATCCCTCAGACATACTTTGAGGATGGTGATGCCTTAGATGTTCTAGTTTTAATTTCTGAACCTACATTTACTGGTTGTGTACTTAAAGCTAGACCTATAGGTATGATAAGGATGAAGGATGAAAAGGGACATGATGATAAGATTTTAGCAGTTGCATCTAAAGATCCATTCTTCCAAAGTGTATATAGCTTAGATGATGTATACCCGCATACATTGAATGAAATTGCTGAATTCTTTAAAACCTATAAAGGACTTGAATATGGAAAGGAAGTTGAAGTGGTTGGTTGGGATTCAAAAGAGGAAGCATTCAAAACAATAAGCCATTCGATGAAATTATACAAGGAATTATTTGATGAAAAATAAATCATATCTGAATTCCCAAATATTTCTACATTTTTTTGAATTAATTTTCGTTGTCATAACGGAATAATTATAACCCTAGCTCATTTGAAGGTAACTCGAAAACTATTTAGTTTTAAGGAGACAGACTGTAAAATGAGTCTTGAAAAGTGGATAGATAAAAAGGATTTGGAGAAGCTTAAAGCTTTGGAAAATCCTAAGGTTGAGAAAGTTATTGAAGAATATCTCACTCTTTGTAAACCAGTAAAAGCAGTGGTGATTGATGATTCACTTGAGGATATCGCTTTTGTACGCCAATTATCAATTGATAATAAGGAAGAAATGGAATTAGGTTTGGAAGGACAAACAGTACACTTTGATGGTTATTTTGATCAAGCTCGTGATAAACAAAATACACGACTTTTAGTTCCAACTGATGAGAAGGAGAAATACGGTCAGCATATCAATACAATAGACCGAGATGAGGGATTAAACGAAGTTCTAGAGATTATGGATGGAGTTATGGAAGGAAAAACAGCAATTATTAGATTTTTCAGTCTAGGCCCAACAAATTCAAAATTTTCACTCTGTGCTTTACAAATTACAGATTCAGCTTATGTTGCTCATTCTGAAGATTTATTGTATAGACAAGGTTACGAACAGTTCAAGAGATTAGAAGGTTCAGAAGACTTTTTCTATTTCATTCATTCTGCAGGAGAGTTAACTGACAAATATGTAACAAAGAATGTTGACAAAAGACGTATTTACATTGACTTACAAGAAAATAGAGTCTTAACAGTCAATAACCAATATGCAGGAAACAGTTTAGGTTTGAAAAAACTAGCTCTTCGTCTGGCAATAAACAAAGCAGTTCATGAAGATTGGTTAACTGAGCATATGTTCATTAGTGCTATTTGGCCATTGGATAAAAGCAGAAAGACATACTTCCTTGGAGCATTTCCAAGTGCATGTGGAAAAACAAGTACTGCTATGGTACCTGGAAATACTATTGTAGGAGATGATATCGCTTATCTCCGTATCTATGATAGTGGTGAAGTTAGAGCAGTTAATATAGAACGAGGAATTTTTGGTATCATCAAAGATGTCAGTCCAAAAGATGATCCAGTAATTTATGAAAGCTTAATGTCTCCCAGGGAAACTATATTCTCTAACATATTGGTTTCAGAAGGAAGACCATACTGGATGGGAATGGGTAAACAAGTATCAATACCTGAAAGAGGAATAAATTGGACCTCTTCAAAACTTGGTGAATGGGAAGCAGGTATGTGTTGTGATGATGACGGAAACGTATTCAAATTTTCACATCCAAACGCTCGCTACACAATAAGATTAGAAGAATTAGAAAACGTAGATGAAGCACTTCATGATCCTGATGGTGTAGAAGTTTCAGCAATTATATACGGAGGAAGAGATAGTGATACTTCTGTTCCTGTTTATGAATCTTTTAGTTGGAAACATGGTGTTTACATAGGAGCTTCTGTAGAATCTGAAACAACTGCTGCCACTTTAGGAAAAGCAGGAGTAAGAAAACATCAACCTATGGCTAATCTTGATTTCATTGTTGTGCCGCTAGGAGAGTACTTAGATGCACATTTAGATTTCGGAAAGCGAATTGCCCCAGAAAAAGTACCAAGGATATTTTCAACAAATTACTTCCTAAAAGATAAAAGAGGAAATTATATTGATGAAATTCTAGACAAGAAAATTTGGTTGCTTTGGGCTGAGAAAAGAGTTCATGGTGAATGCTCTGCAATAGAAACTCCAATAGGTTATATACCAGAATTTGAAGATATCAAGAAATTATTCAAAGATGCTTTCGATTTCGAATACAGTAAAGAAAGATATGAAACAGAGTTTTCTATAAGAGTTCAGAAATTCTTGGAGAAAATTGAAAGAATAGAAACAATATTCAGAAATGAAAGAGATGTTCCTAAAGAATTCTTTACAGAATTGGAAAACCAAAGAAAGAGATTACTTGAAGCTAGAGAAAAACATGGAATGGATGTAATATCACCATTCCTTTTCTAATTTTAACATAACATACCATGAAACAATTGTGGAGAATAAATAGTAAAGTAAAGATATATTACTGATTAAATTGACTCTAAGCTATGGCTACAAAGATGAAGAGGAGAAAAAGAAGATCAGTAAATTTGCAATTATCAACTGTGCTATTGGAATACCCACAATTTCTTTTTTAATTTTATTTTTGGCTAAAGGATTTTTATCTAACTATGTTGCTTTGACAAGTTCAGCTATAGGATTACTATCACTTGGTATCGCTTATTCCATCTACAAAATGATTAGAAAATAGGCTATTTTTTACAATCCATTTTTTCTATTGAAAATTGTTCTAGACACAGTTTAAAGCAACTTTTAATATGGTATTTTCACCTCAAACAGCTGATTTATCGAAAAGTACGGCTTAAACCGACAAAAAGCGTGTAATTTCATTCTGTAAGCTCATAATTTCGGCATTCCAAGCTCAATAAGCTTTTTGTCGGGAGTTTTACAAAGAGATATTCTATCAAGAGGATTTCAGCTTAATAATATCATTCTAGGAAAGATGAAAAAAACAGCTAAATAAACCGCAATCAAATATCTAGATAAAGGCTGTAATCACACAATATTATTCCAAGTTTAAATATTCAATTAAACAGTATAAGGTAATACAGAATATGTATTAGTTAATCTGCGTGTGTGAGATGTTATGAAATATGTCCCAAAGCACTATCTATTATCTAATCCAGTGTTTTGGGACCCAATTTTTATCAGATGGGATTATACTGAATCGATATTACTAACAGCTTATGATCTATTAAGAAACGATAAAATAATCTATTCTTTACATAGTGAATCATTAACACTTAAAGAGCTAATGAGGGAGAATGGTTTTCCTAAAGACACTAAAATTCTAGCAGACACAGGAATTTTCATGCTTGAATGGTTTAAACTAGTTAAAGGGAAAACATTTAGTCAAGACCACTCAAGAATCACTTTACCAATTGAAGAAGTGCTTGAAGCTTACGAATTGATAGATCCAGATTTAATGATAGCTCCTGATGAAATTATACTACCAAAGGACTCTGACAAAGTAATACAACAGAAAATAGAAAGAATGAAGACAAATATTATTCAAACTCTAGAACGTTTTCCAAAGAGTAACGTGATAGGAGTCATCCAAGGAGTTACCAATAGCATAATGGATGAATTGTATGAATTTGAGAAAGAGCATGGAATTTCAATATTCGCTCGGGGAGGGCTCATACCTATCAAAAGAAAAAACAATTTGTATTGCGATACAATTAGATATTCTAGAGAATTAACAAAAGAAAGTTATCTTCATGCATTTGGAATAGTGGATCTAAATCAAATCAAATGCTATGGAAGATGTGCGGATATTGATTCATTTGATAGTACTATTGCAAGAGCTTTAACTGCAGAATTATTTTTTGTTGATGATAATCTCATAAAACATAGGTTTAGTGAGGATGTCCTAACTAAATGTGAATGCTATTTTTGTGATAGATTAAGATCACTACGTCTGGAAAACTATGAATATCCAGGACGATCTGTTTTGGAAAAACTGTATCTCCATAATGTAATTTCAATCTATAATTACTGTGACAATGTAAAATGCTTCTAATGAGATAACGAAAGGTTTTACGTTAAAATTAAAAAGATATGGAGAAGGAAATATTACATAAATAATACATTAATAATTCTAGCTTAATACACTATGTTTCTGCTGGTAATCTTTTTAACTCAAATATCTTCACATCAATTAATGCTGGACGAAATAAGAGAACTACTAAAACGAATTGATCAGATCGTTGAATCTGAAGTAAGAAGAAAAGAAGATCAAATAGATGATCTTAAAGAAAGAATTAGTATGTTTCAAGATTCAGAAGAGAATTTAACATCTATTCATTCACAGGTTAAGGAAATTACAATTGAATTAGATACTTTCAAAGAAAGAAGCAGAGAATTACAAAGAAAAATAGATGAACTCTCACCTCTAGAAGAAAGATGTACTTCTTTGGAAGAACAAACTAAGAAATTAAAACTTCAACAGGAGGGATATATCTTTACAATTAAAGTAATTTCAAAATGGATCCCAAGCCAGAAGGAAAATATAGATGTTCTTGTTGCATTGGCATCATCCCCAAATCATCAATCAACTTTCAAGAGTCTGCATAAAGAAACAACAATACCTGCTGTTACTTTGAAGAACAGAGTGATGCCAATACTGGCTGACAACTCTTTAGTAAAAATAGATGGAGATAAAATAACTTTGACTATTTCTGAGCTAGAAGATTAATAATTTGCGTGCGAAGTTCCATAAAATTAAATAAGACTAAGAATAAACTATTCTTACATGATGAAACTTGTCAAATCAAAGCGAGGAGTATCCAATATTATATCCACCCTTGTTATATTTACTGTAATGGTTAGTGCTTTAGGTCTAGCTTTTTCACAGGTGGTTCCCTCTCTAGAAAGATTTCAAACAGAAAGTGATATGATAACAGCAACAAATTCGTTTCTATCATTTGACTCAGAAATTAAAAAACTAATCTCAGCTCCTGGTAACACATCAAGCGTAATTAGGTATAATGTAGATAGTGGAATTCTTGATTTGACAGAAGAAATAGAAAATCAGCTAACTATTACTTCAGGAGGAGTGCAATTATTTAATTATACATACTCTCCAGGTGAAGTTCATTACAGACTTGATGGCAATTTTAAGGGCTCTGGAGGTCAAATTTATGTATTCGGAAACCCAAATTTGTTAGTATATTCCATTAATAGAACTACACAGATTACTAATATTGCTCATCAATCATTTGATGGATATAAAGTGTTGAGATTATTCTACAGCGCCTACATTAATATAGAAAAAGTAACTGATACAGAAATTGAAATTAATTTTATGATTTTCAATTTGAAAACAACTAAGACTGTTGAAGGACAAGGTGAATATTTCCCAATAATCAATACTGCAAGTAAAATTATGATTACAAAAGAAAGCCAAACAACAGATTTTTATGATTTAGGAACAAGAAATGATGATCTAAGTATAACAGCTTCATCAACTGGATTCTTACAAAATATTGTTTATCCAATTGCTCCGGAAACATTTCATTTGACACTAAACATAGTCCAAATAAACATAGATTTTAGTACAGTTTAGAAAACCATCACTGGTTTTTCTTTTATATAATTCAAAGATGTATTTATATTATCGAAAAGTCATATTATACCAGCGAAGTTTTCTCGTGTGGGACTAGACTTATGGTATAGAGCCTTGGATGAAAGTCTCACTTCGAAACTTCGCTATCATTTCTATTTCTACTCAAAATAAATATGTTCATAAAGGTTTAACATTGAATATTTGTTGGTTATTTCATATGGACCAAATAGTGAGATTTGATAAGGTATCAAAAAAATTTCAATTGTTTTGGGAAGATGTAGTTATCTTCGAAGAAGTAAATCTAGATATCAGTAGAAACGAGCTTGTGCTCCTTTATGGTCCAAGTGGAAGTGGAAAAACAACCCTACTTAATCTCTTAACTGGATTATTGCATCCAGATGAAGGTGAGATACAAGTAGCTGGGTTATTTATTGATCTAATACCTGAAAAGGAAAAATCAGATTTTAGATCAAATTACTTTGGTCTAGTATTTCAAGAAAACAATCTAGTATCAACTCTAACTGTAAAGGAAAATATCATTCTCTTTCAGGAACTATGTGGTTTTGAAACTGAGGGAAAGGAAGAAAAGATTGACTTACTATTAGAGAAGCTTGGCATAGATCATAGAAAAGATAGTTTTCCTGCTCAGCTTAGTGGTGGGGAGAAGAAAAGAGTTGCCATAGCAAGAGCATTATCAAATGATCCTTTTATTCTCATTTTAGATGAACCAACTGGTAATCTTGATAGAGAATCAGCTGTCGAGCTTTGTAATATGATAGAGGAGCTCTTCTTAACGACAGATATCACAATAATAGTTGCTTCACACGATGAAAAAATGAATGATATCGCAACATTAGTGTATAGAGTTGGAGAAAAACAAGTCAAACTAGAAGATGAATATAATGAAAGAAGGAAGGGAGAAGAAATGAAATATCGTCCAATAGACTCTCTAGAAAGAGGAAAGGAAGATATGTTCTTGGAAGAAGAAATGTTAGACTTAGAAGAGTAAGAAAAGACTAGAAGTTGATATTATGATTGGTCAAATGAGGTTTGCTTGGATTAGTTTCAAACGTTCATTTCTAGCTTCAATATTCTCATTTGTTAGTCAAATTGTTACATATTCAGCAATATCAATAAGTATAGCAATATTTTCTATAGTAAAACCATTTCTAAATTGGTCGGTAAACAGTGTTTTCTATAAATCATATGTTATAATGGGTATTTTGTTCATAGTAGTAAGTATAGTGATTGGAGCGGTTGTAACAGCAAGATCAATTGATTTGAAATTTATGAGTCAAAAGGATGATATTGCAATAATGAAAAATGTAGGAGGAAAAAACAGATGGATCTATAGTTACTTTATCTTTAATCAAATATTGACATCTGTAATTATGTTATTATTTGGAATAATAATATCTCTCGTTCTAATTGCAATAATATTTAATTCATTCAAATTTGGATATCTGTTCAATTTCATCAGATTTATGCCAATTTTAGGAGCAAATATAGCAATTCTAGTAGTATCGTACATAAAATCACATTATACAATAATCAAATTTATTGAAGAGAAAAATTTTGAAGTCTCATCAGGAAAACTGAGTTCCTACAAAAGTATCTTTGAATTTAATGTATTACTAACAAAAGTAAAAACTGTTAGAAAAATAGCAACTAAGAATTATCTTAGATCAGGAAAGATTGTAGCAAGCTTTATGTTCAGTTTCTTTCTAGCATTTTCTTCAATATCCTTTGCTCTAGGACCTGTTGCACTAGCTGAAACATATAATCATCATTTAGATAATCGATTCCATGATAGTACGTATGTAATAGGGGCAGAAGGGGTTATAGATTATTATAGTTCAAATTTTGGTGCTCAAAAATATGTTAATGATTCCTATATAGGTGAGCTTGAAGATTTTAACTTCTTCAAAGATAGATCAGTTAATTCAAGTTTTATTAGTGATATCGAAAGCATAGGAGTAAGTATTCAGGAACTATTCTTGACGAAACTAGAAGTAAAAGAAATTCCTGTACTAGATATTGAACTTGGAGGATACAATGTAATTGGTATGAATAGAACATTCTATGCAACAATAATAGGTTACCAAGATGCAAGTATATTTGAGAACTTATTGCTTTGGGGATCTTTACCAGGAACAAATGAAGTAGTCATTGGGGACACTTTAGATAAGACAATCTTTGAAAATAGTACCGTACAGAGCATTAAGCTGACAGAAAATTCCAGTAAATATGACATAAGTGCTGTAGTTTTAGATGTATATGCTGCAGGATTTACTGTATATGTACCATTGAGTAAACTAGATAGTGAAACAATTTCTAATGGTCCCAATCTAATTATGCTTGAAGATCTAAACGAGACAGAATATTCATCAGTAGAGAGTTTGGTCAATTCAAACGGATATGTTATTAGAAAAATAGAAGATTTACTAAAAGAAAACATCAAGGAATACGACAATTTCACCTATATGTTTGATACACTAGGGGTTATTCTATTTAGTATATTTACTTTTCAACTGATAGTGTTTGTATTCTTATATTATTTAACATACAAAAAAGACTATGAGCTACTGTATAAATTGGGGATTGAGAAAAAGAAAATTTCACAAATAAACGTTAGTTCAGCCATGCTTCAATTAATACCAGGAATATTGTTTGGAACCTATTTTGGGTCTATAATCACAAGATACTTTCTAGTACCATATGCGAAACTAGCTTATTATTTTGCTTTCCTGTTTGGGATAATTATCTGGTTTATCCTGGTAGGATATCTGGGATCCAGAATGGCTAGTAGGAAAGGTCTGAAAAATATCTATGATACTCTTTATAGAAATAAAACACATAAGTAGATGCTAATATCTTAAGATATTGGTACAAAATCCTTAGATAACATCTTATTAATCTCTCGTTGAGGAATCTCTTTGCTCCTAAGACCTGCAATAAAGACGTTAAGGCAATCTTTGCAATATACTTTCTTTAATCTTGTATTGTAAGTTAGTGGAGACATAAATTTACTTTTACCACAAATATCACATCGATCTTGAATACCTGCAGTTATATCAGCAGTGCAATCGGCACAGTAGTTAGCTTTCTCTGAAACAGGTCTTCCGCATTTAGCGCAAAAACGTACTCGTGTAACCATAGTATCCGAAAGTCTCAATATCAATATTTTAAACTTGTGGAACTACTAGATTGTGGGAAATATGTACACACTCGCCCCTTGGTTTCTATTGGAGAAGTGTATATTTGTACATATTATCATGGTATATGTACACATGTTATTTGTACATAGGTCTGGATTAAACTAAAAATTTAATTATATAAATGTTTCTATATTTAATTAGAAAAAAAGTTATTCTTTAATATAAAGAGTTCTACTGGAAGAAATGGGGTGGGAGAGACATCTGCCTTACAAATCTGAGATATTACTTACCTTTTTAATGGTTTATCACTAGTCTAACATGATATCTATATTTATAAACGTAAATCGATGAAGTATAGTAAGTAATGAAGTGAGTATTATGCCTAAAGAGGTTACAATTAAACTCCCTGATGGGACAATAATAAGAATACCTTCTGGAGACACAGAGAGTCTTAAAACAACACTTGCTTTAGTTACAGGAAAATCTGAAGGATCAAGCTCAACTGATGAAGAAAGAGAGCAACAAAAGATTACCAGTATTAATGATCTTATCGGAGCTTCAAAGATAGAAAGAGTTGCAAGTATAATTCGAAACCATTATCCTGAAGGAGATTGGTTTACATCTAATGAAGTATGCGAATTGTATGAAATAATATTCAGGGAAGGGGTAAAGATGAGTACAGTTAGCACTTACCTGTCTAGATTAGCAGATGAGAATATGCTAAATAGAAAAGGGAGTGTATCACAGAGATTGTATTCAGTTACAAAGAAATTATTAGAACTCTATGGAGAGCTTAAGGTTCTTGAAATACCAGCAGATCTCCTAAAATAACTGTTTTATTGCTTCTAGTGGAGCGAAATATGAAATGAAAATATCTTACCACACAAAATAATTTTCTTGTGGTAAGATTCTTTTATGTTCTTTCCTTTCTCTCAATTTATCTTACCACGTACTTTTTTTTTTCTGTGGTAAGTTATTCCCTTTCCTTTCGCTTTATTGTGTTTTCAAAAAAAGTAGTTCTCCCCTTCCCTTCTTTTCTTCTTATATCTTTGTAAATCCTTCTACTGTCTCTTTATCCAGTCTTTTAATTAGTTCTAGAATCAACTCTACTGTCTTATCCACATCTTCTAGGTCCATTATTCCATTGTGTGCGTGTATATGTCTTGTAGGTACTCCTATTACTATCCCTGCGCATCCTAGTTCTGTTGTATGAATTGGTCCTGCATCTGTTGCTCCTCCTGGCATTAAGGATAATTGCAAGGGTATCCCTATCTCTTCTGCTGTCTTAATAACAAAATCTCTGAACCGAGGATTGGGGATCATAGCTAGTTCATAAATCATGATAGTAGGACCTTCACCCAATTTAGTAGGAGCTTTGGACTCTTCTATACCAGGAACATCACCTGCAATATCGACTTCAACAATTATACCAATATCAGGTTTAATCATCTGAGCAGAAGTTTTAGCTCCACGTGCACCTATTTCTTCTTGAACAGTAGAAGCACCATAGATTACATTAGGATGGGAAATATTCTTCTCCTTAATTTTTCTAATAAGCTCAGCTGCGATGACAGCACCTATACGATCATCGAAAGCCTTGCCAACAACAAGTGTAACATCTTTCCTTTCCAGTACTTCATCATCTTTCTTCTTGACTCGTGTCCTGTTCCATATCTCAAATTTGGCATCAGGTACCATAGGATCACCTATCTTTATACCTAATTCCTGTACTTCATCCTTTGAAATACAACCAACATCTATGAACATATTATCTTTAGTAACTATTTTCTTTCTTTCTTCTGCACCAAGTACATGAGGAGGTTTAGCAGCAATCATACCAGGAATGAGTTTGCCTTCTGATGTTCTAACAACAACTCTTTGAGAAAGAAGGGTTTGATCCCACCATCCTCCTAGTTGATGAAATTTCAAAAACCCCTCCTTGGTTATTGAAGCGACTTGAAAACCAACCTCGTCCATATGACCTGCAATCATAATTTTAGGACCTTCTTTATCACCTTCAGATGTAAAAATCAAAGTTCCTGTTCTATCTTGTAGAATCTCATCTGCAAAAGGTTGTACATATTTTTTTAGTTTGGCTTGAACTTCCCATTCAAAACCTGAGGGACCAAAAGCATTACACAATTCTTCTAGAATTTTTATGTTAAAATCTGTCATTTATTCACCTTTTAGATTTAATTTGCTTGATATGCTTGAATCCTACAATGATGATAATTATTTAACTATTACCTTCAAAAATAGTATTGAAAAATAAAAGAAAAAAATGTTTTTCCCCTACCCTTTCTTATTCTTATATCCTTGTAAATCCTTCAATTGTCTCTTTATCCAGTTTTTCTATCAACTTGATTAACAGCTTTATTGCATTCTTTACATCGTTCAGATCAAGTATACCGTTATGTGCATGAATATGTCTTGTTGCTATCCCTATGACTATACTTGGGCATCCCATGTCTGTTAAATGAATAACTCCTGCATCTGTTCCTCCTCCTGGGACGAGGGAGAGTTGGAAAGGAATGTCTAGTTCTTCAGCTGTTTTGATAACGAAGTCTCTGAAACGGGGGTTAGGAATCATTGAACCATCATAGGTTAGAATAGTAGGACCTTTACCCATCTTAGCAGGGGCTTTGGTTTCATTGATACCTGGAACATCACCAGCTATGTCTACTTCAAGGGCAATACCAATGTCAGGTTTGATCATCTGAGCAGCAGTCTTAGCACCACGTAAACCAACTTCCTCTTGAACAGTGGAAGCACCATAAACAACATTAGGATGAGAAAGACCAGTTTCTTTGATTTTACGGATAGTTTCAGCAGCGATAAAAGCACCAATACGGTCATCAAAGGCTTTACCAACAGCTAGTGTAACAGAGCTTTTTTCCTCAGAATCCTTGTTCTCTTTGGTTATCCGAGGACGCTCCCAAATCTCAAATGTAGCATCAGGCATAATAGGATCACCAATACGGATACCTAATTCCTGTACTTCTTCTTTGGAAGTGCAGCCAACATCTATGAACATCTTAGCTTTAGTTACAACCTTGTTACGTTCTTCAGCTTCAACAACATGAGGCGGTTTAGCACCTATAACACCAGGATAGAGTTTACCTTCAACAGTTCTGATCATAACTCGTTGAGAGAGAAGGGTTTGATCCCACCATCCTCCTAGTTGATGGAATTTAACATAACCATCTTTGGTAATAGCAGCAACTTGGAAACCTATTTCATCCATGTGACCAGCTATCATGATTTTTGGTCCATCCTCTTGTCCCTTTGCAGTAAAAATGAGAGTACCTGTTCTATCTTGTAGAATCTCATCAGCAAAGTTTTCTACATACTTCTTCAAAATTGCTTGGACTTCCCATTCAAAACCACTGGGTCCAAACTCATTTGAGAGTTCTTCTAGAATCTTAATATTAAAATCAGTCATTTATTCACCTTAAGAAATTACTACTTTAAGTATGATTGAATCCTACAATAATGGTAGTTATTTAACTATTACTCTCAAAAATCATATAAAATTACAAGGAAAATGTAGAGTCCTTTGTAGTGAGTTATTATCACTTATTTTTAGCTTAAACCTTAATTAAACCTAATGACTTCACAAATCTTTGTGAAGTGTTCTACTGGAAATACTTTCAAAGTTAAGAATTCTGCTCTCTTTTGACCTATAAACACATTCACATGTTGTGAACAGCCCAAAACTGCAGATATTGTAGTTTTCCAGTGGAAATGAAGGGGTCTGTTTTTCTCATTCACAAAAGAAGGTATTTCACATAAAGTAGTAATGTGGAGTGTAAGATTTTTTGTCGTAACTAAAAGTCTGTTCACAAGGTTTTAGAAAAACAGTGAACTGAATATTAACACTGATTCACTTGATCCCTGAGGATAGCAAAACAATTAAAAACAATGTCTAGGGAGTTTTTAGTAAGAAAGTGAAGCTGTTGTGTCTACTGTGTATGGTGTATTCATTGCGTATTACATTATTTTGTGAAAAGTAGTGAAAAAATGTAATACTTGAGTATTACATTATTTTCTCCCTAAAATTGATTATCAAAAAGAGTAAAGAAAGAGGAAATGAAATAATACTAGACAAAATCAATATCATCCAGCGTAGAAGTTAATCTTTTACGTTTCCTTTCAAGTTCTTTGATGTTGGTACCAACTGAAATTCTATCTTTCATACCTGCTGGTACTTTTCTACCAAGATATTTCGAGAACTTATATTCAGGTTCTAACCTCAAATAAAAATAAGGTCCATGCAAAGCTTTAGGACTCTGTTTACATTTACAGCTTTCTCTACCACATTTAATGTATTTCGTACTAATGAAGCCAAATAATGGATCCTGTTGTGATAGAGATTGAATTTGATTTTCAATATCCTTTATAGCATCCAGTAAATTGATTTTAGCTTCGTTTATTTTATTAACTGACATTTTGAGACAGATATTTATACTTTCATCATAAAAAAATATTAGATATTACCCCGATATTCTCCCGATTATATTGAGCTATTTATTCGACATAAATCCTCTAAACATGTAGAAAATCCGACAAAGTGATAAAATGCAGCAGAGTAAGAACTTGCTAACTAAAAAAATAAAGGAAAAATCTCCTATAGAAGGGGTTGTTATTAGTAGTCGTCGTGTGTATGTTTACTCAGACGCAGTTGATCAAGAAATAGAGTTAGAAAATCTATTGATCAATTTACTTCAGGAACATGGACCTCTTACCAGAAATGAACTCGTAGCATTGACCCATATCCCACGATCAACCCTCTACGATAACCTGGCTAAAATGATATCTAAAGGAGTTATTGAGAAAGAATCAGTTCCACGAAGTACTAGAGGAAGACCTAAAGTGTTATTCAAACTAGCATGATAATAGTCTAGCTTTCTCTTAAATTAATTCGTAAATGTGATAATTGTTTTAGTCAACATCTATCGACAAAGTTAAACAATGGTTACAAAAGTACAGCTTCACTAGCTAAGAGATGAAACTAATGGAAGAAGAAAATAAAACAAATATCGACGATATATTTGACAAATATCTTGATGCAGACACAAAAATCTTTGCAAATAGAGAAGTATTAAGCCCTCACTATGTGCCAGATGTTCTTCCTCACAGAAATGATAAATTTGATGAATTAGCAAAAATTATAGCTCCATCCTTAAAAGAAGGATCTCCTTCTAACATATTTATTTATGGAACTACAGGGACTGGTAAAACAGCAGTAACAAAACAAGTTTTAACCAGGTTAAAGAAAAGCGCTGAAGTAAGAAAATTATCATTCAAATATAGTTATATGAATTGTCAGCATGTAGATACAAAATATAGAGTTTTAACACAATTATGTGAGGATATTGGAATAGATGTTCCATTTACAGGTTTACATTTCGACGTTATTTATCAAAAATTCAAAGAAGCACTAGATAAGCTAAATACACTTCATATTACAGTTCTAGATGAAGTAGATATGTTATACAAGAAGAGCTCTGAATCATTATATGTTTTAACTAGAATGAATAGTGATTTAGAGTCATCAAAACTTAGTATTATTGGAATTACAAACGATGTTAATTTCAAAGAAACACTTGATCCTCGAATACGCAGCAGCTTAAGTGAAGAAGAAATTGTTTTTTCACCTTACACAGCTGAACAACTCAAAGATATTCTTACACAAAGAACTGATGTAGCATTTCATAAAAATGTTCTAGATTTTGGTGTTATTAATCTATGTTCAGCAATTGGAGCACAACAACATGGAGATGCTAGAAGGTCTTTAGACTTGCTTCGTGTAGCAGCTGAGTTAGCAGAAAGAAATGGTGATGAAAAAGTTACAGAATTACACGTAAGGAAAGCACAACAAGTAATTGAAAGGAATACAGTCATTGAAGTGCTTAGTTCTCTTCCAATTCAAACAAAAGCTGTGTTACAATCTATCTTCATCGGAGAAGGGAAATCTGAAGAAATAACTACTGGAGACGTTTATGAGATTTACTCAAAGATATGCAAACTCGTTCGACTTGATATCTTAACAGCTCGACGTGTTGGTGATTTAATCAATGAACTAGATATGTTAGGGATTGTTACAGCTCAAGTAATAAGTAAGGGAAGATATGGTAGATCGAAAAGAATTCATCTTACAGTTCCTCACAGACAAGTTAGAGAAGTTTTAGAAAAAGAGTTTAGATTAACTAAGATATTCGAAATGGAAGATATTTGATAATTCAGGGAAGGGAAACATTTTTCTTTTTCATTCAATGAAAGTTTAACTGATATTGATGAATGCGTATTATCTAGAAACCAAATATATTATCTCTGGTTCTAAATGTGATAAACTGATAAGGGATGGAGCTATTCTAATCGAAGATAGTGTGATTATAGATGTTGGGAAATCAGAAGACATCAAGAAATTAATCTCAGGACATGATAAGATTAAACGTACAAATCATATTGCAATACCTTCTTTTATTAATGCTCATACTCATCTTCCTGAAACACTTCTAAGAGGCATTTGTGATAATCAAACACTGATGACTTGGCTAAATGAATATATTTGGCCGTTCGAAATGAAAATGAGCTCTGAGGATGCGTATTATGGAGCACTTCTAGGATGTTTAGAGTTAATTGAATCAGGATCAAGTGGTTTTATTGATCAGTATTTTTATGCTGAGAGCATAGAAAAAGCTGCAAAAGAAGCTAATATTAGAGCACTTCTTTGTCCTTCAGTTTTTGATAATACTCCAGAATCTGGAAGTCTAGAAAATACTTGGAAACACGTATCCAATCTTGTAAAAAGAAAAACATCTAATCCAAATAGCCTTGTTAAATATGGAATTGGCCCCCATGCTCCATATACTGTTCCCAAAGAGTATCTATTACAGATAGCTGATGTGGCATCTAAGCACAATGCCCCTATTCACATACATTTGAATGAAACAAAGCAGGAGATAGAAAATGCTAAAGAGCAATTCAAAATGTCCCCCATTCAGTATATCCATAGTATAGGATTAACTGATTTGAGAATACTCGGTGCTCACTGTGTTCACACTGATCAAAAAGACATGGAAATTATGAAAGCATGTGACTTCACTGTTCTTCACAATCCTCAATCTAATTTGAAAATGGCAAATGGTATTGCTCCAATTTACAAATATCTCGATCAAAGAATAGATGTAGCTGTTGGAACAGATGGAAATGCTTCCAATAATGATTTAGGTATGCTGGAAGAAATCTCAACAGCTGCTCTGTTACAGAAATATTTAGCAGATGACCCTAAGGTAATAAACAACTCACAGATTCTTTCTGTAGGAACTATACAAGGAATGAAAGCTTTGGGAGAACCTTCATCAGGAATATCGAAAGGTTCTGTGGCAGATATTACTCTTTTATCATATGAAAGAAGTCACTCATGGCCACAAAATGACCCATTATCGAATGTAATATACTCATCCTTAAGCTCTGATGTATCCGATCTTTTTGTTAATGGAAATCTAATCTATGAGAACAGACAACATAGAACTCTGAATAAGAACAGGATAATAGAGAAATGTTCTGCAATTTCAGAAAGAATTATTTCAGAAATGGGAAAGTAAAAGAATAAGTCAGTTAAACTTTATTTGGCAATGAAGAATCTAGCCCTTGACTGAACTAGATGTTGAGGATCTTGAGTACTGAGCCACTATCTTTTGATTACTTCTTCCTTTTATATCCTATAAAATCGAATTGCCAGAATACGTAACCATCAGAAGCGGATCTTAGTTCTGAAGCTATTTGAAGAGAAGATTCAACACTGATCTCTCCTTTAATAGATGATCTCGATCCAATACTATCTGTACCTTCTATATTACTATTAAACCTCTGAAGAACAATTAAAACAGGCCCTAGATAATGAATAGGAGTGTTAATTGAGAAACGGTAAATGGGTTCAAAGATTCCAACCTTACCGTTTAACAATGCTTCATGAATTGCGTTTCTAAGTAAAGGAACAATTATTTCATATCTTAATGAATCAAGTGTTAACTCCTGTATATTATGAATTATAACGGTAAGTTTTCGAATTGGGTAATTTCTCAATGGACCGCGACGAATGGTATTTTGAAAACCAATTACAAATAAATCGCTAATTTCCTCGGTTGGAAATTTAACTTCTGTTTTCAAACAGTTATCTCTGTAATCACTGTATACACAATCTTTAGAATCATCTTGTGAAGGCTGACAGGTTATTGTTATTTCAAGAAGATTTAATTGATCTTTCTTCTGCAATCTTACTTCTTCTTCCATTTGTTCAATCAAAGTTACCTCAGGATTTGAAACTTCAACTGTTATACCAGCTTTCTCAATTTCTCCAATAATAATTTCAAGTTGAAGCTCACCAATACCGTGAATTTTCATTTCTCCAGAATTTTCATCTGTAGAATAATGGAAATTAGGTTTAATCAATGAAAAAATATCTAGGTTCTTTTGCAGTTTTGGAATATCCGAAACTTTTCTAGGTTCTATTCTTTGAGAAATAACAGATTCTTGTAAATATGAAATTTGATCGAAAAGTATGTTAGGTGGATTGTCTCTTTCAGCTACTAATGTATCTCCTATTTGTACATCCTTTAAGCCAATAATTACTGCTATATTCCCAGCTCCTACTGAATCTATTGTTACTAGGGATTGTCCCTTGTAGATGCAGACTTGTTGAACTCTAGATGTATTTCCAGTTCTTCTGTTTCGTATTATTGAACCAGACTTTACTGAGCCAGAAAAGATTCTTATAACTGAAATTATACCTCTATTGTCTTCATAAAGCATTTTTCCTAAACAGGAAATTAGAGGACCATCGTTCTTACATTCTTGTATGGCTTGGTGTGAACTCTCATCCATAAATTGTGTTATATGTTTGATTCGTTTTGATTGAGCTTCTAAGGGACTAGGAACATTTTCAATTATAGATGTTAGAAATGCATTAACAATCGGATAGTCGTTTCTTAGCTGTTGAATATTATCTTCTTCATGAAATTCAATAATCTGATCAAATTGTGGTATAACTTTTGAATAAGAAGAAATAGCCCAACCGTTTAAAGCAGACCCCATAATTACAGTTCCTTTATCAAACCTTACTTTCCATTCTTTACTGCTAGAGCTGTTATCGTATTGATCAATAAGCTCGTTAACCATTTGGATAATGTTGTTGATTCTTGTTTCAATTTCTTCCTTAGGCAGTTTAAGTTCATTTATCAATCGATCTACTTTATTAATGAAGAGAATAGGTCTAAGACACTCATTCATCGATTGTCTGATAACAGATTCGGTTTGAGCCATTATTTGTTCAACAGCATCTACAACAATAATTACTCCGTCAACCAATCTCAAAGCTTGTGAAACCATGCCTGAAAAATCAACATGCCCAGGAGTATCAACTAGATTTATCAAATAAGGTTCTTTTTCTTGCTCAAAAATAAATGAGATATTTGCTGTCTTTATAGTAATGCCACGTTTTTGCTCTTCTTCTAAGTAATCTAGAGCTCTAGCACTGCCAGCCATTGTCTTCGAAATTAAGCCACCTGCTTGTAGTAAATGATCTGAAAGAGTGGTTTTTCCATGGTCTACATGACTAACAACGCTGACATTGCGTATATTATGCTTGTTTTCCATTGAAGAAGACACTTTATCGATATATGAACTCATACTCGAGTTTGTTGTACATTTGTAGGTTTAAAGATTTATCTTAAGTAATTAAAATTCAACTTCCGTTAAGGTTTTAAATTTAAAATATATTATTTATACAACGATTAACTAAATTCCACAATAACGGGGTTAAATATATGTATGAAACTAAAATTCCTGGAACACGATATACTATCGCTTTAGCAAATGTTAAAGGTCAGTGGTACATCCAGATAAAACTAGATGGAATTGTTGAAGCAGATGCAATAGTTAAGGAACTCTCTGAATTAAGTATTCTTGAGAATATCAAAGCTGTTGTGGCTGAAGTAAATTTATACTTGAATGATTTTATTATCGATCAAATAACAAAGGAAATTACAGCTGAAGCACAAATTTTGTTAAAAGAAGTAGCTGCTACAGCTGCAACTGTTTCTACTAAAGCTGTAAGTTCAGAAATGTCTGCAGTTGAAGAGACATTGATTCAAATTGTTAGAAGGATTGAAACCTTAGAGGAAAGGATTCAACGTTTAGAAGATAGACTTCAACACAGTACTTAGATGGATTCGTCACGTGTAAATCCTCTAGTAATTTTCCCTTTTTAATTTCTTACTAAAAACGAAATCTTCTTAAAACCAACTAAACTTTTTAACAAAAGGTGAAACGATGGCTCAACGAGCTAGAATCAAATTAATCAGCAATGACCCTCAATCATTACAAAAAATCTGTAATCAGATAGCAAAGATTGCAGAGAGAACAGGAGTACGTATTAGAGGACCAATTCCTTTGCCTTCTAAGAGAATTGTATTACCTGTTAGAAAGTCTCCATGTGGTAATGGTACCGCTACTTTTGATCATCTAGAGATGAAACTTCACAAAAGAATTATTGACATGGATGCAGAAGAAAAAAGTATGAGATTACTAATGAGAATCCATGTTCCAGAAGATGTTCATATTGAAATAGCCATTGAAAGAAAATAATTCCTTATTTGCTATTTTCAAATCATTCTTCATTTTTCACTACATTTTGACGCGAATATACAGGATAATGATATTTTAGAATTGTGACCAACTCTTCTGGGTTACTTGATGTTTCTTCACTACTGATTATATTTCGAAGAAACGTTAACATTGTATCAAAATACTCATTTATATCTGAATGAGGAATAAGGATGTTGTAAGGAGATTTAACACTTCCATTTAGAATTTTATCAAGTAAAACTTCTTTTAATTCAGTAAGTAGCGATTTGGAAATCTTCTTTCCCATATTTATGAAAGTATTTTTGAAAGAATTATGAATGTTCTCGATGTGTTGTATTTGGTTAGTGATAATGTGATTAAATGCTGTAAATGCTTCTAGATTGTCTTTCTCAATTTCAGTAATCATGTTGAGAAAATGATTCTTGGGTAGACTTTCAATATTATTTACTTCAAATGCTTGGTATGTTCCAGATCCTTGAAGCTTTACAATTTTTCCAAAAAACATTTCATGAAATTTCTTTGAATTGAATTCAAAGTTACTAGAATTCGATTTAATTTTAATTTCCTGATTAGTGTGAGACGGTAAAAATAATTCAAAAATAAGTACAGTTGTTTCATCTCGTTGTTCTATACTAGTGATTTTTCCTGTAATTATAATGTTCTGTTTTGTGTAACTTTGAAGTAGATTCATATCAATTTCTGTTTTAATATTACCAAATTTTCCATCTGAAACCACTAATTCACCTTGCTTGCTCTCAAAACAATATCCGTTATTTATTGTTAGTTTTAATCCTACAAGTATATTATTAGAAAAAGAACTAGAATCTTTAAGTCTGTAATTAAATATACCAAATTTGGTGCTCAATTTACCATTTGTGCCCCATTGACTTATTTTAACTGAAAGAATTTCACCTTCTAAGAAAGTAATAGTCTTCCCAGGTTTAGGAGGATCTATATTCTTTTGATCACTAGCATTATGCATCATAAGAATATCTATAATATACTATAAAAACTCGATTACAACTCTCGAAAGTTCTTTTCTTCGAAAGGAATCTCTTTGCTATTCAGTACCTTTCTAATGTTATTACTTAGCATTGTAGAGTTTTCCCAAGTATCTAAAGGACATAATACTATCTCTTGATATTGGAATTTTTCTAGAAAGTTTCTAATTTCAGATTCTAGATTACTAAGCAAACCTTCAGAAATAACAGCTGAAAAAACATATTGACTAAATGGAAAGGTTTCAATTAATTCTAAGGGTAAAATACCAAAGAAGGGTATAAGAAAAGCAAAATCCATCTTATCTGTTCTTGTCTTTATAGATTCATGTAATTCACTTCTAAGGTTTAGTATTTCAACAGGATTATTTCTTCCGGAGGAAATGAGAATGACTAATTTAGAATTGTTAGGAATATATCTGTCATAAATCCTTTTTCTACCTCTAGAATACTCAGGTCGGTGAAAAGAATCTTCTCCAGAAACTTTGAGTCCTGTTTGTTTAGTAATTGGAGTACCGTATTCAAGAAATTCAGTAAACGAACCATTTGTAAGAAGTTTAAATGCTTTATATAGAGAAGGATGAGCCCTAGATCTATTAATTAATAACTCCCATAAATTTCCATCCTTAATACTAACCCTAATTTTTTTCAGTTCAGCATGAGAAACATAGAGGTTATGAAGCGCTATATTTCTGATTCTGGAGTCTTCATCTGCTTCTAGAATTTCTTTTGGTGTCCAATTGGAACAAACCTCACAAGAACAAGGGAGCTCAAATAAATCTTGTAGATGATATGTTCCATCACTAGTCATGTACCGATTCTCTTTTGCGTATAAGATATAGGCTGCACTGTCAAATGTATCACTACCAAGTGCAACAACAAACGGGAAGATCATTGGATGACCAGCACCAAACAAATGAAAAGGAATATTATGCGGTAGCAGTTCTCTGGAAGTCTTAATCATAGAAAATAATGATAAAAAGTCATATTGTGACATAACAGGTGCAACACTACCAAGAGCATGAAATTTGAAATGGGGTAGATATTCTTTTTGTTTCACTTCATCTAGATAGTATTCAATTAGTTTGATGTTTTTTCCCCCTTGTATGGGAAGAGTCCAGATAGTTTCAGGATGTGTTTCAATGTGAGGTAAAGATACTCCAATTCTTCTTACAGTTTCTTCAACCTTCTCCTTTGCTTGCGTGTAAGTATCTATTGGTGGGGTGGGAACATCCAGAATGACGCCAACATCAGCTTTCAAGTTAGATTGAATTTGGAGAGATTGTACAGGATCTATATCTACATCTCCATAAACTAGGACTTGATAAGCGCCACTGTCCATCATAATATTGCCATCAAACTTCAATGTTTCATGGATAGAGATAGTATTATCTGGCATTCCATATCGTTTATAGTAAAGATAAGCACTAGTTATTACAAAATTGAAATCAAACTTGTCTTTCATCTCCCGTGGAGTGATAAGATTGTTTCTAGGATCTATGACTGGCAGAAGAGTAGGAGTAATTACCTCTCCTTTAGGTAAATTGATTTTACCAAGTCTTCCATGCAAATCTGAGGCGATTATTTCATCCATATGTCATTCCTTCCGTCCTCTAAAAAAGAAAAAAAGAGCGATTGTAAACCTCGCTTTATTCTTTTTCGGCTTTGTATTTATCGTAGATTTTTTGGATTCTCTCTGAAATTGGTCCAGATCCTTTCACACCATCTTCACTAACAGTAAATCTGTCAAAAACTTGAATGATAGCTGCTTCTTCAATAATCTTAACATTTTGTGGTTGAAACATTTGAGAAAGTTCGCTTGCTAATCCAGACAAGTCGAATGGTTCTTCAGCTAAAGTTATTTCAACAATGTTAGAACCAGTAATGAAAACTCTAAAGTAGCTTTCATCACCACAATTTGCATCTGCTAAAACCACATTAAGAGAATTATCCTGTACTCCACGCATTACTCCAGTATATATTTTCTCATTATTTAGAGAGATTTTTACTCTTTTGTTAACAAGGCCACTAAGTTCTAGTAGGAACTCACGATTAGGGTTTGCTGGCATAATTATCAAAGCAAGCTCAATCTATTTATAAAAAAATGTTATGATAACAGTTAAGGATTTTTATGTAAAGATATGAGGTAAATCTTTTTCACTAAGTGTTTGCTTTATGGTTCCTTTTACCTTCTTATGAACAATTGTGACAATTGGACATGCTTCTGCGCATAAATTACACTTAGTACATTTTGTTTTATCGACAAAGATGACATTATTGTCTATTGATATTGCTTTTAGTTTACATTTTCCAACACATAGTTTACAATTTATACATTCTGTAGCTCGTAGAATAGTATGTATGAAATTATCAATTACATTATGGACAATATTTTTTGTGAGATTATCCTGTTTTTTGAAACTAATTTTGAATGAACCATCATGATAAAGGATGATTGAAAATCTCTTGCTGGTTACTCGGATGAAGTTTAATTTATGATTGAGTTTCACTTTTCCTACCATTAATAGTGCACTAGAAACTGTGTCTAGATGTATTCCATTCGAAAAACTACCGATAACTGTAACTGGATTTGTAATACAGTCGCTAGCCTCTATTTCAAGAAATGATAACTCATTACTTTCAGATGAAGACTTAAAATCTTTAAGATCTAAAGAAAGAACATTAGAGATTTTCTTTGGAATTTGTTTAAATCTCCATAATCCGTGTTTCCAAAAGCCCTCTGGTAGATTTTTTTTCTTTCTCCACTCTTCAACTGCTGTGTAGAGCTTTGAGTAAAGCTTGGGGTGATTGTTTTCCAGAATCTTAAATTGTGCCATATCAGAAGAAGGGCAAACCCAGCACCCTATTCTTTCATATCCCTTTTCATAAAGAGGATTGTACGGTAATTCTTTCCAAAGAATATACATCCAAATCATAAGAGCATTCCAATTTTGAATGGGGGAAACATTGATCTGGTTTGGAACATATTGATTTTGCCAAATATCTGAAATAGCTCGTTTGAAAGATTCATATCTTCTTTGACCTACAAAACTAATACATTGTCCTCCATCATACAATTTATCTATGGCTCTTTGGATAGGTGCTAGCTTAGCAAACTTACAACAATGACGAAAATCTCTTCCAGGTGGTCCAAATTTTTCAAAAGCATCCCAGAAAACTTTAGATGATACTCTTTCTACAATTAGTTTATCATTAAATCCTAATTTCTTACTGCTTTCCTCCACATAGTTTACTGTTTCAGGAAACTCTATACCTGTATCAACAAATAAAACATCAAAATTCATATCAGGTAAAGCTTGCATGACTAGAGACAAAGTTACCAAACTATCCTTACCCCCACTATAAGAAACCATAACGGGTAGTTCTAGATCTTCTATGATTTTGTGTATGAAAGATGTAGCTTTTTTCTCTAGACGAGTTAATTCTTTTGAATTCCACTCTACTATATCTTTCCATGATCGTTTCGTATGTTGCTCCTCAACATACTCATCAGCAGTTTGGTAGGTTTTTGCATAAATTCCTTTCTTCTTTTCTCTCCTTTCTGAGTCATCTATTCTTGCTATTCCACCTGCGATTATCTTATGATTCTTATCAATAATAGCAATATAGTCACCTACTTTGATGCTTTCATCGGCATCAACAATCCCTGGAATTAAAACACTAGCACCTTTGATGATGTGGTCTATAGCTCCATCATCAATCATGACCCATTTCCTTATTTCTTTACCGTTCAACAAAGATAATCCGTGACCATTGAGTTTGAGTATCCAGTCGTTGGATGTGATATCGTACCTTCTTGTTCCAATGCTCTTTCCATAAAGAATAATCTCATCCATGTGATCTTCAGACCCAATATGATTGAGCAGTAAAATGTCTTCTTTATGTATTATATATGTATTATTACCAAATGTGGTTTTGACTAAATCAATGATTTCAGCTATCTCATATGACGTTCCCGGTCTAACATCATAAGGAGGTGTAAGAGCTACTAAATTTAATCTTTTCTCACATATCGGACAATTGTTAGAACTGATAAGAGGTAAGGAACAATCATCACAATAGTACAAAAGATTTGGTCCAAGATAGGGGATGTTTTTCTTCTTTTTCTTTTTATTAGGTTGGATTGCTTCCACCCACCTATACTTCTCTAAGTAGCTTCATCAAAATTCTTGGTATTTGATGATGACTTGAAACTTCTGCATATTTCCCTCCACCAAGTCTGGCTAGATCTTTGCAGACTCTTCTTCCCCAATCATGTTTACTTGGAAGTGAAATTACATGCAATCGTGGGAAGTATTTCAACAATGGACGTGGATCACCACCCCTATTGAATGCACCATCTGTTACAAGAACACCAAATTTATTTCTCTTTTTGATTTTATCAAGTTCCAGTCCACCAAATCTCATTCCCTCAGCTATGTTGGTATAACCTGCGCTTTCACTTTCTAGAATTCTGTTAATGAGTTCATCAGATTTTACTCTTTCTTTCATACGTTTAATTGTATATGCTTGAGTGTTGAAAAGAACAACACTGAAGTTATCTCTAGAAAGATTATGAGCCATAACAGCCACAGTTAAAGCTGCGGTTGTAAATCGTTCTCCATATAATGATCCTGAAGTGTCAAACATTAGAACAGCTGTCTTCATTCGCTCTTTTCTTTCCAAACTAACAATATCTTCGGTATTGAGTATTCGACTTCTATTTTGTAGAAAACGTTCAAGTGTTTCATCAATATCAAATTCATCAAGCCCAACTTCATATTCAGTTTGTTCAAACACCTCTCCTCTGATTCCTTGACTAGTAATTCCAAAAGCAGTGTTCATAATTACTTGTCTAGCTAACCTGCGAAAAACTGGTCTAGTTCTTTCATCCAGTGCGGATCTTAACATGAAGAATAATTCAGGAGCGCTATTATCACCTTTAGCTGCACGTCTAGCAACCATAGTATATCCGTTCTTAGAATTAAGTGCTTCAGCAACAGCAAACTTGTTTGAAACTGCTAAACCTTGAATAGCTGGCATGTTGTCTACATCAATTGCCAATTCTGTTTGCTTTTTGATTTCATAGTAACTCATTCCCTCTGCAAGACTCGAATAAACTGAAGGGTTTCTCTTTCCAGAAACAATTTCAGCCTCTAGTAATCTGTTTTTATCCATCTTACCTCTAAAGACAAAAGGACGCTGTACGTCATCCTTATACAAATCTCCTCCCTCTTCTAGAAAAAATCCAAATCTTTGAAGGTACTTTGAACGATGTCTTTCACGACATCTTCTATTTGGTTTTCTACTCCATCTTCCAATTCTATTTTGGTTGCTAGTGCCATAATGGAACCATCAATCCAAGATTCAATATCATTAGATTCAAGGAAACGAATAATTGAAGCTAAGTCAATTGCACCTCTGATTGAAGCTCCCCTTCTTAAATCAGGCCAATCCCTTGTTTGTCTAACAATTTTTACAGCTATCTTTATGATTTTCTCGTCTTTGATACCTGTTCTAACTCTAACAATGTTTACCTCCTCTTCCTCAGGTTGGTATTGCAGTCTTATCCAAACAAACCTATCTCTCAGAGCTTCACTCAAAGGTGTTGTTGCAACAAGTTCTGCAGGATTCATCGCACTAATAATGAAAAAGCCTTCTTTTGCTTTAACATCACCCAGTTTTGGAATAATAATAATACCTTCGTCCATAGCTGCAAGGAGAACATTTTGAGTGCCTTCAGGCATCCTGTTTAATTCATTAAGAAAAAGGATAGCTCCTTGTTTCATAGCTTTTGTCAATGGACCTGTAACAAAAGAATCCCATGAATAACCCTGTTCAATTACCATTGGAGGATCAAAATGACCAACAAGTTTAGCTGAACTATATCTTTCATCACCATCAACTCTTTCCAGATTTTGTGTAAAATAAGATGCCATTGCATGTGCGAGGGTTGTTTTTCCCACACCAACATCTCCCTCTAGCAAAATATGACGGTTTGCTAGTTTAGCAGCTAAACATTTACGGAGTTCACTAGTTCTCCCAACAATGTTATATTGCTCTTGGATTTCATCAATCATTTCATCAATTGTCTTATCTTGCATTACAACGCCTTCCATCGATTCTCTATCCTCTTGACAATTTTCTTATAAACATCGAACGATAGTTTTATACTACGAAGTTTTAAATACTTTTAGATATTTGGGTAATGCAAATTTGATATTTTCTCAAACATAGGTCTCTCTTGATGCTATCAGAATAGCTGATGTAATGTTCTTGCTAAGTTTTTTCTCTGAAGAGCTTAATCTTGTTTTAGATGTAAAATCTTCTTTAACTATATGAATTGGGACCTTTTCATAAAAAATTTCATTCAACCTATGAACGATCTCATTCTTGATTACTCCTCCTCCAGCTCCAATTTTTATTACTAAATTATCAGTTTCAATGTTAAAAAAAGTTGAAATCACTTCTTTAACAGTATCAACTGCAGTGTAGATTTCCTGTACATTTATGACTGTATTTTTATCCGCAACTACTGCATATCCTATAGTTTTTCCAGGATCTATTCCTATGATTACTTCTTCGAAATTGTCTATACCTGAAGCTAGTTGAAGGATGTTTGAGAATAAGTAATAACGATTAAATGCTTTTGGTATGAATTTCTTATCCCATTCAAGTAATCTCTTTTCTGGTTCAGTTGTGACTACAACATCTGTACTATCTGGAATGGTTTCATCAGGTAAGATGTGTTCTGTTTTAATCTCGTCTATAGTGTCTAGAATTTCATTAAGTTTATACAAAAACCTAAAATTCTTAGTTGCAATAATTACGTTAATCACATCATAACAAACTGCTCATATTAATAAAGCTTTATCACTAAAGTTTACAAAAAGGGAAATGTTTAAACAACTATAAATTAAGATATCTCCGAAACCTTCCTAGCATTACTTTACTTTATTAACAAAAGATCATAATCATACTAGAAGTGGTGAGAAAGATAAGCGAGAATAACAATCTATCTGTCAGTATTCAAGCATATTTTAAAGACTTAAATGACCAACTTAAGAAGATTTATTCTCTCGCATCAAAAGCAAGGAAAAAAGGTTTAGACCCTGTTCCTGAAGTAGAAATTCCTATTGCTAAAGATATTGCAGATAGAGTTGAAGGACTTATTGGTCCCAAGGGGGTCGGAAAAAAGATACGTGATTATGAAAAGAAAAACATGTCTAGAGAACAAGTAGCTTTTAAAATTGCTGAGGACATAAGCCAAGGAAAACTAATTCAAGGAACAATAGAAGAATTGGCAGAGCTAGCAATTAGAAGTTCTTTAGCAGTCATTACTGAGAGTATAACAGCTGCTCCAATAGAGGGAATAGCTAAGGTTAAGATTAAACAAAATGATGATGGAACAGATTATTTAGCTGTGTACTATGCAGGTCCAATTCGTTCAGCAGGAGGAACTGCAGCAGGTATGAGCATTTTGCTAGCTGACTCTGTTAGAAAATCTCTAGGAATATCAAAATACAAACCTAATCAAAGAGAAGTTGAAAGATATGTTGAGGAACTTGAATTATACAATAGAGTAAGTCATCTACAACTTCCTACAACAAAGGAAGAACAAAGGTTTGCAGCCCAAAATCTGCCAATTGAAATTACAGGAGAACCAACCGATAAGGTAGAGGTTTCTGGTAATAGAGATTTGAGAAGAATAGAAACAAATAGATTGCGCGGTGGAGCTTGCTTGGTTTTCAACGATGGATTAGTTGGCAGAGCAAAAAAACTTCAAAGAAGATTAGTGGAAAGTAAATTGGAAGGATGGGAATGGTTTCAAGAGTTAATAAATATCCACGAGGGAATTGGTTCCTATATAGATGAAGACATTCCAGATGTATATGATATTAAAGAAGATTTAGAAGATGAAATTGAAGAAGAACTAGAAATTCATTCAGACGAGGGATACATTAAGGATGTAATAGCAGGTCGTCCTGTTTTTGCACATCCCTCAAAAATTGGTGGATTCAGAATCAGATATGGTCGGTCTAGAACTACAGGACTTGCGGGAATGGGAATTCACCCAGCTTTAATGGGGTTAACAGATGATTTTCTTGCGTGTGGAACCCATGTAAGGACTGAAAGACCGGGTAAAGGTGCAATAGTTATGCCTGTAGATTCTATTCATCCTCCAATTGTTAAACTAAAAAATGGTGATGTTATCAAGGTTAATAGCTATAAAGAAGCTAACGATCTTAAAAATCAAATTGATGAAGTACTATTTTTGGGCGATATGCTATATGGTGTTGGAGAATTTAATCAGAATAGCTATGATTTAGTGCCTTCTGGTTATTGCGAAGAGTGGTGGGTTCAGGAATTAGAATCAAATTTCAAAGACGTTTCATCAAAAGATAAAGAAATTCTATCACAAAGTCTAGCAAATAAGGTTCGAAGTTTCATAAAGGATCCTTTTTCAAAAATCCCTTCTCCTGAAGAAGCTTTTGCTATTTCTAAGGTGTTTGCTATTCCTCTTCATCCTGAATATACTTACCATTGGTCAAACGTAACTTTAGATGAATATAATCAACTACGTAATCATATTGGAAATGATGTTTCCAAGGACGACCAAGAGCTAATAATAACTTATCATGAAACAGTTAAAGAAATTCTAGAGAAGATATTCATACCTCACAAAGTTGTAAAGGATAAGATTGAGTTTGGTTTACATAGCACACCTTTATTGGCTTCTTTAGGAATACATGACGGAAAACTAGTAAAACTTACAAATTCTAAAGATAGAATACTAGTTGCGATTAATAGTGTAAGTAAACTCGAGATAAGAGAAAAATGCTCTGTATATACAGGGGCTAGAATGGGTCGTCCGGAAAAAGCTAAAGACAGACGAATGAGACCACCTGTGCAACTTCTATTTCCTATTGAAGATAAAGGAGGTAGATTACGTGATCTCTATAAAGCTGCAGAAAATAAGATAATTTCAATTGATCTTACACAACGAATTTGCCCCCAATGTAGTGAGTTAATTGATAAATCAATATGCTCAAAATGCAAAGTAGAAACAATTTTTGTTAAGAGATGTGATTTATGCAATATTAATTTACATGATGAAAAATGTCCAAAATGTGGTAGGGATGCAGTTAGCTTCACTCGAACAGCTTTTCCAATAAGTGATCGTGTAAACGAAGCGAAAAAAAAACTTGGTGGCCCATTGCCCAAGAATGTTAAGGCTGTTAAGAAACTCATGAATAAAGATAAAATGCCTGAATTAATAGAAAAGGGAATTCTTAGAGCTAAACATGATATCTATGTTTATCGAGACGGAACAGTAAGATTCGATTCTACTGATGCTATTTTGACACATTTTAAACCTAAAGAAGTAGGAGTAAAGGTACAAAAATTACATGAACTTGGATATTCAGTAGATGTTAATGGTAAGTCCCTAGAAAGAGTGGATCAAATCGTGGAATTAAAAATCCAAGACGTAATAATAAATGATGATGGTGGAAAGCATCTTCTAAGAGTTGCGAATTACATAGATGATTTACTTGAGAAGGTTTATGGCCTTCCTAGATTTTATAAAGCAACAAATCGAACAGATTTGATAGGTAGAATAATTATTGGACTAGCACCTCATACATCAGCTGGGATTGTGGGAAGAATAGTTGGTTTTACTAAAGCTAAGGTGAATTTTGCACATCCATACTGGCATGCTGCGAAAAGAAGAAACGCCGATGGTGATGAGGATAGTATCCTTTTAGCTCTTGACGCTTTTCTAAACTTCTCTAAATTTTATCTTCCAGAGATAAGAGGAGGAAAAATGGATGCACCATTGATTTTAGTAGCAAATCTTAATCCACATGAAGTTGACGATGAATCACATAATGTAGATACAAGTTTACGATATCCTCTATCATTTTATGAAGCTAGTTTAAAAGGTGCTTCTCCAAAAACAGTTCTACCTCTTATAGACATGATTCAGAATAGATTAGATAATCAAACAGCATATGAGGGCTTCCATTATTCTCATGAAACTTCACACATATTTGATGGTCCTAGTTCTACAGCTTACAAAAATCTCACAACTATGGAGGATAAGGTAAATGCTCAACTTCAAGTGGCTGAAATAATCCGAGCTGTGGATGTGAATGATGTAGCAACAAGAATTATTGTCAATCACTTTATTCCCGATCTTATTGGAAATCTAAGAAGATTTGGCTCACAGAAGTTTAGATGCACAAAATGTAATAGAACATATAGAAGAATACCTCTATCTGAAACATGTCCAAATTGCAAAGAACCTAGTCTTAATCTTACTGTTTTTGAAAAATCTGTTACAAAGTATTTTAGTATGGCTGAAAGATTAGTCATAAAATACGACCTTTCTGAATATCTGAAAAATAGGTTAGAGATAATAAAACATAATGTTGATTCATTGTTCACTGAAAGCCCCCCAATCAAATCAAAGAGGAGTAAATCTGAGAAAAGTACTTCTAGCAAATTTGATGACACTGTAAAACTTTCTGATTACTTTATTAAACCCGAATCTGAAGATAAGAAAGATTAGAAGAAGTTAAAGAAGATTGTTTTTACCAAACGAATAGTTTTTAACTATCTGTACTGTTCGGTGGATGAAGAGTAATGAACAATGCGTCAGAGCAAAAACCTTTTCTTCAAATGAGAAATCTAACTGAATTAGAGGGTAGGAAGAAGCACATTTACTCGTTATTGTCCTTCTTAGTTGTTGTTGTTTTTACTTTAGCACTTTATCTAGTTCCTGATTATTACTTTCTAGAAAAAATCACTAATGAGACTGTTTTCGGAATGCTAGAATTATATCAATTCGAAATAGAAGTTGCACCTTTATACAACGAGATAGAATATGGAAACTCACTCTTCATCGTTATTTCAAACCTTCTCAGTAGCTTAGATGGTCATGGTGGGAATACACCCGTAATAAAATCATTAACTGCAAGTCGTCAATTTGCAATAGTAAGAGCTTGTACTGGTATGCAAGCTGGAGCACTACTGATGGCTTTGATCATTGTTACACCTGCAGAAGCAAGTAAGAAGATAAAAGCATCAATATATTCTCTTTTAGCATTGATAATAGGAAACTTCCTCAGGATAGCTCTTGTAATAGCTATGACAATAACTATTGATGTTTCGTATGGTGGAACATACGATGCTGCGTGGTTTTGGGCTCATGACGTTCTAGGAAAACCTATTGGTTTCTTTGGGACAATATTATTTGCAATTATTATTGAAAGACAAGGAGTACCAATTCTAAATACTGTAAGTTTATGGTTAGATTCGTTTATAGATTTTCTGAAATTCCTAGCTGACAAAGTTTTTGGCTCTAAGAGCTCTTAAGCAATATTTTGTAGTCAATAAACCATTTTCATTTGTGCTTACATTTTACGTTTTTTTGATATGAAAATGTTTGTTAAAACCCAGTGGTAGCTTTCGATAACTTTTATTAAATGAACTTACATATTACCTCGTAGATAATTTGAGTGTGAAACTGCAATGAGATATTTAGAAGTAAATGAGGATGGTACTTTAGTTGAATTGAATGAATTGCAATTAGGTCCAGAAAAGGTCCTCATTATTGTAGATGAAGAAGACAAAAAGATGTGGTTATGGAAGGGATCCAATTGTCCAATAAGGAAGAAGTTTATTGGAAGTAGGGCTTTATCAGATATAAGGAAAAAGGAATATGGCTTTGCATATGTACCACAATCTTGCGATCAAGATGATGAAACTGCAGAATTTGTGATAATGTTACAAAAAATTGATAAAACTGACATAGTACCAGATGCAGTTCTAAATCGAGCCCAACAGATAATTGACAGACAAAGTAGAATTAATGTTTTTGAAGAAGGTGCTGAACAAGAAACCGTACCGCCATCTACTCCTTCTCCTATTACAGATTTGGAAGAAGAGGATAGTGAAGGACTAAAAGATCGTCCTGCACAGGTACCAGCATCAGAATTACCAACACATTTAGCTAAGATGGGTGCACCAGGAAATAGGCCTATGCCAACTATTCTATCAGCATTGGAGTCTGAATCAATTGAAATTAAAACACCAGAAGAAGCTTTACAAGCAAAAGAAACACCAAGTGCTGAACCTGTAAAACAAGCGGTTGTTAAAAGTGACACAATGCTTGAACAATCATTTAAAGTTTTGAAAGATTTAGGAGCACCCAAAGGATTCTATAGAGATCTAATAATAATTGGAAATAAAGTATATACAGAAACCTATACTGGTGGATTTGAAGAACTGGATGAACCTCCAGAAGGTATTTTCTTCTCAAGCTCTCATGTTCCTAGAATGATTTGTGAGAATGGTTTTGTAAGAGCAATAGAGTTCCTTAAACCAGAAGAAGGAGCAGAATTAAGCGAAGAAGATGAGGCAATTGCTCAAGATATAGAAGATTTACTGGGCATGTTTGAAATTGAAGTAGGGTAAAAACCCTATATTTTCATTTCTGGTGATTTTTTGAAGATTTTTACTATTACAGTTATACTTCATCCATCCATTCCATCTGATATAAAAATTATAAAAGGAGAAATTAATTCAGAAACAATTCTATTGGATGGTTTAATTTCGATGTTGTCTAAAAATGAGAAAGTTGCTAGTTTCTTAATAGGCGAATCAGATATACGACCTGGTTATCTTTTATTATCAAATAAAATAGAACTAAAAACCACAAGAAAACTCTATTCTCCAGTTATTTCAGATATGGAAATTAAGATTATTCCAATATCCCATGGAGGTTGAAAAACAATATCTCTAGGTATAAGATTAGAGCTTATTAACTTCATTAGATATATTTTTTAATTACTTTAATTTCCTTCATGATGCTTGCTGATTGCCAGGATAGCCAAGCGGACAACGGCGCTGGTCTTGAAAACCAGTTCCTATAAGGATCCGGGGTTCAAATCCCCGTCCTGGCTCCATTTCCTCAACAAAGTTAAACCTGAGGGATTTAACAATAACAGGTGTATATTATTGTCATCCATAGAAGCACCATATACTTTAGGCATTGCTGAAAAACCACAGGCAGCTAGAAGAATAGCTTTTGCTTTGGATGAAAACAATAAACCAGAAAATAAACGTTTGAAGAATGTCCCTATTTATGTGTGTAAGAGAGATGGAAAGAAAATTGTGATTGCACCTGCCGTAGGTCATTTATTCACATTAACCCCAATAGGAAAGACATGGAATTATCCTGTTCTTGATTATGAGTGGGTTCCTAGTTATGTTGTGAATAAGAATGCAAGAACAAAGAATTTTGTTGATGTTTTCAAATCTTTGGCAAAAGGATCAGATGAAGTCATATTAATGACAGATTTTGATAGAGAAGGCGAAGTCATAGGCTATTTAATTTTGAAATATCTTATAGGAAAGAATAATGCAGAAAGAATGAAATTTTCTACTCTAACTAGAAGAGACATTGTTGCTGCTTTTGACCAAAGAGAAAAATCTCTAGATATGGGTTTTTTGAATTCAGGCCTAATAAGACACTATATAGATTGGTTATATGGAATAAATTATTCTAGAGCATTAAGCTTAGCATTCAAAAGAGTTTCAGGACGTTTTAAAACAATCTCAATTGGACGTGTTCAAGGCCCGACTCTAGGTTCAGTAGTAGAACATGACAATAGTATAAAGTATTTCGTTCCAACTCCATATTGGACTATAGAAAGTGAAGTAGTTCTAAAGAATAAAAACTTCAAAGCTATGTATGAAAAGGATAAATTAAAGACTCAAAAGGAAGCATTTCAAGTTGTAAAGAACTGTAGTAGTTTAATTGGTAATATCTCTGACATAACGGAAGAACCAAGCTATCTCTATCCCTTTCCTCCGTTCAACCTAGGAAATCTTCAAAGAGATAGTTATAGGCATTTTAAATTTTCTCCAACTAAAACACTTGAAACTGCAGAGAAGCTTTATTTGAAGGCTCTAATTTCATATCCTCGAACAGATAGTCAAAAACTCCCAATGACATTAGGGCATAAGTCGATTCTTACTAAATTAAGTAAACAACAGAATTACAGTGTTTTTGCTTCTGAAATAATTGATGCCAAGAAATACAAACCAAGAGAAGGAAAGAAAATAGATGCTGCTCATCCTGCAATACACCCAACAGGTAATGAACCAAATGAAGCTCTTCCAACTGATGAAAAGAAGCTTTATGACCTAATTGTAAAACGTTATCTTTCACTCTTTGGTAAGCGAGCAGAATTTCTTAAGAGAATTATACAAATAGATGTAAATAAACATAAATTTGAGGTAAGAGGGAGTAAGATAATAGATGAGGGATGGATCAAATATTACAAGCCATATTATTCAATTTCAGAATCCATTGTTCCAGATGTTGAATTAGGTAGTGATGTTATGTTCAATTATATTGACTCAAAAGAGCATTTCACTTCTCCTCCATATAGATTCAATGAGTCATCACTTCTCAAATACATGGAGGATGAACAAATAGGAACTAAAGCTACAAGAGCTGGAATAATCCAAACACTATTTGACAGAGGATATGTTCAAGGAAAAGAAATAACTCCAACTCCCCTAGGTATAGCTGTAGTTGATGTATTAGAAGAACAGTATCCTATTCTTGTTAAATCTGAAATGACACGAAATCTAGAACAAATAATGGAAGATGTTCAGAACAAAGAAAAAGATATTCAAAGTACAGTTTTTTCTATTAAAAAAGAACTGAAAGTCCTTTTAGATTTTTTCAATCAAAAAGAAACAGAAATAGGTCTAGCTTTATACAAGAATCTTCGACTATCAGAGAAAAAAGATGTTCTTGTTCTAGGGCAATGTCAACAATGCAAAAAGGGAGAGTTAAGAATAATTAGATCAAAGAAATCAGGGAAGCGCTTTGTAGCTTGTTCTTCTTATTTCGATAAGGCTATTGTTTGTAGTGCAACATATCCAGTACCCAACACTGGAAACATAAGACCTACAAAGAAAGTTTGTGTTCATGATAATTTACCTATTATAGAATGGCAAAAAGGAAGACGAAAGATATCTATGTGCATTTCTCCCGATTGTCCATCAAAGAAAGAAAGTGAGAAAAATGAAAGCAAGTAAACAGTGCCCCATTTGCAAAAAAGATATAGAAAACTTGCAGGAACAATACTGCAAGAATCATTCTAAAGCAAAAAAGGAGCTAAAAAAAGGATATGAAGCTTGGCTTAAGGCATATGGTTCTCTTTCGTGGGATGATTATCTTCAAAAAATCTTAAATCTAGAAGGTTTAGTTGGAGATTTCGTTAGGGAAATCGCACAACATGAGTTTTATTTTTCTAGTTAACAATTTGATTTTAGCTCGTTAAATCTAAGTAATTGAATAATCTACTGTTTAATTTCAAGAAAAAAGTGCTGAATGAATTTGTTCTCGTTCTGGCAATCCCTCGATTCTAGTTTTTCCAACAAATATTGTTGGAATTGAAGACACATTGAATCTATTCTCTGTTTTAATTTGTATACTTTTATAATCAAATAATCCTCCATACTCTGCTAAAACATTCTTTAGTATGTCCTCAGCAATATTACAGTATGGACAATCTTCTGTAGTGTAGAGTAGTATCTCCTTCATTTCGTACATTTTCTGTGTTTCCATATTAAAAAAGCAACAAAAATTTTGGGACTAGCACAGATGACACGCGAATATTACACCAAGGCTTTCTGACAAAAATACTAAATTAATGGTTAAATAGAATCACAACTGCAAGGGTTTTTTTTACATTTAGGGTATGAATTTGGATATTTTTTCATAAAATCTTCTTCGACATTAATTTCTAAGATGTTTGCTATACTCAATGTCCACGCTATAATATCAACAATTTCTTCAGTTATTTTATTCTTGTTTTGTAATAGAACGGCTTCAGAAAGTTCCCCAACTTCCTCTACAAGTTTTAAAACAGTCTTCTCCAAACCACGTTTGAGATCTTTATCCAAATATAATTTTGCCATTAAGTCTTGCAAATCAAAAATGATGTTCACTCTCCATTTATTGAAATAATAGATTTACACACCATAAACAATATTACCAACAATTACGGCAACAATTAGAATAATGCAGAAAGCTACAACATACCAAGGACCAATCTTAACTCCTGGTAGATCTTCATCATAGTATCTCATCAAACCTGCACCTGTTGCAGGCATCGGACTTGTATCTCTCTTAGTTTTTTGTCTTCGAGAACTTCGACTCATTATAATCAAGTGCAATTTAAGATGGATATATATATGATTTTTTATCTAATACTTCTTCTCGATAATTTATCCAAGATGTAAAAGAATTTAAATTATCAAATTTACAAAGGAAACCAACCAACACAAAATTTAAGATATAATTAACTTCAAAGAATGATGAAATATCTGACCCCGTAGCTCAGCAGGATAGAGCACCAGCCTTCTAAGTTGGGGGTCGCGAGTTCGAATCTCGTCGGGGTCGCCAATTTATTTACTCTACAAAACATTTATGTCTTGATAGAATCTAAAGTGTTTGTTCATGACTCCATCTAAGAAAATCAGAGAATTATATGCTGAAGGCTACCAACTTACTCCTGAAGCTTTTGAATATCTCAATAATTTACCTGATATAGATGGTGTTATTGACAAAATACTCATTTCCAAAACAGATAAAGCAATCCTATCAGTGGAAGATATTGATGAACTTCTAGGTGAATATTTAGTAAAAGAAGATGCTATAGCTGAACAACCTCTACCAAAGAAAGAAGAGGTTGAAATAACAGAACAAGAAATACTTCAGATTGAAGAAAAGAAAGAAACTCTAGAAGAAAAAGTGAAACCTGATGTTGAAACAGAAACAAAGCTGAGAAAAGTAAAGGTTTCATCAGATTTGGAAATAATATTTTCACCAGAAGTAAATAAATTTGAAGCATCATCACAGAGTTTTCGTAATTATTTTGAAAGCCGATTCCAGTCAATTTATCAACTATTCGCAAAGCGACGAGACATAACAAATAAAGTCTCTACAAAAGATTTAATTCCTAATCGCAACAGAGATAAGATTTCAGTAATAGCAATGGTGACTAAGATACACAAGACAAGAAAAGGAACTGTCATCCTTGATTTGGAAGACCAAACAGGAATGATTACAGGAATTATACATTCTTCAAAGCAAGATTTGATAACCAAATCGGAATTCATTCTTGAAGACTCCATACTTTGTTTTACAGGGAATTGGTGGAAGGATGTACTAAGTATAGACGGCATTCTCTGGCCAGATATTCCTTATCACAAATCAAATTTCGCAGATGATGATGTTTATGCATTATTCATTTCAGATATTCATGTGGGGTCAAAGAATTTTGCTGAAGATTTGTTTACACGTGTGATAAAGTTTGTAAATGGAAAGCTTGAAAGTGATGGATATAACGAGATTGGAAAGAAAATCAAGTATCTTTTGGTAGGGGGAGATGTTGTTGATGGTGTTGGTATTTATCCAGGACAAATAGAGGATTTAGAACAAACTAGCATCCATCTACAGTATAAAACAGCTGCAAATTTCTTTGAAAAAATAAGAGATGATGTAGAAATCGTAATTATACCTGGAAATCATGATGCTGCCAGAGCTGCAGAACCACAAACCCCCATTCAAAGAAATTTTGCTCCTGACTTGTATGATCTTGACAATGTTCATCTTTTAGGTAGTCCTTGTTATTTGAAAGCTCATAATGTAGAAATAATGATGCATCATGGGAATTCAATACTTGATATTAATGCTGCAATTCCTGCAATATCACATGAAACCTCTATTCCTGCAATGGTGAGGATGTTAGAAAATAGACATATAGTTCCAATATATGGTAAAAGAACACCTATTGCCCCAGAATCAGAGGACAGGTTGTTTATTTCAAGAATACCAGATATATTTCAGACTGGTCATACACACATTGCGGGAGATGAGACATACAAAGGCGTAACTCTAATAAATTCGGGAACTTTTCAATATCAAACCAGTTACCAAAAAAGCATGAATATAAATCCAACAACTGGTCAAACATACTTTGTTAACTTGAAGTCTATACAAAGGACACAAATAAACTTTCAAGAAATGAATTAATGGGAAAGATCTAACTTTATCTTATTCCATCGGCACAACGTCTTCCTCATCAATTTGAACATACGATAATATGTCAGCTATTGTGGGTGCGTGATTTGATAATACAGCAATCGCATTCTTGAATTCTTCAATATCACTTGTTCCTCCAACCAGATGAAAATCCCCAATCGATTTGAGAATTAGAAAACCATTTTTTCCACGAACCATTACATCGTTGATTGGAGAGAAAGCCAATCTTTCTAGTGCTAGTCTTGCAGCTGCTACAAGTGCAGCACCAATAGCAGAAAGTTCTGTTGAGTTTGCAGTCTTATCACCTGCGTAAAAAGCTACTCTATCTCCTGTTGCTGTTAAAATAGCGAGAGCCTCTAATTTCGCTTCTTGTGTAATATCTTTTAACTCTTTAGCCAGTGCATATGCGATTTTTCTTTCTAGTCTCATTACTATCTAAATCACTTTAACCATAAATTAAGTTAATTAATGTTACTATGCTATTAATCAAGACGAGTAGTTTACAAATGTGAAATGCACCCTTAATTTTATGCTACTTTCATGTTTCTTCAATCTATATCTACAATTTCTAATTTTTTGTCGTGAAATCAAATTGAAAAAGACTTTCCTTAAGTAATATTTTTAAACGCTTTTCTTTATTCAACTTCAATAAGAGATTACCGTGCTTACGTAATAAGCTATAGGTGAGATTCAATGTCAGGCGATACAGGTATTACCGGGATGCTAGGACGCTTTTGGAGAAAAGTTGTTGATCATTTCGAGGATTATGAAATTAACAGAGAAGCTCTTCTGAATAGATTAAGTCTATTGATTATTCTTGCTGCAGGTATTATGATAAGATTATTTTCTTTGATGAAAGGATATGATCCATTAATAAAAGCATTTGATCCATATGTTCAATTAGTAAGTGCTGAATATATAAGTGAAAACGGTTTTATAGCATTCATACATTGGTTCAAAGATAATTCTTGGTATCCCTATGGATTCCAACCAGGAAGAGAACTCTATTGGGGTGTTCCTGTAAGTGCAGTTATTATCAAAGGATTGTTAGGTTTATTCTCAATAGATGTAACTATTACACAAGTAGCATACTTTAGTCCTGTATTTTATGGATTTTTCACAATTTTAGCAGCTTATTTCTTAGGAAAAGAGTCAGTCAGTAATAGAACTGGAATATTCACGGCATTCTTCATGGCATTTTCACCTGCTTTTGTTTCAAGAAGCACGGCTGGATTCTTTGATAATGAATCAGTAGGGATTCTATTTACAGTCTTAACTTTGTATTTTTTCATAAGAGCAATTAAGCGTGGTGGAACTGTTTCATCATTTTTAGCAGGTATAAGCTTAGCTCTGCTTATTGGAAGCTGGGGAGCATACAGATATGTTCTGGATTTATTACCTTTAGCAGCTTTCTTCTTAGTTTTAACAAGAAAACTTACTTGGAAACTTATCAAAGCTTATACAATTACGATTGCAACGGCACTAAGTATTGGGTTCCTTGTGCCAAGAGTTATGATTAACAAATTTACTAATATAGAGGTCATGATACCAGTTTTAATGATTGGTTTTCTGATACTCGTAGGAATTGTGCAAAATCTTTCTAGAAGTTTAGGCGAGAAAACATTCAAACAAATTACAATAATAGGAGCTATTACGGTTCTTATTTTGATAACAGCATTGATTACAGTATTTCTATCCCTAGGATTGTTTTCGAATATTGCGGCAAAATTCTGGGCAGTTATTCTGCCAGGAAACCGGGCAGCGATTCCTATTATTTCTTCAGTAAGTGAACATCAACCTATGACTTGGGCAGAGCTTTTCAACAGCATCCATATAATGATGTTCTTAATTCCCTTAGGATTGTATTATTGTATTAAAAAACCAACTGATGTTAATATAATTCTTCTAACACTTGGAGTAACTACAATTTACTTCTCAGGATCTATGGTAAGGTTAGTATTATTACTATCTCCAGCTGCTTCATTACTTAGCGCACTTGCTATTGATAAATTACTTTATACTTATTCATTAAGTGCTCATGGTAAAATCGCTTTAACTAAGAGAAAACTAAGAATTACGAAATCAATAGGTCGAGATGAAGCTATAGTAGCTTATCTAGTAATATTTGGTTTGCTTGTTACATTTACTTTCCATAGCATAAATTTAGCTGAACAATATGGGCAATCGGAGATGGCTCCAGTACTCTATCAACAAATAGGTGTTCCTACTTCAGATTGGCAAGAAGCTCTATTGTGGTTAAGAAATAATGCTCAAGGCCAAGGAATAGTTGCTAATAGTCCTTCCGTTGTATTGAGCTGGTGGGATTATGGTTACTGGATTACGAATTACGGTAATGCAACGTCTTTAGTAGACAATGCTACTACGAATAAAACACAAATAGCTATGGTGGGAACCATGCTAATGTGGAATTTCACAGAATCAGTTAAACTGATGTATAAATATAACATAAAATATGTACTAGTCAACTCTCAAGCTGGAATTCCAGGTCTTGGTTCAGACTTAGGAAAAGCACTTTGGTGTATTAGAATCGCTGAGGATGCAGTTCCAAGGTATGGTATAACTGAAGAAACATTCTATGGATTAAATGATGCAGAAACACAATATGAATACAGATCTCCATTTTACTCCTCAGTGCTCTACAGATTATCAGCTTATGACAAAGATACAGGCTTTGCATTTCCAGAATCAGAAGGTTCTCCTATAAGCAGTCAACCTCAATTGTTAACTGATGCAATAAATAACCCAGTATACGATCTTACAGGTCCAGATGGGCTTACATACTTCAAAGAGGTTTTCAGGAGCTATGGATTAGCTCTAGACGTGTCTGAATCTAGAAAATACCCACTAGTTAGGATATATGAAGTAATTTATCCAGAAAACATCGAGCAGCTTTCTGCTGAAGTCAACTATAATTATCCTGAACTAGAATGAAATTAAGATTGGAAAAATCAACCTTAATTTTTTCTCTTTTTCATTTTTCTATAATCAACTCTCAATTGTATTAACTAATGAATTTGTTTATGTTAGTAGTTCAATTCGTAGTTTTAAGATAGTGAATTAGAGCCATAGACAAAAACAACGCAACCAAAATGCTTTTAAAAATCCATCGGGGGGATAATACTAATAGTACATCCACTAAATAATGTTAGTACTGCTAATAAAAAAAGGTGTATATGAAATGAGCTCAAAAGAGAAACCTCATTTAAATTTGGTAATCATTGGTCACGTTGATCATGGTAAATCTACTATGACTGGACATCTTCTCTATGTATGCGGAAGCATTTCAGAAAGAGATATCCAAAAATTCGAAAAAGAAGCTGAACTAATAGGACGAGGCAGCTTTAAATTTGCCTGGGCTTTAGATAAATTGAAAGAAGAAAGAGAAAGAGGGGTAACCATCGATCTTGCATTCTATAAATTCCAAACAAAGAAATACTACTTTACAATTATCGATGCACCTGGACATCGTGATTTCGTTAAGAACATGATAACAGGTACTTCTCAAGCAGATGCAGCAATTCTCGTAATTAGTGCAGGTACAGGTGAATTCGAAGCTGGAATTAGTGCAACTGGACAAACCAGAGAACATGCTTTACTTGCAAAGACTCTAGGTGTTGACCAACTAATTGTAGCTGTTAACAAAATGGATCTTGCTGATTATAAGGAAGAACGATTTAATGAAGTTAAAGATGAAATGGCAAGAAATCTTAAGCTATTTGGTTTTGATATGAATAAAGTCACTTTTGTTCCAACAAGCGGTATCAAAGGAGACAATCTTAATGAAAAACCAGACACAATGGCATGGTATTCTGGTCCGACCATTCTTGATGCATTAGATACTTTCATAGTACCACCTAAACCAGTTGATAAACCCTTAAGACTACCTCTTCAGGATGTTTATACAATTACTGGAATTGGTACTGTTCCTGTTGGTCGTGTAGAAACTGGTGTTCTTAAACCAAAAGACGATGTTATCTTTCAACCAACTGGTAAAAAAGCAAACGTAATGTCCATTGAAATGCACCACGAAACAATTCCTGAAGCTATTCCTGGTGACAACATTGGTTTTAGTTGTAAAGGTCTAGCAAAGAAAGATGTTCGTCGTGGAGATGTCGTAGGTCATGCAGCCAAACCTCCAACCATTGTAAAAGACTTTACAGCAACAGTGCAAGTAATAAGACATCCCTCTGCAATAGCAGTAGGATATACCCCAGTAATTCACTGTGGTACAGCTCAAGTTGCGACACGTTTTGCTGAGATTAAGTCTAAAGTTACAAAAGGTGTTAAAGAAGACAAACCTGACTTCTTAAAGAATGGAGATACAGCTGAAGTAGTAATGATTCCAACTCGAGATATGATTGTGGAGAAATATACAGAATTCCCACCATTAGGTCGATTCGCAATCAGAGATATGGGTCAAACCGTAGCTGTTGGTATTGTAAAAGACGTAACTCCAAAATAATAAACTAATTCTTTTCTTTCTTTTTCTTTCTTTTTAAATCTAAAATCCTGATGTAAACATGTTAAGAAACAAGATGAAAAAATGTACCTATTTTGAAGGTAGAATATTATTTAAAATTTTATCAGGAGAAAATAATTCAAGGTCTCCGTAGGTTTGTCCTATTCCAAGAAAAATAATTGGTTTCTCACTGATGTGTGTAACTGAAACAGCTGCTCCACCCTTTACATCAGCATCAATTTTGTTAAGAATAGAAGCATCGATTCCTATCTTTTGATTAAAAAGAGTTGCTTGTGAGATTAGGGAATTGCCTGTAAGAGCATCACCTACAAAGAATTTCAGATCTGGTTCTGTTACTTTGCATATTTTTTGCAATTCAGCCATCAGATTAGAATTGGTTTCAATTCTTCCTGCTGTATCTATAAGTACAGCATTAATTCCTTGAGAAATTGCATGATTAATTGCATCATATGCTACTGCTGCAGCATCAGAGCCATAGTTTTGAGCAATCACTCTTATTTTTAGGTTTTCACCATGTTTCTGCAACTGTTGAATGCTTCCAGCTCTGAAAGTATCTCCTGCAGCAAAAACGCTAGAATATCCTTGATCCATAAGATATTTGCCAATTTTTGCAATGGAAAGAGTCTTTCCTACACCATTTACTCCAAAAAATGCAATAATAAGAGGTGAATTTTGTTTTTTCGCTTCTTCTATTTCTTTGATGAGATCTATGGGTTGAGATGGTGTTAGAATTTCCATTAACACTTCTCTTAAGGAGGTTAGAAGGATAGATCTTGTATTCGATAATCTTGCATGTTCCATTGTTGATAATTTCTGCGCAAGTTTGTTACAGATTTCATCAGTAGTCTTAACTGCAACTTCATTCTTGATGAGAATATCCTTTAATTCGCTGTTAAATCTAGAAATTGATTTTGCAGAAAAATCAGTAATTGTAATTTTCTTAAAAGCCTTTGATACACTTTTTCGAAGTTGATCAAACAAAAGAATCTCACTTCTCCACTCACATAACAGACTTAACTACTCTGTCAATCTCTCTCAATCGTTCTATTACTTCGTTATAACTAGCTTTTATTTGAGTGAGTTGATTTTCAACATCTGTTTTTTTCTTTTTTATACTTTCAATTGCATCTTGAAGTGATTTTTCGCTGTGAACACCTGCTCCAATAGTAACAATAATCTTTTCACCGTTTTCAACAGTAGCATATATGAAATTTCCAGCACCAATTGGAACTAGAATCTTATTGTTTTCTTCTGCTTTATCTAGGTCTCTTAATGTTTGTTCAGCACTGTGAATTTCGTTAAAATACCCATTTAAGATCTCGATTTGTTGATTATATCTAGTTGCTTGCTGTTCAAGTTGTTGAGCAGCCATTAGTAGATTGTTTAGCTCCTCTTGAGAAACTTGTTGGGGGGAAGGATTTTCTGACAGTTTCTTCACTTCCTTTTTGGAATAGCTAAATCGTCTTCAGTTGCAAATGCTTTGATAACTGGATCTGTAATTTCATCAGGGTTTGCAATTTCTTTAATATCTTTAGGATCGATAAAAATCATATTACGTTTTACTTTATGCTTGCTTCCAAGTATATCGTAGACTTGTTCAATTGCATCTTTTTGATTTAGTGCTCTAACGTATTTCCCAAAAGGAATCTTTTGTTTTCGTCTCTTATATTCACCACGAATATGGTATGTTTTAACAGAGGTCATTAGTGTTCACCAATTATTAGTTGTTTCCCGATTGTAAAAGGGTTTTTCAAGTTTTTGAAACCAAAGTTCTTTAAGGGGTCAATAAAACTTCGAAGACTCTCATACTTTCTGGTCCTGTACTGTCACTACCGATTACTGCTCCCCTTGTGTTGGCAAGTATTCCAACTCTTGGATAGGGAATTCCCCTGTTTATTGTGCAAACATCAGCTTTGACTCGTAAAATTGTAGCTATTTCTTTGATTTCTTCTTCAGAAAGGAGCGGATGAACAAGTGCTCCTCTATTAGTACTCATTGCGAGACTACCAACTAGTGGAGAACCAAGCAAATTTCCAACAGTTATTTCTAAATTTAACTCATCTTGAATTTGTTTTTGAGCAGGCTTTTCAAGCATTTCACTTACGATGGCTCCTTTATCATTTAGTACAATTAAATTCCCAAGAGCTGTATATTTGCTACTTAATTCAACAATTTTAACTTGATCAGAAACGTTTTCATCAAGTACATTGTATTCTTTTTCTTTGATGTTTTCTGGAACAAAAAGAACATTAGAATTACCTACAGCCATTGTTCCAACAAGAACTGAATTTGCAATAGTTGTTTGAATTACCTTTACATTCAAAGTATCAGCAATGATCTTGAGAGTAGATTCTTTGACACTAAAAGGAACAATAGAAAAACTTTCAGTAGATAATGCAAAAACACCCAATCCTGAATTTCCTAATATATTTGTTTTTGCAATATCCATTGTTATCCACCTTAAAAAATGAAAAAATGGGATCAGTTCTATTCAGACTGTTCCTCTTCGGAAGTTTCTTCAGGTTCAGAAGTTTCTACAGGAGCTATATCTGTTTCTTCTCCGTCTTCTTCCTCTTCTTCTTCCTCATCTTCCTCTTCTAATTCTCCAGGAATTGCAATGCCGTCAAGTTGAGGACGTGCAGCTGCATCTACTTTTTCATGTATTAATTCAACTGTAACTATTATTTCTTCTTCAATAGTTTCAACAATTGCTCGTACTTTGATTTTTCTTGGAGGTTTTTGAATTCCTCTTTTCCACATGAATTCATTTAGTTCCTCATCAATGAAAATATCATCAGCTTTTGTGTGTTTATAGATATATTCCTTAAGGAGCTTAATGGCTCTTGGAGTTCTCTTATAAGGTGCTGTTTTATTCAATTGAGGATAAAACGGAATGGTATAAATGTTTTCAATAGATTCTTGAGACATGATTTTTCTTCCCCTTATCTTTTAATTCTACTACTTCTCCATCTTCTTCGTTTTGGATGGGTTCGAAAACGTCTGTTAGTTCGGATAACTGCCCAACTTGGAACAGGACTATTTGTTTTCATTTCTCTTGAATACCTGAGTTTTCTTGGTAATTGTTTATATCTTGCCATTATAATCGCCTTATGTCGATTTTTGATTCTCGTTTTTGACCTTGAATTTTACGAAGAATTTCTTTTAATTGTTCATCGGTGAGTTTATCACCAATTTGTCCTTGTTGAGCTAATTGTATCAGTCTCAATTCAACTGCTTCAGCAAGTTGAGGATATACAAGTTTGACGTTAGTAAGACGCTGTCTAGCTTCCTCTGTAAGAATTTGACGAAGGATAGATTGTTTTTGAGCTTCAACAGCAGCTTGTTGCTCATCTTGTGCTTGAACAGCTTGTTGCTCTTGTAATTGTGCAATTCTCCTTTGTCGTATTGCTTCCATTTCGTCTTCATTACTCATATTAGCCCACCTTATTAGTTGGATTGTTCAAGTGTCAATTACTGTAAGTAAATTCTCCTTAATAATCTTAATATTTTTCTAAAGCAGGGATTTCTCTCTTTATTTCAGCAGATAGCTTATCTACAAAAGAATGACCTTTTGGAGATAAAACACGGCCTACTATTACACGACCTTTACTACCATGACCGCTTTTCTTTTGGATATAATTTGCCTTCTCTAATTGTTGAAGTATTTTTCTAATTACAGCTCCACTGCCTTTTGCAAAATGCTCAGGCTTTACTCCTCTTCTATGACGACCACCATAAACTATTCGTAGTCTCGATACACCTATGGGACCATAAAGGTAGATCTTTCTTAAAATGGAGGCAGCTCTAATATACCACCAGTCTTCCTGAACAGGAGAACTTTCCTTATGTATTCCAGTTTTAGCATATGTAGCCCATTCTGGTGGTTTGATTTCTGCTTCTTTTTTCAATTCTTCAGTGATTTTATTTATAAGTAAATCAGATGGAACATCGTAAGCTGTTGGCATAATTTTCACTCGTCCTCGTAGATTTTGAAAGAGAGAACTCTTATGTGTTTTTCAGTCTCTGGGGAACAAACCTCGTTTAAAAAGATTACTTTGCTAGTTATATGAAGACAATAAAAAGTGTATTAGAAAGAAGAATGTAACTTTTACTCGTCTGGTGTAGAAAATCTATCAATTATATATTCTCCAAGAATTTCAAAGGATTTTTCTATATTCAATCCGTTTTTAGCTGAAGTTTCAAGAAAGAAATTTTCAATAGAATGCTTTTTTGTATTTTTATTCAATTCTTCTACGAAAGCTTCAACTTCTTCGATAGTTACTTTTTGTTCATCAACAAGATCCATTTTATTTGCAAGAATGATAACTGGAACAATTCCTTTTCCACTGAATTGGTAAAGCTCTTCAATCCAACTACCCAAATTAAGAAAAGTATCTCTGCGAGTAATATCTAAAACTGCTAAAGCTCCAAAGCATCCTCTGAAGAATTTTGGTCTAACGTTCTTAAACATAGGCTGCCCTGCTAAATCCCAGATTTGGTATTTTATCTGATATTCGTCTAAAGTTCTAGTAGTGGCAGCGAAATCTGCTCCAAGAGTGGCTAAGTGTTCTTTCTGGAAACCTTCACCAAGGTATCTCTTTCTAATAGAAGTTTTACCAACAGCAGCATCACCTATCAAAACGAGCTTAATCATGTAAGCACTTGTTGATTTAGGTCGAGTATCTTCAGTTGAGGTTTGAGTATCATCTAGATTATCTTTGTGTTTTTTGATATTGTCCTCAAACATTATAGGACCTTTGCCAATTTTTTCTTCCTTACTCTTAGAAGATTGCTTCTTATCAGCCATGTTATCTGTTTAATATTGTGCTTCAATTATATAAAAATATGTGGTTGCACTGTTGAAACAACGAAATAAGAGCTTTAATGATAAATGTTAGGTTTATCTAGACATTATTTGATGAATGATTTGATAGTTCTTAGCTTGTTTACCAATTTCCTCTGCTTGACTATGTGTTAGATGAAATGGTGTTTCCTTATCCTTATGTGTCCCCTCAATTAGTGCATAATCTACGTCTCTAGCATATTCCTTCAGTTGTTCGAAATATCCTGTATCTCCTGTGTAGAGAATTCTTTCTGTACCCTTTTGGATAATATATCCTACGGAAGGAATATCTGGAAGTTTTCCTCCTCCTATTATGGATCCACGATGTTGAACAGGAAAAGCGGAAATGAGTATGTTATCTAAATCCAAGCCCTCTTCAATTGCAATTAGTTCAAGCTCAAATGGAATTGAATCTCCATAACTATCAGAGAATGTTCTAACTAGACCTTCTAATTCCACAACATTTGAAGGAGAAATTAATGTAAGTTTCTTGCTTCTATTTATCATCCTGAAGAAAGATAAAAGTGAAAACAAACCTCCTACATGATCAAAATGTCCATGCGTGATCAAGATTGTATTTATGTTCTCATAATATTTACTGGATAAAGAAACTAAGTCTCTTAAAATTCCATCTCCAACATCTATCAAAAAATTAGAATCCCTTTCAATATCATTTACAAGTATTTGAGTAGCTAAACCTGCTGAAGAGAATAGAACTTTGACTTGTAGGTGGTGTCCAATCCAATCCCATGTAACATCCTTATAATCTTGCATAGATAGAATTGAGATTATTAGCAAATATTTCTTTCGTTTCCTTTGCCGATATACTTTTACTTGAAATTGTAATTGGATATCTAATGATATCTCTGCGTAGATTCTTTAGTCGCCCTTTGACAAAGATGTCAATCAAATGGGAAAACAAGAAGAAGCTACATCTAGCAGCAAGAACAGCTTATTTTCATTATAAGATAAATAAGGAAAATCCAGAAAAATTATTACAAATTGCTGCTCTAGAAATGAAAGCAGAGAAGTATGAACCAACTATAAAATATCTTGAAGAATATCTCGAAATAAATCCTGATACAAAGAAGGCCTTACTTCTTCTAGGAATTGCATATAGACAGAATAAAGAGTATGAAAAGGCAATTAAAACTCACTTAAAATGTTTGAAGAAAGGGGAAGAAGAATCAGATATTCTTTATACTTTAGGTATAGATTATGAAAGGGCAGGAAAGATAAGAACTGCCAAAAGACACTATGCAAAATGTATAGAAATAGACCGTTCTTTTGCTAAATCGTATTTTCGGTTAGCAAGACTCTATATGAAAGATAAGAAATATGATCTAGCTGTAAACCTTTATCTGGATGGCTTATCTCTGAGAGAAGGCTCAGCAAAGGATTGGATAAACTTATCTTTTTGTTACATAAATACCGACAATCTCAAGGCCGCAGAGAAAGTGTTGTTAGAAGCTTTAGAGAATTTCCCTAACTCACCTGAAGTTCTATTTGCTCTTGGAACTTTCTACATTAATAAACAAAAATACAAACAAGTTTCAGAGATAATTTCTAAGTTTGATTCAGAGAAGGATTGGTATCTTATTTTATCTTTAAAATTAAAGGAAGCTCTAGATAAGAAAGAGTACGAAGAAATAGAAGAATTACTTGAGCAAATTACGAAAGAAGATAGAAATGCTGAATATTGGTACATGAACGCGATTGTTTTGTCAAACAAAAATGAATCAAAGAAAGCTATCCAGTCTTTACGAAAAGCGTTAGATATGAATCCAAAATTGAAAAAATCTGCCAAGAAGGATGATAATTTTGCTCTGATTAGAGAATTAGTTGAATTCAAACATATAGTTTATCCAAGAAAATAATTCACTGAAAATGCTTTGATATGCAGAATTCTTAAATAATTTTATGAGAAAGAGAGCAGTGATGTCAGACATTAATCGTGATGAGATTATTGAAGCTCTAAAAAAATCCATAAACAGTATTTTTAGCGCATTAGAAAAACTTGATTCAGAAACTGTTTTATCCCACTATCACAACCATCCAGATTTCAGATTTACTGGTCTAATTTTTGGACAAGTTCTCAATCTTAACTATGATGAGTTTACTATGGCTATGAAAGGTGCATATGAAACTATGATAGAGCAAAAAATGATTAGAGAAACAGAATTTTTCAATGTTCTTTCAGAAACAGTAGTATTGTACAGTACTTCAGGGATAGGATGTCAAATACCAAAAGAAGGAGAAAGAATGGACTTCCTAGTTTCCATTACACAGATATACTTGTTAATAGACGGGGAATGGAAAGTAATACATGAAACAGAGTCAGCAATACCAAAAACAGTAGAATAATTGCATCTGAAAAACAAGAAAAGAAGCTCAAGCTAAAAGAAATTAACATCTAAAGGATAGAAAACTTTTTTATTAAAGTAAAGAAGGAAAAAGTAGCTCAAATAAGAAAAGCGGAGATAGCAAAGTGGCCTATGCACCGGTCTGCAAAACCGAGTACCGGAGTTCAATTCTCCGTCTCCGCTCCAATTTTTATTTCTAACCTACAATACACTCCTCAATGCTGTTAGTAACCTTTCAACATTCTTTACTTGAGCTGTATGTCCCATTAACCCAATTCGCCAAATCTTTCCTGCTAAAGGCCCTAACCCTCCACCAATTTCGATATTGTGTTCAAACCGAAGTTTTTTCCTAACTTCTGCTTCATCAATACCTTCAGGAATAGCTACTGCGTTAAGCATTGGAAGACGGTACTTTTCCTCAACATACATTTTCAAGCCCAATTCTTCCAAACCTACCCTTAAATTATTGTGACATTCCACATGTCGTTGGAAAACATTTTTTGCTCCTTCTTCAAAGAAGAGCAGGAGTGATTGATATAATGCGTACAGCATGTTTATGGGTGCAGTATGATGATATGCTCGTTTGTGATCTTTTTGCCAATATTCTCCAACCAAACTCATGTCCAAATACCAGTTTGGAACCTTGGTCTTTCTATTTTTAACCTTAAGCAGAGCCTTCTCTGAAAAACTAACAGGAGCTAAACCAGGAGGTACTGATAAACACTTCTGGGTTCCACTATAAATTGCATCAATTCCCCATTCGTCTACTTTGATTTCAATCCCTCCAAGGCTTGTAACTGCATCCACTAAGAATAAACTTTCAGTTTCTTTAATTATGTGTGATATTTCCTCTATTGGATTTTTTACTCCAGTGGATGTTTCTGCATGGACCATTGCAATAAGATTATAGGAATTCCTTGCTAGTTTTTCTTTTACTTGACCAGGATCAATTGGTGTCCCCCATTCAAATTCCATGACTTCTACATCTGCACCTAAACGAGTAGCAACTTCGCACATTCTCTTTCCAAAAACTCCATTTATCAAAATTAAGACTTTATCTTTTGGTTCAATCAAGTTAACAAAACAAGTTTCCATTCCTGCAGACCCTGTTCCTGATACTGGAATTGTCAATTTATTGTCAGTATTCAATATTTTTTGTAACAATACTTGAATTTGATCCATTATTTTAATGAAATGTGGATCTAGATGCCCTAGAGTGAAACGATTGAGGGCTTTGTATACTTCCGGATGGACACAAGACGGTCCTGGTCCCATTAATAAAATTTCATCAATACCATCTAACAAATTTGTCATGTTTTTTCACTTCTCAAGGATACTCTAGTGTTCTATTTCTTAAGTTTTTTACAAGGAATTCTATTGTATATATTCTTTAGGTATTATAGCGATTTATATTTGAAAAGAGAAGAAAAAGATAGAGAAAACAGAATAAAATATCTGAAAATGGTGATATTGATGGTTTATGATGTGATTACTAAAATCTGTCGGGAAGAGAAAATGGAACATGAACCATTCTATAAATCAATTAAACTTAAGGGAGATACAATATTGCTGTATAGGGAAAAAGTAGTAAAAGAGTCAGTTGCTTACAAGCACTACAAAGAATGGAAAAAAAGCAAAGATGAAGATAAACAAGAAGAAATTGATGATGTTATTGAGAAGCTGAGAGAATATTTCAAGGAACGATTGATAGTTTTCTATAAAAGTAGCGAGATTACAGCATAATCTTCCCTCCACTTCTGTATATCAACGATATCTTCTTCGTATTAGCTATTTTAGCTCATCTTTCATGTTTACGCTTTCGAAACATATATCAACAATGCTTATACAATTGTTGTAGGTAATTGCAATGACATTCATAGTTTTCATTGGAGGCCTATTCGAATATAATTCTGGAAAAACTACGTTTGCAAAAGAAATAATCTCTTCGTTTGAAAAAGATCTTTCTATGAAAACAGCCCCTTTTAAGCCTTTAAGTGGGAATAATTTATTCTTTCACTATGAGGAAATAAAAAAGAACGCCAAAAAACATGAAAACATAGTTTCTTTGGACATTGTCGAATTAATGAAATCTTCATCTGTTGAAATCAAAACGATTCTTACAAATCCTGTTCACAAACTAAATACTCAAGCATTACCATATAATTTCTATAAAGAAGGTTCCATTAATACTCTCCTTTCTCGTTATTCCAGTAGTGTTTCTCTAATGCAACGGTTTACAATTTACAAATCTGAAACTGAGACAGAATCTTGTTTTCTGGTGAATGAACCCATATATAAAAATCCAAAATTCTGGAATGATCAAGCTCTTACGGAACCAATTCTGGAAAAAGCAAAAGAGATAAAATACTTCAAAAACGACCAGGAATTTTATTCTTTAAACAACCAATATTATGCTGAAGCTACAAAAACCTCGTTTGACCATATCAAGAAAAACTCCGAAATCACTGTAGTTGAAAGCTTCAACAATTCTGCTCATCCCGCGTGGTGTATTAGGGAATCAGATGCAGTAGTTATCGTAGGACCTGGATCTCTTTTCATATATGAACCAGATGCATATTTTAGAGCAATTGATAATTACCGAACTATAAATATCACCAAAGTTACTACAACAGAAGAGATACTAAAGATAGCAACACCAGTTGAGGTACTCCCATTCCCTGTTGATTCCGATGAAAGAAAGAAAATAATTACAGATTTTACTACTAGTATATCAGACAAAATCAAAGCAAAGTAAAAGTTTCAAATTTAGTTTCCCATTATTTTTGTTGTCTTTTTATGTGGGAATACGGTTTTATTATTAAATTGGTGAAATACTTTGTCAATATATAGCCCTCAATATGGAATGGAATCCATCAACGCAGAACTTCTGGAATGCATCAATGAATTACGCTTTCGATCTGTAGGGATAGTAGATGTTGCAGTAGTGTCCTTAGAAGGACTCCCATTGGTCTCTTTAGTTCTAGAGAGAGTGGAAGAAACTAGGTTTGCTGCAATGACTGCTGCTATGCTTTCTTTAGGTGAAAGAGTAGCTACAGAGCTTAACAAAGGTCTTCTAAAGAAGATTTTTGTTGAAGGAGATCATGGATATATTATCTCAATGCAAGCAGGAGAAAATGCTGTCTTAACTGTAAGTGCAACAGCTGATACAAAACTTGGTTTGCTATTCTTAGATATGGAACGCGCTTCTGCAAAAGTAGCTAAAATTCTTACCTATCGTTAATTTGATGTGTTTGCAATTAGTTCAACTTTTATTAGTTCACAAGCAAGAGATTCTGTGGTTTCATCACTAGTGTTTTTTTAAGATAGAGTTCTACAACACTCCTGTCATGGGTTTTGGTTTAGAAAAACATAACCTTAAGACAAAAACCTATACGAAAAAGAGAAAAAGGATTAATTATATGTAGAACTGATTTGTTTGAATTCCGAAAAAAAGTATTTTCTATCTCAAGTTGAAAAGGATATACAGAATCTACATAAGGAATTAGACAAATCTTTTGAATCAAGCGGAAAAAAGGGAACAGGTAGCTATTATACTCCAAATTTTATAGCACAATATATAGTTGAGAAAGCTATATCAACCTCTCTTCTTGATAAACTAAACAAATTAACCAAAAAGCAATTTATGAGTGTGGATGAAGCAATAAACAAGCAAGATTCTGAAATCTCTTTACTATTACTGAATAATGTTCTACCTAATTTCGCAGTATGTGATATTGCTATGGGATGGGGAATTTTTCTTTTACATAGCTTTGACTACCTTTTTGGTATCTATAAACATGCTAAATCAGTTTTAGAAGATTCTACTAAGGAAAATGTTGAAAGATATGTCATAAATTCTATCATCTCAAACAATCTATATGGAACAGATTTATCTTCAATTTCAATTGAATTAGCAAAGGTAAAGTTTGCACATAAAGCACTTAAGATTCTGAAAAAAGAGGAGATTATTCTACCATCATTTAATTTCAAAGTAGGAAATAGTTTAGTGGGTTCGTCTTTTACAGAAAGAAGTTCTAGCTATTCAAAGTTTCGCAATGAAATACTTGATAGTGTTACTAGCAGCAATAGAGAAGAAGTAAATAGATGGTTGAAAAATGAAGTTCATCTAAACTGGGATCATGTTTTTCCAGAAATATCCAAAAGAAAAGGATTTGATGTTGTTGTAGGTAACCCCCCCTACATTAACGTAAAACGGATGAATATCTATGGAAGAAAAGTATATTCTGAATTGTATGAAACTTATAATCCTAATGGAGATATCTCAAACGTTTTCTGGGAAAGAGGTTTAGATTTATGTAACTCTGAAGGATTGGTTTCCTTCATCACTCCTAGATATTGGCTTGAAGGTAATGATAGTAATAGACTGAGAAAATATCTTCTATCAAATTCTGAAATACTTGAAATCATTGATTTTAGAAGTAACAGGACACTTTTTTCATCAACAGAAAGTAAATTGGGAGTAGATACTTGTATAGCTTTCCTTCGTAAATCTAAATCAAAGAATTTCCCATTTGATGTTTATTTTGCACAGGATAATAATGTTATGTGCTCAATAGATAAGAATAGATTGAAGCACACACAGATACATCAATTGAATCTTTCAGAAAAAAAATGGGCTTTTGAGATAACACCTATTATTTCCAAAATCACCAAATATGCGGATTATCATCTAGGAGAGGATAAAAAATACGGAGATTTTACAGGCATTTGTAAGATTGGGAAGGGGTGTTCTACTGGAAATAATAGAATTTTCAAATTGAAACAAATATCTAATTTAGTCTATGTTGGTGCAAAAAACATAACACTAACATTAAGTTCAGAGGAAAGAGATTGCTTAAGACTTCTTATCAAGAACAGTGATATTTCCCCCTTTCATTGGACCACGAGAAATGAATTTTGGATATTTCTCAAAGACAAGGATATTGGAGATTATCCAAATATTAGCAAATATCTACTTAAATTCAAGGAGAAGCTTGAAAACACAAAGAAGAAATATGGATTAAAGAGTTTTTACGATTACGCTGCATATAGATCTTTAGATTTAATTCAAAACATACCTAAAATTATTTGCCCGTATCAATCAGATAGGAATAAATTCACGATTATGGGGTCAGAATCTCCTCCTACAATTAATGAAACTGATGTCATTACTCTGGTTATTCAAGATAAATTCAATCAAGAAATAGGGTGGTATTATCTATTATCTGTTCTGAATTCCGAAATTATTACCTATTATTCTAGGATTATGAATAAAAAGATATACAATCTGTATGATTTTCGAACAAACCAAATAGCGAATTTTCCAATAAGAAAATGCAAGAATAATGCACTTTTTAGTAGAATTGTTACTGAATTAATCGATATTAGAAAATCAATTCCTTATTCTCTGAGTGTCCAAAAATACTCAAATGAACTGCATTCTATACTCAATTTTCTTGTATATGAAACATATTTTAGAGAATCTCTCTCAACTCAACTGCACGATATAATAGAAGAAAAATTAGTTTCGACACCCATCAATGAAGTAACTGCAGAAAAAAGAGTGTTAGAAGAAATACAAGAGATAGTTTCTTTCGAGGATGTTAGACAGATAAGAAAAAGTATTGGAAAGATTTCAAATTAGATTCCTCTCTTCTAACCATATTTTTGGGGTTGAAAATATAACTTTATCAGATTCCTGTAGTCTGTTTATAAGATTGTCAAAGATTTGAACGTTCTCTTCGATTTCTAATTTTGTTAGATATCTTTCTTGAGAAATGTTATATGAGAAGTGCCAAGAGTGTAGATTAATTGAGATGTATGAATCATCTTCTTGAGAATTATTAACCAATTGAAGATAGTTATTGATAACATCTTCTGCGTTTCTTTTACCTTCAAACAAAGGCCACAAGTATGTGTACATTCCCCCCATTACACTATCTTTTGGTGTTTTTATTACTGGAAACTCCAAAATAGAATCGAATATTTCATGTGGTGTTATTGCTTTCACAGATTCTTCATAGAGTGAACTGTCATAACAAATTTTTAGTTCGCTCAATATGTCAAAAGTATTCATAGTGTGCTTCATGTAAGGTGCCCTAAAACCATAAACCTTAGTATCTAGAATAGATTCAACCACTGTTTGAGTATCTTTAATGATTTGTAATTCTTTATCTCTATCTAAGAGTATTCCCGTTTCTTCCCCTGTTAGGTCTTCGTGATCAAAACCATGTATTCCGTGTTCAAAAATATCCTTCTTCAAGAGAGATATATAATTTGGATTATTTGAGTTTAGAATTTGCAAACTTCTTGCTTCAAAATAAAAAACTGAAGGGACGTTGAAATCAATTAGGTATTTGATTAATGGTTCAAAGCAGTTAAGGCTTCCCTTAAGAGATGCGGATAGCTTAGGACTATCAAGAATATCCTTTGATTGATTTCTAAGTGGATAACTAATGGCATGTTGTAAATTCTTGATGGGTATTGCATAATCCCGATCAAAATCAATACAAACAAAGATGTTTACCAACTGTTTCACTCTCTATTTTGCTCCTTTTCTTTACAGAGCTAAAATTATTGTTTTTCCTCGAATCTCTACAACTCTACTCTCAGTCAACTTTGATATGTTTTCTGCTATGGCTTTAATAGATTCTGAGGGAACTACTTGTAAGCATTTTATTTTTAATGCCTTATCCTTTTTTAGGACGTTCTTTATTTCATGAATGACATTCTCCGTTATTCCATTCTTACCTATCCTGATTTTTGGAGGTTCATGACGAATCTTGTTAATATTATAGTCCATTCTTAACCTCCTTACTCTTGTAATATGGTACTCTTGTATACTTATTGCAGTGATCACATTTAATTGCAATAACTCTGTTGGTAGATGAAAGTCTAACTCTGCAATTAATTCCTGGATAAAGGAATGCTTTACAGTGTTTACAGAACCTTTTCTTCCATTCTGGAGGGAACTTTATCCTCGTTTTCATCTGGATTTTGCGTGCTTGTTTTGCAAATTGCTGAGCTTTTTCCATATCTTCTGAAATAATCTCGTCTGCTTTTATGAGTAAAGAAACAACTTGTTCTTGATAATCCTCTTGAGATAAAATCTGAAACCTATGTTTTCGATTTCTTCTCTTTTTAGTACGTTGCGAGGTTTTTACACTATTTGGCATGTTGTCTCTTCCTTATTGGATGAGAAGAAGTTACCTTATCAACGTTTCTTTTTGATTTATTTTACATAATACAGCTCAACTTGAAGAGACACATCTAACATCTAGGGGGGTGAAGGTATATTCTTTATTAGCTTTTTAATTTCCTTTTCAGATACGATCTGACCATAAGGAAATAAGGGATTTTGTTCAGTTCCTTCTTCAGGATTTTGAGAAGCAGGTTTTTCGTTTATTGTTTGTTGTTGGCCAGATGCTAATACAATGATTGACTTTTCTTTGATTTCTTGGTCAGGTTTAGTTTTCCTTCTAACAAAGCTTGGAAATTTAACACTCTTCAGAAGAGGAAATAATCTAATTCGATATTTATTTTGATGGCTGATTTCTCTTTTTCGAATCGATTTCATTGGTTTGCTCTGTTTAATTTGTCTAGATTTTATGCTGGGGATAAATTTCTCAATTTTGAAATATGTATTCCAAGAAGCTTGTATATCGGACTTGTTGGTTAATCCCAACAGAAAGAGGATTTTACTGCGTTTAATTTCATTTAGAGAATGAAATCTTATTGAAAAGTTCATTTTATCCTTATATTGAAGAGATATTATTTTCAGTTGTTGTAAGTATTCTATGCAATCATCAAAAGTTGTAGTGCAATACGTTAATAGGATACCCTTTTTGTGTTTATTTTCTCTGTTTTTTCCTTCTTTCAATATCCTTGAACTCAGATTTAGATTACTTTGTTTAAATGACAGTAAATCGTGAAAATACTGTGATATGTGATTTGGCTCTTCATCTGAAAATATGATTGAAGAAAAAACCATGTATTTTTCTCCTATCTTGATTATCCTTGATTCCGATGTTTTTCTAAGAGGTGAGAAGTAACTCTCCTGCAAACCTTCTGCAAAATTGTGATGATTAATTCTTGAAATAACAAGAAATGGACTTACTGGAGCTATTTTTTGTATTTTTTCTAGAAGATTGGATACTTTGTCAATAACTTCACCAACATTTTGTGCGGAAATAATCAAATAGAGCTTCATTGAAGTTTCAGCCATTTGAATGACATAGGAATAACCAAAGGAATCAAAGTAACTAGACATTCTCCTTGAAAGTTGAGTGAGAACACCTTCTTCCATTTTAGTTAATGAGAAACCTATAACAGAAATTGCTTGTTTTTCGGATTCTAGGGTTATAAAATCCTCTGTGTGGTGAATTTGAAATTTTGACATATTATTCAATAATATATATAGAAAAGAGCATAAAAACCCAAAAAATAATTTGGGAGGAGAGGAAATTCATTAATCTCTCCACAATGCTTCAATGGATATGTCATCAGGTTTAGTTAAGTATGGGGATTTTACTTCTGCAATTACCACAGTAACGGATAACTCATCATCTGGAATGACTTCATCAATATTACAACCCCAAACAAATTCTGCTTTTGGATTGATTTGATCTGTAATCATTGTTGTAATTGTATCGACTTCAGTCATTGAAATGTTCTTATTAGCTTTAATGTTTACAAGCGCTCCTGTTGATGAATTAATATCGATGTCTAGTAATGGATTTGATAATGCATTAGTTATTGCTTGTATAGCACGATTTTCTCCTTTACCTTTTCCAACACCAATAACTGCAGGTCCACTGCGTCTTAGTATTTTCTTAGTATCAGCAAAATCAACATTAACTCTAGCTGGGAGAACTATTAGTTCAGTTAATCCTACAACAGCATTGATTAGAACATCATCAGCCAGTTTAAATGCATCCCAAAGGGTAAAGTCTGGTGCATACATCAATAATTTCTCATTTGGAACTACAATTATTGTATTAGAATGTTCATTTAATTCATCCAATCCTTGTACAGCTGAATCCATTTTAGATTGTCCCTCTGATGAAAATGGTAAGGTACAAACACTAACAACTAAACATCCTTCTTCTTGAGCAATTTTGGCAATGTAAGGTGCTGCTCCGGTTCCTGTGCCTTTTCCTAGGCCACAAGCAACAAAAACAAGATCATTTCCTCTAACTAATTCCCTTATATCTTCTTCATTTTCCTCTGCTGCAGCTCGACCTATGTTAGGATCATTTCCAGCTCCAGTTCCATTAGTTAATTCTCTGCCAATAAGTAGCTTCTGTTCAGCTTGAGTACTTAGAAGATGTCTAGCGTCAGTATTCACTGCCACTGTAGTTGCCCCTATGATACCCCCACGAGTTACAATATTGTTAATAGCATTAGAACCAGCGCCACCAACACCTATAGCAAGTATTCTGTTTGTTTGGAGAACTTGCTGGATATATGAGTCAACTTCACTACTTGAAAAACGGTCAGAAGGACCAGCTTGATTCATAAGAAATCTTTCAAGTTCTTTATCAGTGTCGTCACTATCAAATGTGTTTGGTCTATCACTGTCAGAAACATTATCCTCTTCTTCATCTAAGTTAATAATATAATGTTCATCCATATGTACTCAGAGAAGCTTTCGGTAACTAACATAACAACACAAATATGACCGAGAAGACTCGTCAGTATTACATTTTTGATATTTATATAAGTGATAAGAGAAAGTTAAATGGTGCACGCGCCGGGATTCGAACCCGGGTTCCAGCCGTGGCAGGGCTGAGTCCTACCAACTAGACTACACGAGCACGGTTAAGAGTGTTTTTCAGAAACAATATTTATTCTTTCTGATTGATGATGTGGTACGCTAACCGGGATTCGAACCCGGGTTCCCACCTTGGAAGGGTGAAGTCCTACCACTAGACTATTAGCGTATTTCGTTATTTCTTCTGTTTCTATTTCTATTTTTAATCTTTCTGTTTATGATTTGATTTTTAATTTTGTTTTGTGCATCATAAACTGTTTTAAATTAACGATAAATAAGAATTCCAAGAGATGCAATATTATGATTGACTTTCTCAAGACTGCAATAATCAGACATCTAGAGGAGACAGAACTTTATTTGTTCACTCTACAAGATCTTAAAGGCGAAACATTGAAGGATTTGATGAATAAGGAAGTGATAAAACCTGATGGGATTCTTTTCAAAATTCCCGCTGAAGGTGCAAGACCTTTAGGAGAAGTGATTTTACATATGATTCGATCACTAGAATTCTACATTCGAGGTATAATGAATAACCATTGGGAAGCACTTCCATACAACCTTACGGAGTTTTCTACAATTCCTGAAATTGTGAATCTATATCAAAACATAGCAAAGGGGTTTACAGTGTATTTAGACAATCTTTCAATGGATAAATTAAATGAGGTTGTTACAAAATTTAGCCGACCCGCTACTAATGCAGAGTTACTTTTGGAAATGATTGAACATAGTATTCATCATAGAGGCCAGTTAAGTGTGTATTTTAGGTTATTAGATATAGATCCTCCAAGTATTAAATACGTAATATGAAGCCTATTATCTACTTATGTCTAAGCAGAAATTCCAATACTATACTATTAAACAACTCTGGTTTTGTTTCATAAACATCATGACCAGCTTTTGGGATAATAGCTAATTCTGCGTTTGGAATTATTTTGAACATTTTAACACACTCATCAACTGAGCTAGCTTCATCATGATCACCTGCAAGAATTAATATTGGGTCATTGATTTTCTCAATTTCTTTTTTAGGAAATGCTTCTGGATCACACCACATTTTTGAGATATCTTGAAGAAGTTTTTTCCAATAATCTTCCCCATGTCCTGCTGTATGAATTTCTGGTAATTTCTCAGTAAACTGAGGAATTACTTCTCTGAGTCTTTCAAAATTAACTTGTCCTGGTCCTTCAATTCCCCAGAATTTCATTGTATTAGTATAATAATCAGTTATTTCGCTCAGAACCCCTCCAGCAACCAAAGCTTTAGCTAGTTTAGGATAACGGATTCCAATCTCTAAAACTATTTGACCTCCATCACTCCAACCAACAATTAGTGGTTTTTCTAATTTCAATTCTCGTACAAGTGCTGCAATATCATCGGCCATTAACCTATAACTAAACTCTCCTGATGGATTGTTTGTTTTACCATGACCTCTACTATCAGTAGCTATAACTCTAAAACTTTCTGAGAAGAAATCTATTTGATTTTCCCAATTTTCTTCTGCAA
>JAEOSZ010000036.1 GCA_016840095.1 Candidatus Heimdallarchaeota archaeon
CTCTCTCTTCTACAAACACTGACATTGAGTAAATTAAAGAGTGAAATAAGAAAGCGTCCAAGCATCGCATCCTTAGGAGTATTTGATGAAGAGACAATCAAGGAAATAGGTGAGTATTATCAGACTATTGATGAAATTCTATATGCCATGGAATCCGAAGATTATGAAGTATCTAGAATGTTGATTAACAAAGTTCAACGAACACTAACTACTCCAGTAAAATTCATTATAGTACCCAAATTATCACTTAAAATCTGGAAAAAACTCAACGCTTCTGAAGATAAAGTAACAGATTTATTGAAACTTTCAGATAAAGATCTTTCAACATTCCTTTCTATACCTCAAAGCGATATTTCTAAGATACGATCTTCTTTCAATGTAGAAAATGTTATCAAAGAACCATTACTTAAATCGAATATATTCTTATCACAACAAGACATAGAAACACTCACAAAAATAGGCTATAAGACTTATGATCAGCTAATAGAAAACATTGATTTAGATAAATCAATACCAAAAGAAATTAAACCTAAAATAAACTTCATCCAATCTTTTGATATTAAACAATACGAACCTAAACTTGATGAATCTTTAACAGTATACGAACTGCTCTTCTTGATTAACAGTAAAGATAATCTTGGTATAACAAAGAGACAGAAAGATCTGATAGATTCTGCTGCAGAATTCTTTTTCTCAAAGGGTTCCCAGTTATGTAATGTTTTGAATATTGATCCAACAGCCAAGAAATCACATTGTCCAGATATGACAATAGAATATATGTTTCTTATAGAAAAATACAGTAAGCAATCATTTGACAATATCTGGAATAAACTTCATGATAAGATAAAACCAACTATAGAAACGTTACTATCTTATCTAAGAAGGTCACCAATAATTTTAACAAAAATCACTCCTGATAATATCTCGCTAATCTCATCTATCAGCTATAGAATGATTAGTGAATTACTATTACTCCCCAGAAATACTTTAAATGAACTAATTCCAGATAAAACTCTTCAGCGAAACATCAGAAATATCTCACTAAATGTTCTTCAAGAATTTGAGAAGAATTTAACAAACTACCCTTCGTCTATTCTCTCTTCAGATGAACTTACTACAATCAAAAGAAACAATATCAACTCAATTGAAGAAGTGTTGGTTTTCTTAGAACAAACTAAGAAATCAGATACTAAGGTTTGGGGAATATGTGATAAAATTACTAAGATAATGGATACTGATTTATCTGCGATTCCAAGTATTCAACAAGACAAAAGAAAATCAGATGAAGTTATTAGGTTGAAACTGAATAACGTTTATGATTTAGTGAGATTCTGCCAGAATACTCAACAACCTGAAACCAGAGCACTCTGTTCAGATATCATGTACAAATTAAATTTTAGTAAGATTACCCAATCTGTTAGCGAAGAACAAAGTAGATTCAGCAGTTTCTTTAGAACAACAGAATATCTGCAATTTCTCAGAAAGAAGAACATACGAACATTCGGTTCGCTTCTGAATTATACAAAAACTACTCCAGTTCAGGATTTAGAGCAGGAATTTGAGCAAATACTTTCTGTTCTTCGAGCACCATTATCATTATTTACACTTGATCAAACACTTATCAAAAAACTTGGGGAATTAGAAATTCATCAAGTATTGAATCTTGTTATTCCAAAAGATATCAATAAACAAATTAAATCTAAACTAACAGAGAAACAACAATCACTCCTACAAGGAATATTGAAGCAGTTAAATTTCATCACTATCAATGAATTGTTACTGAGTTCATATCCTATATCGAAAGTGAGTTTCATTGATGAAAATTCAAAAAAACAACTAATGAGAACAGGTTATAGTACAATATCTCACCTCAATGTTCCAGATGAGATTCTTGTAGAATCCACTAAGGTTAGAAGTTTGATTTTATCCAAAATAAAACGCATACTTAGCTCCCCTATTTACTATCTGACAGATATGATCCGCGATAATCCTAGAAGTGTTTTTGCACTATATGAAAACGATATCACAACATTATGGGGTGTTTATGCTTCTAATACTAAAGATATAGCCAAAATTATCAAGACAACAGATCGACAAGTGAAAAATTATCTTTCAACTCTAACTGATCAATCTATTCAATTAGCTCGAAAAGATCAGATTCCAGTGAAAGAAACATTACCTTACTTGGAATTATCTACAGTAACTACTTTACAAAATTCAGGTTTTGAGAGCCTTCAAGAAATCATGTTCCCATCTGAAAATAAAGCTAAATCTACAGCCCTCAAACTACAGCAAGTTTCTGATTTGAGGAAGTATATGAACAAACCCATAGATGAAATTGATGTAACTGAAGATGTTCTTCAACAAATTAAGCAACTTGGAATAACATCATTCAAGGAGTTTGTAGTTTATCCTTCTTCAACATTGGACGGGAAAATCAATATCAGTTATGTAGCAATAAAGAGACTCAAAAGCAAGCTTCCATTGAAGAAAATAAAACCAACTAAAGCTAAACCAGCATCAAAAACAACAACTAAAAAGCCTTCTACAGCAACAGCAAAAAAAACCTCAACTGCTACCAAAACTTCAACTAAAAAGACTCCAACAAAGAAGACTTCTACCAAATCTCCTAGTAAAACTACAGCAGCTTCAACAAAATCTTCTACAAAGACTACTAAGGTAACAACAAAAAAACCTGCTAGTAAATCTTCAACAAAACAAACTACATTGTTAGACCTTACTTCAAAATCTGCGGAAGTAAAGAAATCTTCGCAAACGAGTAGAAAAGCATCTACTAAAAATACAAAGGGTGGAGAAAAATGACAGAAACATGTAATTTTATATTTTCAAATTCAACAGTTTTACCTGCAACAGAGCGTGCAGGAAGTTTTAGTAAAGAAATTGTAACAAGAGAAATGTATGGGTGGGCTAGAGATACTTTTGATCTTAAACGAGGGTCATTTGTTCTATTTCTTAGGAGTAATAAGAAGTGGTATTTACTTGAACCCACAAGAAAACTTTCTAGATACCCATTAGAAAAGACTACAATGAGTGTAAGCGTAAAGAAAACTGTATCAGTGGAGAAAATTAAAGCTTTAAGACAAGATCTTCTGGAGAAGAAAGAGTATTTTATGCCTTACGGAGTTACTCATGTACAGACCAAATCTTCTCAAGATACTAATAACTTACTAATTGAGTATGCTTTAGATTTCTTGAAACAAGCAATAGATAATCCGTCTGAAGCATCTTTTTATATTCCCTCTCGAAGTGGTTCTAATGTAGGTTTTGACGAAGAACAAGAGTTGGTTTTGATTGGTCGTCAAATGATAGAACGTCAATTTAGGAGTTTATCTTCAGTAAGTTCTGTAGAACAGATGACGATTATAATGAAATTAATACATGATCTCCTTTCTAGGGATATTCATAGTACAAAAAGAGATATTTTCTATATGGATGTGAATTCATTTGAAAAACAATCAGTCTCAGACTCATTAGTTGAAGATCTGAGTGCAATGCTTCAAGTCACAAGATCATCTCTTAACGTTAGTGCTTCTTCTAAAGGAATAGTTGTCGGTAGAATAAGTTTCAAAGAAAAAGGTGATTTGATTGATTGTAGAGCTATAGGCGCAGGAAAAGCAATCTCTCCAAATATAGATGACATAGAGGATTTTGATTCAGATGCAGAAATGTGTCTAGTTATAGAGAAAGATGCTGTTTTCAATAGGCTTACTGAAGATCACTTTTACGACTATGTACCAAGCATATTAATTACTGCAAAAGGACAACCTGATATAGCAACAAGACAGTTTCTTAAGAAGATAAACGATGATCTTAATCTACCAATATTTGCATTAATGGATGCAGACCCATATGGTTTTGAAATTATGAGGGTTTATAGTGTTGGTAGTAAGGCTCTAAGTTTTGAAAGCACAAATCTAGCAGTTCCGAATATTAAATGGTTGGGACTTCTTCCAAGTGATCTCTCTCAAGAAAGTGGGTTTGATATCCCTCGAAGTGCTCTACTAAAGCTAACTTCAAAGGATATACACAGATCTAAATTGATGTTAGAAGAGGAATTTGTAAAACGTAAACCTCGATGGGAGGAACAATTGCAGATACTAATTGCAAGTGGATTTAAAGCTGAAATACAAGCACTAAATGCAAGAGATCCACAATATATAACAAATTTCTATCTTCCACAAAAAATCGATGCCGGAGACTTTATCTAACATAAAGTATAAGGGAAAAATTTGAGAAAGGGTTTACTCAAGTAATGTATGTAAAACCTATTTTTTCTTAAGTATTATTTCAATAGTTGAAACTGTCTTAGGTGGCATATTTTCTTCATCAGATTGAATTTCTTCGGAACCGATTATGACGTCAGTTGTTTCGACCATATCCTGCAAGAATTTCCTTCTAGTAATTTCTGCAACATCTACTGCTTTAGAAATTTGTCTTCCACGAGCTTGAATATGACATGTATCGCTTTTGTTTAGTATTGTAACTGCAACTAGAACATAGCTTATGGTGTTTTTCTTACCAATATAGATTATTTGGCTTTGTTCTTGTTTCTTTGCAGGGGCTTTCTTTGCAGGAGCCTTCTTAGGTGCTTTTTTTTCAGTTGTTTCTTCATCACTCATTTTGATCACCTGTAATATGTATTTACTATTATGCTTATGAGTAAGTAATAAAATGGCTCACAACAAACTTAAAAATATTTCTACCTCAAAAGCATAAAAGAATATAAGTATCTAGTCCTCTGTTCCCCCAAGAAGCCTCTAAAGAGTAGAATGAGATGAAAAAAAATAGATACCTTCGAGATTTTCTTCTGATTTCAATTAGCGTTTTCTCTCTTTCTATAATTTCTTTAGCCTTTGAATGGTTCTTACCTAAAATAGACACACGTGTTGATTCTCTTTTATATGGAGTAACTATTAGACACTCTGTATTTCTCTACATAGCTGTGGTAATTTCCTTCTTCTTATATGGATGGCACTTGAGAAGATGGTTCATCAAAAATAACTTCGAAACTGGAGATAAATCCTTTAACCATTTAATCTTGGTTCTTCTACCTATTTTTCTAGTTGGACTTGTTTACTCAGTAATAATTTCTTTTCTAAATCTTCCTGAACTACACATGTTTGTAAGATTTTCATCTCTCTTTCTAGAAGTTCTGCAATTTGTTGCAGTTAGTGCTATTTTAGGAGTTTTCTTCTATTCATCAATTGAAAGAAGGATGAGTAATCTGTTCAATAAAGAAATTCTAGAAGTAAAAGATAATGAGCTAGGTATCTCTTTGTTTCCAAAACAGATAAAACAAAACTCTAGAAAGTTTGGTGTTTTTCTTTCAATAAGTATAGCAAGCGTCTTTATACTCATAAACATGATACTGTTGATAATTTATCCATCTGTAAAAGCAGTAACTATTGAAGCTGATTTAGATTTCTTTTATCCAAATTTCTGGTTTCAATTCGACCCTGCAGATGGATTAGCTCAAGAATATTTCAAGAGAACATCAATCCCTTCTAATATTGTTTTTGATTGGAAACTTGCTCAAGCTATTCTTTCAGTAGTATTAATTTGTCTAATAATTTCAGTTCTCATAATAAGGGGAGAAGAAAAAGAAATCAAAAAAAAGACAGAATCAACAAAACTAACCAAAGAAGTAGAAGAAGAAAATCAGGAAGAAATCGCACTTAGATTGTTTAATCCTAATACTAAAAATAATGAATATGTTCCCTCAAAATTTATAGAAACTACGACTTCTAGAAAGTATCTTCAATTCTTTTCCAGAGTAAATCAAAGTAGTTTTCTACCTGCAATGAAGTTGATTGTGATAGGTATTTTTGCAATTCTATTTTCAGTTACTATCTTGCAAAATACAAATGCTTTGGGAAAAATTTCACAAATCAATGATGAATATTCCAACTACATTCGCTTTACTCAGGTAATATGGGAAGGTTTTGGAGAAGAAATTATGTTTAGGCTTATACTATTTGGTTTACCTCTGTTTGTAATATATGGAGCACTCTATTCTATAAATAGAATATATGATATTCGATTAAAAAACAAATCACAGAATAAGGAAAAATCAATATTCGAAAGATATTTCATAAAGGAAAAATTGCAAAATCCTCTTTACTTCTTATCAGGTGGGTGGAAAAGATTAGATATACTATCTGTGATTTTGTTGATGTTCTCCTCTATTTCCTTTGCATATGTTCAAGCTCCTTATGGTTGGAATCCTTGGAAGATGATTTATGCATCAATTCTAGGACTTGTTTGTGGTTATGCATACTGCAAATATGGTTTGCATACTGCGATTCTGATCAATATTTCAACTTCTTTACTAATGAATTGGATTTTTGTTTCAAACCATGGTATAATACTTAATTCTCCATTTTTGGTTTTTATTTGTTTGATCATTGGTTCCATTATTCTTCTGATTTTATTCTCACTAGCACTTTCTAAACTCTTTAAATTAGGTAGTAAATTGTTTAATTAGTACATCTTTGATTTGTCAAATGATTCTAAACTAAGAAAGTGATAATTTTGAGCTATGGACAAAAACTCTATTTGAAAGTTATACTTGCTGGAGAAGCAGGTGTAGGTAAAACTAGTCTTCGTCGATCATACCTGGGAGATGGTTTTATTACTGAACATCTTCAAACAATAGGTGCGGATTTTGCATCGTTACCAAAAAAAGTCCAGGACTATTCAGTTCTGTTCCAAATATGGGATATTGCTGGACAAAAAATATTTGAAAATTTGAGAATGTTGTACTATAAAGGTGCTTTAGGAGCATTAATGGTTTTTGACGCTAAAAAATTATCAACTCTTAAGAAACTAGATCAATGGATTGCTGAATTAGAAACTGGAACTGAACGAGGAATAGTTCCATTTTCTGTTTTAGGGAATAAAATGGACTTAATTACACCAGCAACCAGAGATAAGATTAGAACACAAGTTAAGGTATATATTCAAACACTGAACAAGAAATATAAGGAAAAAGGATTCAACGTTGAATACTTTGAGACTTCAGCTAAAACTAATGAAAATGTCAGCGATGCTTTTGAGAATCTAGGATCTAAAATTATAGATTTTATTCAATTTAGGAAGGATATGAGGAGGAAAAATGCTTGAATAAAGACTCTATACGCTCTTTTCTTCTCAGCAACCAATCAGAAAGAATTCCTTTAGGGAATCTTAAGGTACTTCATCTATTAGTCGAATTAATGGCAGATGATGAAGAAAGAATCAGAAAGAAGAGTTCAGAATTAATTTTAAAATCTGGATTTTTTCCTACAGATAAGATAATTGATTACTATCTGAAAAATCCACATACACATATTAGACAGATAATTATTAAGAATCTTAAATCCTTCATACCTGTTCTCTACAAGTATCTAACAAATGATTCAAGCTTTGATTTAATCTATGAGATAACACATTCTCTTAAACCTGAAGAGCTATTTAAGCCATTAAAAGCGGCTTATAAGGTCGTTCCTACACTTTCAACTCTCACAGAACTTGCATTAAGAACTTGTGATTCAGATTTTTCGAATTTGGAAGATACTTATATAACATTCAATTTCGTTTCAGAACAATCTAAAGAAATAAAGAAAATTCTATTGTATAGATTAAAGCAATCAAAAACATTGTATAGCGAATTAACACTTCTTACTGTTACTAAATACCCAGAATTGGCTGAATTGATTATTAAAAGTATCAAAGACATTGTTCTCAAAGACAAAAATGAAGTTAGTATCCAATATGGTGCTTCAGCTTTGATGTTAGTTGATGATCCTAAAAACAGTGACGTCTTAATAGAAAGATTGTCGAATAAAACAGATTCAAATGAAACTAAACTAACAATCATAGAAGCTCTAGGTAATCTTGGTAATACTAATGCTTGCGAAGTTCTAGTAAAACAATTCGAAAAAGGAGAGCCTTTAGCATATTATGCTGCAAGATCTTTGGCATTACTTGGAGAAGCTGTTCTTCCATTTCTTATTTCTGCTCTTGAAGAAGATAAGAATGTTCCCTATATTATTGAATCTATGAAAAGAATAGGCGAAACAAGCTATGACTCTCTGATGAGTGCACTTCAAAAGGGTAAGAAAAATGTTAGAAGAAATGCTGCACAATGTCTAACTCTGGTAATGAGTGAAAAATATGGATATGAAGGAGCAATAAGGTTACTGACAGGTCAACTAGCAGGAAAGAATCCTGCAGTAATCGAAGCAGTTACAGAAGCCTTACTTACTCTGGGGACACCTTCAATAAGAGTGCTGATAGAACAGCTTAATGATGATGATTTAAGGTTAAGGAAGAATGCTGTTGAAGTCTTACATTATTTTGGTGTAAATAATATTGATTTATCATTAGATGGATTACTAGATGTTGATAAATTACTTGTAGTAAAACTCGGTATCATTTTGTATATCTATTATCCAGATGAAGAACTTCAGAACTTAGGATATTCTTTTGCTATTCAATCTGGAAAGATCCAAAGTAAAGATGATGAAATTTTCAAAATTGTTGAACATTCATTGAAGGAAATTGAACCTGAAATTAGGGTAAAAGGATGCGGCATTATGCCTCAGTTTGGTGCAAAAGCTGTTCCCCCTCTTACTACTCTTCTCACTGATCCAAATATTAAAGTTAGAAGAAGCACAGTTGATTCCCTAAGAAAAATCAAGAGTAAAAGAGCCTTAATTACTTTGATTAATGCCGCAAAAAGACCTGATGATGTGATTGCAGAAATTGCAACTCGAGCTCTAGGAGAATTAAGAGATCCTGGAGTTATTGATGTTATCATTAATAATATGAAAAGACCAAAGAAATTAGTTAGGGATGCAGCAGTATATGCAGCTGTTAATATTGGACCTCCAATTGCTAAGAAGCTGTTTGTTAATCTCAACTCACCAAATAACAATCTAGTTAATGCAACTGTAGAATCTCTTGAACAAATGGATCCTAAAGTTCTAGAGTTTGCATTTTCAGATTTAGCCAAGAGAGATGAGAAATGGTTTAGAAATCTACAACGAATTGTTATTAAAATGGGTACTTCCGCTAAGAAAGTACTTAAAGCTAGATATACTAAAGAAAAGAACGAGAAAGCTCTAACTAGACTGATTATCTTGCTTTCACATGCTAAAGATACTTCAATAATTTCAAATCTTATTAAGATAATTATCGAAGACGATGTAAAGACTGGGGTTACAGCCTTTAATAACTTAGGAAAAGATGGTTTAAAACAATTAGTAAAAGAACTGAAGAAAGCATCCCAGAAAAGACAAGTCACCTTTATTGAAAAAAGTCGTGGGTTGAAATCTGAGCTAGTAATAGACATCTTAGAGATTTCGAATAAGGAGGATAAGCTAAAGGATTTAACTCCACACATAATAAAGAATCACTCAAGAGCAATTAGAAAATATTGTCAAGATAGTAAACTGAATTTTAATGATTACGCTAAGAAATTTCAATGATTCTAAGTTTTAGTAAAGTTTTTCTAATGGTATTTGACCTGCACCAATATCTTCTTTTTTATCTAGTAAGCTCGAAAAAGTCTTCACAATACTAGGAGCTGCAGATAATTCAAAATATAAGGGTATATTCACGTGGAACATCTTCTTTGATGCTGCTGCAGTTATCCACTCATTTGTAGAATCACAGATACTGACTTGTGTATGATAAGAATCAATTATTTCCAATGAATCTATTGATGAAAATAATTCTCCAAAATCCTTCTTTACTCTGTTAATACTTTCCTTCTCATTGTTTATTTCTGAAGAGCGAAGAATATGAAAATAACCTGCTTCTTCCAACCACATAGATGATGCTGTAGATATATCGTAGAGACTAACTCTTGGAAATCTTTCAAGAATAGGAGTAATTACTTTCAGTAGTTTTCTCTTTTTCAGTACAGAGTCAGAACACTGATTGGTAGAGGTTGTAACTACGTAATCTTTGGCACAATAAAGAGCATTTTCAGAAATAATTTCATCATTTTTGCTAATACTAATTCCTGAATTATCATTAATTACCTTAACATCATTTTCAATAGCTAGCTTCAGGAAAGTTGTGTATAACTCATAGGGATTAGAACATGTGGCGGAATTGTATATCTCTGTGAGATAAATTTCCTTAGATGTGTTTATGAAAGGGTAATAAGATTCAATTTCTTCAATTGATAAATTTGTGTGCCGAATTTTTGTATTTGTAAGTTTATCCCTATGTTCACTCATTTGTTCAATTGAAAATTTATCTCTGTAAAGAACAAGATATGGATTCTGATAGAATTCAAAATATGCTGTAGTTGAATGAAGATCTGTAATAATCTCTTTTGTTCTATGAAATACCTTTTCCATTAAGTTAGCTGGTAGTTTAAATAGGGGGAAAATACTTCCAGGAGTGTATATTGTAGAATTAATATTTTCTGTTTTCCTTAAAACTAGATTTATGGTTTTGTCTTGATTCTTTGTTGAAAGGAAATACGAAAACATCGCAGCTACTAATCCTTCTCCTTCAATTAATATATCACTCTGAATATTCTCATCCATACAATATAATTTAGGAATAGGTATTTAAACCTTCAATTTCTGGAAAGGATATGGCACATGATATTGTATTAAAAGTAATAAAACAAGAAGGAACTTGTGCAGCTGGACAGAAAATTGGTGATGAAATCCTCATTAGTTTTGAAAAAAATGAGATAAAGGGAAAGATTTGTTTACACGCTTTATATTCAGTTTTACCCAAAGTATTCGCCATGGCATATGGTGCTGAATTTCCTTGGCTTGAAGATGGAGATGTTTCTACACATGCTTGTCCTGATGCTTGGAATCCACTAGTTTATGAAGTAAAAAGAATTAGGGAGTAGAACCTCCCAATACAGCTAGACGAACAATCTTATCTACAATGAAAACTAGCAGAAAAGCCAAAAATACCCAGAGTAAAATTTCCTTAGTTGTATAAGCCCATTTGGGCTTTTGGTTGAACAGTATTCCTATTGCAAGAAAGATAGCTAATGCCCCTACACAACATCCAATTACTACACTAGGAATGAATAGTTGTCCTTGGAATATTCCTCCATAAATCAAGGCAATTAATGCTCCAGCAATTAATCCTAGAAGAAAAATATGCGCAATAACAGCAGTTTTCTTCTTTCCATATTTTACAGCTATGGTTCTCACTCCAGCTTCTCTGTCACCTTCAATGTCTGGTAAACCTTTGATTATCTCTCTACCCACATTTCCAGAACCTGCACAAGCACCTACAGCAATTGGAACCCAAGCAAAAGATCCATAGATCAAATAGGTATGTAATGAACCATAAACAAAGAGAGCTAATACGCAGATACCTATTGAAAGGTTACCCCAAAATCCTAGTTTCTTCAGTTTAAAATCATATAGATCCAATAAACCTCCAAAGAGAATAGCTGTAGCAACGCTTAAACCATAGAGATTATAGATGATATCAATTGAAATTGCAACACCTAGAGCTAAAGATGCAATGATAATTCCATATATCCATGCTGCTTTTACTGAAATTTTTCCAGTAGGTAAAGGTCTATGAGGAGCATTGATTGCATCCTCCTCTCTGTCTGCTATATCATTAAAAATCATAGCTTGTGATGATACCAACATAGCAGCAATGACGACTAGTATCATGGGAAGAGGGTCGAAATCTATTCCATCTGGATAAGAGAGAACAACACCAAAAGCAGCAGCGAAACCTGCAACAATTCCATTAACTAATCTTAGAATTGTAATATATGAAAGAAAAATTTCTTTCTTAGAAAACTGACTAGTAGCCATACCAGAAAGATGTAGAAAGTTAGTTTTAAAATTTACTAAGAAAAGTTAGGTTAGAATCTATAGTTTTACTTTGATCTTTACATCTTTTACTTCTTCTTCTATACCTTTCAATGAGTCTACAATTGCTAAAACTAATTTCTCAGTAATTGAAGTAACAAATTGATTTAAGGGAACATCTTTTTCATTAACAAATATTTTTACTTCCTTAGCCATAATGATCAATTTTACCATTAACTGAGTCATATATATTTTTTTAGGAAACTCAATCAGACAAAAAATATGAATGATAGAGATTTACTTAGTTGAATAGATAATGGAAACTGAAACCAAAGAAACCTCGAATTCTGAAAATGGTAATAAGATTCCTATTAAAGAAAGAATCAAGGGATTTAAGAGAGAATTAATTGTGTTTGCAATTACATTCACACTAAACAGTTCACTTATGTTTCTTATGTTTCTTGCTCCATATGAGACTCAAGCTTATTGGGTTGGAATGACAGCTGCACCTTTACTTGGAGGTTTTATCAGAGGTTTTTTCAGCAAAAATGAAGGTAAAAAATTCCTTATATTCACTTTCTTCTGGGGTGTATTTTTGGCTTGTGTCTACATTCCGTTTTATGGAGTTTTGTGGTCAAACTTCGACTGGTTTGGACTCTATGTTATGATGGGTTCTGGTACAGCAGCAATTATGTATGCTGCTTCCGGAATTGGTTTTGCACTAAGAAATTCAAAACTGAAACAAATAAGAATATTTCAAAAATCTAAATAATGCAATGTTAAGTCAAAAATAAAAAATAAAAGTAGAAAAGGATGCTCTTCCTTATTTTAGCTTTATAGTTGGATTAGGATCATCTTTTCCGTGCATTTCAATTTCAACTAGTCCTGCAGCTTCAAGCATTTGAACGTATCTTAAAATTGCGTGAGTTGAAGATCCAGTTGACATTGCTAGTCTTTTAAGTTCAATGACTCTGTATTTTTCTAGAGTTGACAACCAGCTGTAGGATGGATCTGATTCTGCTATTATTTGAAATCTCTTGAGAGCTTCTTCTTTGTCCCTGAGATCAGTCTTGATTTGTTCTAATCTAGTAGAATCTGTCAATAGTTCATTGTATTTATTTTCAATTGTAGCCTTTTCGTCTTTTGCTTCTTCTAACTTGGCTTCAATTTCGGACTTGGCACTTTCCATCTCTGAAATACTTTCTCTCAGTTTATCGATTGTATGCTGTTTGTCTTGATAATCTTCAGTTTTCTCATTTAGTTCTCTTTGAGCATTAGCTAAATCTGTTTCCTTTTTCATTGAATCATTTTTTAGTTCTTGAAGTTCATTTGAAAAATTATCTTTCTCTTCTTTGAGTTTAGCATTTTCTTCTTTTAGAGAATTCACTTCATTTTCTAGATTTGTTTTTACTGATTCAATATCAGCTAGTCCTTCTAATTTAGCTTTGAGATCATCTAGTTCTTGTTGTTGAGCATTATTCTTCTCTGAGAGTTCACCATTATTGTTTTCTAACTCTTCAATTTTGGTTTGTAAGTTTTGTATCTTGTTTTCTAACTCTGTGATTTTGATTGCATCACTGACTGAAATACTTCCATTTTCATCTGTCAAATTACTCACCAATAGGTAATAGAAACTATGTTCTTTCTATCAAACAGATTTGATTTCATGTTATTAAAAGATTATGAATGTGTTAAGTCGTTTCACCAACGTCAACTATTCCCTCAGCTGTAATACTGAAGACAGTTTCTATCTCAGGGATATGAGGACTATCAATAACTCGAGCTATTCTTTTGTCTCCTTTACCTTTTCTTAGGAAAACTCTAGTTGTGCATGAATGTGCTACAATATTACCTCCAATTGGGAAAATTGTTTCACCATAGAGAACATCTGGCTTTGTAAGAACCTGATTTGTTGCCAAAACTGCTATATCATAAACTTCGGCTAATCTAAGAAGTTGATGTAAGTATTTGTTTAGCTTCTGTTGTCTTTCAAGAAGTGAACCTCTTCCAGCATACTCAGCTCTGAAGTGACTTGTTAAAGAATCTATGATCATTAACTTAACATTTCCATCTTTAATAATCTTAGGACTTTCAAGAACTAAAACCATCTGATGATCAGAGTTGTAAGCTCTTCCAACATTTATTCGACCTAGAACTTCTTGGGGATCAGCACCAAATCTTTGACAGATTTGCACTATTCTTTCTGGTCTAAAAGTTCCTTCTGTATCGATATAGACAACTCCAGATTCAAGTCCACCTAATTTTTTATCCATAGCAGTCATGACACATAATTGAAAACAGATTTGTGTCTTTCCTGTTCGAAATTCACCTGAAACCTCAGTCAAAGAACTAGTTTCAACTCCACCAGCTAGTAAAGCATCTAAAGACTTACTTCCTGTTGGTATTTTGACCAATTTCTTTCTAGTTTTTAGTAACTCTTTTGCATTTTGAAATCCTATACCCACTTGACCTCTTGCAGCAGTAATCAATCGTTTTGCAGTTTGTTCCCCTATCTCACAGTGTTCTACTAATTCTATTGGAGATGCATGAGCAACAGCTGCTAGAGTAAGATAACCCGATGACATTAATTTGTCAGCTACAGCTGGACCAATACCCGGAATTCTATTCACAGCAACATCACTAAGGTCTTTTGATTCTTTCTGAGCTGTTTTTGGTCTTTGTTTGGGAAGAATTTCTTGAATCCAATCCTCAGGGTCTTTTTTCTCTTTTTCTTTTGTATTTTTGGTTACTGGAGGTTTCTTAGCAGGAGGTTTTTTAGTAGGAGTCTCCTTTGTTTGTGTAGTTTTAGGAGGTTCTTCTTTCTTTGACATGATTTCACTTTCTCTTTTACTGGTAGAATAATATGTTTTCTATATATAAGAAATGCCTTTTTTCAGTTGATAAACTTAATGGATACCTTGTTTATTATTTTTATTCTTTGATATTTTCATTTTGATATTTGCCTGAATATCCCTTCTTTGTTTCATCTTTGGTTTCAATAAAAACTATTTGAGCAATCCTTGCATTTTGATGAAGAGTTATATTTGCATAAACAAGAAACAGACCTACTCCTCTCCCCTTATAACCGGGATCCCAAACAGCTGAACAAACAGTTGCTCCAGATCTCATTAAACTTGATCTAGGTAAAACGATACCTATAGCATTAAGTGGAACATCTACAATTTCATTGTACTTCACAAGATATCCTCCTGGTTTGATGTCCCATTTGCCATCTATAGGTGAGATTATTTTGTGTTCAGGAATAACTCTTTTTGAATTATCAAAATCAACTACTCCACCATCTTCTAATTCAATAAGCTCTTTAATGGATAAATCAAAACCCGCAATTTGGGTCTGAGTATCGGAGTCAATGTACTCTTTGATGATTGTATCTGAAAAAGGAGGTAAGAATACCATGAGTCTTAATTCATAGTACTGTTTTAAACTTTTTACTATGATTGAAACATCCTAGAAACAAGTTTTTTCCTGCAATTAGGACACTGTGGTTTTACTTTGATCCATTCAACAATATGTGCAAAGTGTGAAGGAATTTCACAGAACGGACATCTAACAAAACTTTCTCCAGCTTTAATTGGAGACATACATACACTACATCTCTCATCTAAATCAGAAGTAGCGATTTTCAAAGGTTGTGTAACTGGAGACTTTGATGCAGGTATGGGTTTAGCTTCTACTTCAGTTTCTTCTTCCTCTTCTTTTACTTCAGCAGCTATTTCCTCTAGTTCTTCCAGGCTTACTTTTTCTTCAACTTCTTGAATAACAATAGATTGATCAATTGTACCTACTTCAACTACATCACTTGGTGTTATGTCAGCTACTGATTTTCCAATGGTAGCTAAAACTGCATCAGCTTCTTCTTCTAAGCCTTTTTCGAAGAGAATGTATGCTGAAATTTCTGTTTCTCCACTGTCATAGAAGTATCTAGAGAGGTTTCTAACCATTTCTTCTTCTCTTTCTGGAGCATATCTAGAAATAATTTGAATAGAATCTGGAACAAATTCTCTTCCTTTGGCAGCTATAGATTTAGCAGCGCCGAAAACTCTTCCTGTTTTGAGGTATTCTTCTTTAGCTCTATCGAACATCCCTGCACGGAAGTATTCATCAGCGCTTGCATAAGCAGCACGAGAATCAGATTCAATACTTTCTGAATAGTCAGATCTGTCTCCAGGTGATGTAGATTCATATGGTGTTACACCTGTTCTGGAAAATTGCGTTTGTCCTGATGGTTGATATGGTTTATACCTCTTCTTTGGAGCATTCTTCTTCTTCTTGCTTTTAACAGCAGCTCTTGCTGCCACTATCAAAGAGATGGCAATGAAAACCAAGAAGATTAATAATCCGTATTCCATAGGCATGTTATCATCCGTGTATGTAATTCATCTTTACTTTATCTGTTATTTTATTAACTTTTGTATACCCAAAGCGTTCAAGTTGAACAATCTCACCAATCTTGAGATTTTTTAGTTCTTTTTCCCCATAACCTTGGATATGTTTCAAGCTATCTTTGTTTATTCGATTATTTAAATATAACATTTCTGGCTTCACAATTTCAACAGAAACAGGATCAGATACCCATTGGACTCGAGGAACATTACCCAACAGTTCATCACTCATTATATCTGCTTTAAATTCTGTTTCCGACACTTTTTCCACTATCTTAATGTTGTATAGGTCCTTCATTCTAATAATTGTATCAATATTCAAAATATTTAGATCCATTTTACTCAAATAAAGAATATCTTCAACATTAACTTGTCTTGATCCAAGTTCTTTGTTGTTAGGATGTAAATCAATATCAACTTTTAGTGACATTGGATTGTTAATCTTAATTGTAATAGGATCATCAACGAAGAAGAAATGTTTGGAATCTGGCTCGATAAATTTTCTATTAATTGAAGAAATTAACGACCAGTCTATGCTAGTAGTTGACTTTGTAGCTCCAACTCTTTTGATCATCTCAACAAAGGTTTCTGGTTGAATACCTCTTCTCTTGAGCGCTTGATATGTTACTAATCTATAATCATCCCATCCAGTGACAATTTTCTGATCAACCAACTCTCTGATAACTCTACCCTGAGTTGGTGCTCCTATAACATTAAATCTCGCATATTCCAAGAATTGTGGTATTTTCAAACCTAGTTTTGCTGATATCAAACTTTGAAGCTCTTCCCTCATTTTACCAAATTCAATACTCCGCAAAATGTGGGTTACTCCAGTATAATCTTCCATTATTGGAGATTCAAAATCATACATAGGCCAGAGAACATAATTATCTCCTTGGATGCAATGTGCATGATTAGAAATTCTTAGCAACACTGGATCTCTAAGAACTGCATTTTTGGAGGACATGTCTCCCCTTAATCTAATGACCGCATCTCCTGGATCATAATGACCTTCAAGTATTTTTTCGAAAAACTCAAGATTTTTTTCTACTGAATTTTCTAAATTGCATGAACAAGGTTTTTCTTCGTTACGCAATTTTGCCATGGTGTCTCTATCACAAGTACAAACAAAAGTTTCATTTTTCTCTATAAGTTCCTTAGCCTTTTCATAGTATAAACTAAGATGATCTGAAGCAAGTACTTCATCATCTACTTTTAGATTCATCCATTGGATAGCTTCTCTGAAACTATCATAGAATTCTAATTGAACTTTCTCAGGATTAGTATCATCAAATCTAAGAATCCTTTGACCCTCGTATCTCTCTGCAATTAAATGATTAATACTGAAAGATAGCATTTGACCAATATGAGGGTGCTTTGATGGTTCTGGAGGATATCTGACAGTTACTTCTCCTTTAACTGCATTAATAATTTCCGGAAGATAGTCTCTTTCCTTTTTCTCTTCAATAATACTTTCAGGATATTTTTCTTCCACAATTTCCTGCAACTTACTAGTAGGCATTTCATTGGTTTCAGAAATAATATTATCTAGTAATGGTTGAATTTCCTTAACTTGACTTCTAAGCTCAGGATAATTAGCCATTAATTTTTTGAGAACTATTTTTTTATCTGCTGTGCCATATTTGTAGGCATTTATCATAACTTCTTTGTAGATAATATCTTCAGCATTACTCATGTTATGATTCACTTAAATTCTCACTTTAAATACTTGATTGTTTAGAATAAAAACTTCTATGCTCTGAAAAGAGAATTTAAGATATAAAAATCTATGATAAGACCTGTGGTGAGAAGTTTATCATAGTTTCTCTTTCTAATAGTTTCTCTTCTTGTGCGAGTTCTAATAACCTTGGAGCGGTTTTTCTAATAAGAACTTGATGTTTATCTTTCTGAATTTTTGAACAAAGTAATCCTTTGTTACAAGAACCTTTACCAAAATATACTGTTTTTTTAGTATCGTAAAACAGTGAACCCCCTTTTGACGGACAATTGCAGATTTCTAAGAATATTGGAGAATCAGTATATCCGTTGCTAGTTTTTATCCTTGCAATAGCTTTTTCGAGCTTGTAGTTGAGAAATGTATCTTTAGTTGTTCTCATTTAACTCAGAGAAAAATATTATTCATATATTAAGTAGTGTTGTAATATCCGGAAATTATACTAGCCATGTCACAGATAAATTCCAGATATCATCCAGTTATTTCATTGAGAGGAAAAAATTAAAAACACTGTCATAATTACACACTTGAGGAACTGAAAGTGTGGATTGCAAAAATCTCAGGTGTAACTAACTTTGACACAGCCTTATCTGTAGATGTATCAGAGTATTTTGCCATAGGTGCAATAATTGACAACATAAATGATATAAGATCCGTCAGTATGGTAGATGCTCGTAGAATCTTTGCGAATATCAGAAAGTGTACAACAATTGCAGAAATTGTTCCTTCTTCACTTGATGATATCTTCGAAACTCAAGATGTATGTCAACCCAAAATGATTCAAATTAATGGAGAATTTTTCAATGATATTAACAATTTAATTGCTCTCCAATCTACTGCAACAATTCCTATTATAGGTTCTTTATTCTTAGATAAAGAAACATTGGAATCTAATATACTTGACCCTGATCCAATAAAAGCTGCTCAAACCCTAGATCAATTCGTTCAAATCATTAACATTAATCTTCCACTTGGTGCAAATTGGGAGTCTGAGGAAACAAAGAAGAAGCTAGTTGATATGATTGTAAGAATCGAAGAAGTCATTACAAAACCTTTAGTTATTGGCGGAGGATTAAATTCTTCCAATGTTGGAGATGTTATTGAAGCTCTTACACCAAATGCTGTTGATGTTTCATCAGGTGTGGAAAAATTAAGTGGAATTAAGAATCCTGAATTAATGCAAGAATTCTTGCAAGCTGTATATGATCATAAAGAGCTTTTAGAAGGTGTGTAAGTTAGCTTAAAAAAGTGATTTGAAATACAACCATATCACTTTTTTAGAAATTTTTGATTCTCCAGAATGTCTAGTTCCAAAAACATAATCTACATGTCCAACCTTTAATTTCAAGCGATAAGTTTTCAAGAAATCAAAAAGGACTTTATATCCTTCAAGAATGAATTTGCTCTTATTTTCTTTGATATATTCTTGCCAAATCTCTGTTTTAGATGCAAACAACCCAGTCATTACATCCTTTACCCTATTCCTTCCACGAAATATCAGTGCTAATTTTCCGAGTAATCTTGCTACAAATGACATAAGTTTTCTATAAAAGGACCAATTTCCAACAATTTCAACTCGATTTCCAGCAACTAAATCATAATCCTCTTCTAGTAATTTAAGAAATCCTGGAATGGCATTAGGCGGATGTTGTAGATCCCCATCCATGACAAGAAAATATGAAGTTGTACAATTTAGAATAGCATCTAAAACACTAACAGTTAATCCATGAACATCTTCATTTACTCTATCCAGGAAGAGAGTTTCAAGTTTTCCTTCGAAAGTTTCTGTTATCTCTTTAGTTTTATCTTTTGATCCATCATCAGAAACAATAACTTTGCAATTTGGACAATTCTTCTCTAGTAAAACTAATAGGTCACCTAGAGATTTTTCTTCATTTAGGGTCGGAATGATTACAGTAAGATTGCTGAAATCTAAATTTACTTCAGTCATCTCTTTCTTTTTGTTTAGAACATTTAAAAAAGTTAACGTATCAATGTAATCAGTGTGTAATTCTTGAGCAATATGCACAGCTCTTTCCTTACATCTTTAACAAACCTCATATAGTAATTCCAGTTTATTTTATTAGAATGTCATTACCTCCCAATGTTACTTACATCATTAAAATTATCAATGCTGGAGATTATGCGGTTGGTAAAACAAGTTTAGCAATTCGCTATACTCAAAACCGTTTTTCATCCTCGTATCTTCCAACACTTGGTGTAGATTTCTATAGTAAAATGATTCAACATGATGAAGATACAACATTGAGGTTAGTTCTCTTTGATACAGTAGGTCAGGAAAAATTAGTTACTCTCAGAAAACGATATTATACAGGTGCTCATGGAGCTGTTGTAGTTTTTGACATAACTAGAAAAGAATCCTTTGAACACATAGAAAATTGGATCAATGAAGTCGAAGAAAAGTGTACTGATATCCCTATTATTATTGTGGGAAACAAAACTGACCTAGATGAAGAAAGGGCTGTAGATTTCAAAGATCTGGAAAAGAAATGGGGCTCAAAAGGTTATACAGTACTAGAATCGTCAGCTAAACTGGGAGAAGGAGTTAACGATATTTATACGATAATTGCAAAGAAAGTAATGGAGAAAATGGGATATTAATTTTGTCTCCATAATTCTACAGCAATGATTTTACCATTTTCTAGAAACAATCTAGGTATATAATCATCTGCAACGAACGAACCATCTGGAAGTTTTACTTTAGAATCAGAATCCGGTTCCTCAATATTTTCAGGAGCTATAAAGAGCGAATCTCCTACAAGTACATAATCTCTAATACTGTCTTTTATTGGAGGAAGAACTTGGAGTTGTCTAAAAATATGTTCTACATCAATGATTTTTGTTGAAACAGCTTTAGGTTCATATCTTTTTGGTTCTGTTTTCTTAGTCTCCTTAGGTTGAGTAGTTTTTTTTGGTGTTTCTTTTGGAACTTCCTTCTTCTCAGGTTTAGGCTTTGCTTCAGTTTTTGGTTCTGGTTTAGGTTCAGTTTTTGGTTCTGGTTTAGGTTTAGGTTTTGGCTTTGCAGCTGTTCCTCCCGAAGTAGCATTGATAGCTTCATCAATTGCATCAAGGAATTCGTTACTAGTTGCGGATTCTTCGAGATTAACAATTTTATAACCCAGTTCCATTCTCAATCGAGCTGTTTCTCTTGCACAAGCAAATTTAGAGTGAGGTGATGATTGACCACCTATCCATGTGTAAATCTTTTTCTGATTATGAGATATGACTACCAAAACATTAGCAGAATCTAAGGCAACTTCCTTATTAGTGCACTCAGTCATTTCTCCAGTAGACTGTATAATATATAGAGTCATTTGATTCGAGTAAAAACATAGTTTTATCATTTTTATAGTTAGTGATAGTTCTCTTTGGACTATCTGACTGTAGATATGTGTTGTATGATGAGTTTTTGTCATGTTGGCATCTTAGCAATTGCCAAACATTGTTGAGCATGTTTCATAGTCGATGTGGGTATCATTCCTGGTGGGTCCAAACGCACCCTACGAGGATACGTGATGTATCCCCTTAGAGTGAGTATTGCAAATATATACTGAACTCTAAGAAATAGATTCAACTAATCTTATCTAAAGTGATAGATGGAAAAACTCATCAAAATTACTGCTAGTTTCCTCCTTTTTCCAGATTCTAGCTTTCTTTTACTGATTCTTTTGTTTCTGCTACTCTCAAATTCTGAAACATGAAAAGAAGGAAAAAATTTCTTTGTTGCATATAGAAAAAGTTTCAAAAGAAATATATACGAAATAAATATACGAATAAATGTTAAATAGTCCTTATACAATATAGTGTTGTAGAATACTATATTACTATAAGTCTCGAGGCTAAAAAAATGAGTTCAAAAATAATAGAATCTATAGCGTATTCTTATATAGGGAGGTTTATTGAACCATATCTTGCAGAATTTGATGGGTTAAAAACAAGCCTACGGAAGGCTGGAATAGATAAGAGTGTGAGAATGTATCTCAGTGTTAGAATCTTTTGGGCTATAATTCTATCAATTGTTTCTCTTGTTGTTCTTATAGCTGTAAAAATAGTGGTAAGTGAATTTTCTGTAATTCTTGTAATTGTTCTGCCAATTTTAGTTCTAGTTAGTATGTTTGTGTTTACATGGGTATACCCTAGCTACCAAGTAGGAGAAAGAAAACGAAAATTGGAAGCTGCATTACCAACTGCCGCAGGATATATGACCGCTATGGCTTCTGCAGGGGTTACTCCAGATAGGATATTTCTATCTCTGACAAAAGAGAAAATTGGAGAAGCAATTGTAAAAGATGCAAAGAAAATATCCAGAGACATACAAGTGTTTGGTTATGATATAGTACATGCTTTAAGTGAGGCATCTCTCAGATCACCTTCAGCTAAATACTCAAGTTTCTTGGAAGGAATCGTTGGGACTTTCACTTCAGGTGGAGAGTTACAAAGATACTTGGAAGTATCTTCTGAAACTTTGATGAATGACAAAGTTCAGAGTGAGAAGAATTTCATTGATACTCTGGGAATAATGGCTGAATTGTTTATGGTTTTAGGAGTAGTTGCTCCGATATTCTTCATTGTTATACTTGCAATGATGTCGATGCTAGGAGGTTCAGCAGGAAACGCGAATCTTCTAATGGCTGTTCTAGTGTATATAATTATACCTGTTTCAGAACTAGTAATTATTGTGCTGATTGATGCACAACAACCGGAGATGTAGGTGAAGAAAATGGCAATAAGTGACGAAGTTGAAGTTGAGGTTAAAAGGTTTCAAATCACACAAGATATAATTTATTGGATAATCGCTGGAGTTGCTGGTGTAATTCTAGTTACATTAGGTATTATTGATGTTATCTCTCAAAAGGCTGGTGGAGATTTTATTTCGATTCTTGATATTAATGATTTTATAATTCTAGCCATTATTATTGTAGTAGGAATACCCACATTTCTGATCATATATAGAGAGGAAAGAAGACAAGCTAGAATAGATGAAAATCTCCCATATCTTTTAAGAGAGATTAGTAATGCACAGAGAACTGGTATGGCACTCCCAAGAGCTATCCAAGAATCAGCAAAAAGACATTATGGACCTTTGACTCCAGAATTAAGAAAAATGTCAAGTAAAATCTCATGGGGTATTCCATTCAATCAAGCAATGGGTGATTTCCAAGAATCTATCGATACTCCTTTAGCTCAAAGAGCTACTCTATTGATATTGGAAGCTGAAAGATCTGGTGGAAATCTTGAAGAAATTTTTGAAGCAACTGAAAAATATGTTCAAACTCTCTTAAATCTCAAGAAAGAAAGAGAGGGTGCAATGAGACCCTATGTTTGGATTGTTTATGCATCCTTTATAATATTCATTTTGGTTGTAGTAATTCTCTTTCAAACATTCTTTATACCGTTCTTCTCTGCGAATATCTCATCAGAACAAACTGCTGGTATGTTCTTAGTCAATATTGATCTAGATGTACTCGAAGTTCTCTTCTTACACATGCTTGCTATACAGGGATTCTTCTCTGGATTGGTAGCAGGTAAAATGTCCAAAATGTCAATAAAAGCAGGAATGATGCACTCAGTAGTATTGATGTTCATAGGATGGTTTGCATTTAAGATCTTTATACAGCCTGATAACCCTATTTTCAATATAGGGATATAGTAATCGGTGATGATGAAATTATGGGAAAACTTGAAGACGACGTTAAAAACATAAAGGAACAAGTCGAAGAACTACAGAAACTAGTAAATAATATGAGCTTCAATGTAATTCGAATTATGGGGACTCTAGAAAAGGGTGTAGCTCCTTCTGTTGATGGAGAATCTGGAGGAGAAGTTGGGTCTGTTTCAGTTGATCTTGGTCCATTAGAAGACAAACTTGAGCAACTTGAAACATCCATGATCACTAAAGAAGACTTAGGTCAGATCAAAGAACAGATCGATAATTTGGTTTCCGAAAAAATTCAAAAAGCAGAAGATATGCAAGAAAGAGCATCCAATTTGCTTGATAAAGGAATGGAGTTAGTTGAACTGGAAGCAACTCTTGCAGAGATTAAATCTCTTCTTGAAGAACGAATTTTAGGCGATGATGTAGAAGTTAAAGGAGAATAATCAGTTGAAAGAATCTAAGAAAACCAAAGGATTGAAAGCAATTCTTAAAGGAAAAAGAGCTCAAATAAGAGGTGTTGATTTCGCATTAGCTCTTCTAATCTTTGTTATTGCATTCAGTCAAGTTATCATAGTTCTTTCAAATCTACTGATTCCTTCTCTAGTACAAATGCAAACTTATTCTCAAGAACAGGAACTGAATAAGCTTTATAGTAATATTTTCTTCTCTGAAGGTAATCCAAGTAATTGGGGAACCATAGCAACTAGTTCTTTTACTGATTTCAAACTGGGACTTATGCACACTTCAGGTAGTCTTGATTTTACAAAAATTAACAGATTAACTAATGATCTTTCTTCTTACTGGAATATTAATTACTTGAATGCTAAATTGTCCTACAATCTGATCAAAGACTTTGCGGTTAGTGTATATTCTCCTATAACGGTTACTGTTGATGATTATACAGCTGCTTTCGGCTTAATCACTCTTTATGGACAAGTACTGGAGTATCAGACCCCTATTGAAAATGCGAAAATTTGGGCTTTTGCTGTGGATAACAATGACAATGTAGTTACAAACTTTACAACAACTCAAGATATCTCAGGTTCAATAAGCTATACAGCAACATTAAATGGTCCTGATTCTAATTACTTCACTGTAGTAGTTTTTGCTCAAGTTGGGGAAATTTATCAAGATTACAAAGTTATACGACTTGAAAGAGAAAGTGCTGGTCTAGAATATGAGATAGTTGATTTTCATTTTAGACCATTTGTAAGAGAAAATACTGCCTCGATAAGTTCAGCAGTAGATTTAACCGTTGAAAGGGATGTTCTAAGTGATGAGGCAAGTGTAGTCGTTGTATTTCCATTCTCTGATTATGGAGTTGAATATTATTTAGGAAACTTAACTCAAACAACAACTGCTGAAGGAGAGGTCTATGAAGGAGTAGGAATTTCTATACCTTCTGATGGTTTAGCAGTAGTAATAGTGAACGAACGAACTGAGTCTACATTTTCAGCAGGTTATATGGGTGTCCCAATGTTTCTAAGCTCTGAGCATGGAGGTATCTTCTCTCATTCCTCATTTGAAGAACAACAATCTTACATTTCAAAAACACAGTTGCTGTTAATCAGAAATGTACTTCTAAAATGTCAAATATGGTACTGGTGATAATATGAAAAAATTAACAAAAAATAGAAAAGCACAACTCTTTATTATAGAAGCTTTTATCGCTGTATCTGTTATGATTATCATGGTTACTGCGTTGTATGAGGTTCAAATAGCAACACAACCTCCAATAGTACCTAATTATCATGAAGAAGTATACACTTCTCTCGAATCACTAGATGCAATCAATGTACTTGATAATTATATTTATTCAGTTATCAATAGTATGACTGAGAATATAACTTATTATCGTAATATTATAAAAGAGGGTATTTATGGTTCTCTACCTGATAATGGTGAATTTAATCTTTACTATGAAAATATAACTTCAGGTATAGAATACACGGGAAGCTGGATAAATAACCATCTCAGTCCTCCAACAGAAGCTATGGGTATTGATTATCTTATTGCAGAAGTAAATGGTGAATTGATTCCATGCACAATCCATCTGAAAGTATGGTTAAAAGGTGTTTAAAATGAAAAGAATGCTTCGTAAAAACAAACAAGGGCAGGTTTTCTTACTGCTTTCAATAACTATACTTATCTTTCTTATAATTCTCTCAGCAACAGTATACCAAATAACACAAAGCCCATATATTAATCCCGCTCCAAATCAAAAACAATTATTGAACTATTTAGATAATGGAATTAATGCAATTGATGATCTATCGAATGTTGCGCTATCGCAATTTTCTTTAGGAGCAAACCGTGATGATGTTCTTACAATTATGGATGATGGACTAAGTCAAATAGAAACCTATTTTGATGATCACAATCTCCCTGCGATATTGACTTATGATGATCTAAATCTGGTTATAGTAAATTCTACAACAAATGTCAATCCAGTTTACATTCACTTCGAAGTAGAAGTTTCAATTCACATCAACAGTTTAGATTTATTCTATGAAAGTGTGATTTATCTGAATACTTCAATTTATATGGAGGCTTCCACTACTGTTGGCAACTTGAATTATGTCTACTTATACAAGGAAACAAATGGAATCAGATCAATGATAAATGATGCAACAGTATCCATTACACCTGTTACCCCTGTAACAAATATGGGTGATGGAAGTTATAGTGCAGATCTAATTGGTGGACAGACCATTACAGCAATACTTCCTCATAACATCTGGTTACAACTAGAATTATAAAGAAAGAAGAATATTTAATCTACATTTATTTTATGACCTTTGTCTTCTTTTTCTTGTTTTTTCCTTTTGATTACTACTTCCAAAACTCCATTCTTATATTTGGCTTTGGCAGTTGAGATATCTACGGGAACAGGCAGACTAACAGCTTTTTCATATTTCCTCGAATCTGAATGAGCCTTAATTCTTAGAGTTTCCTCAGTTCCAGTCAGATTTATGTCTCCTTTATTAATTCCAGGAACTTCAGCTATCACTCTAACAATATCTTTTTCTTTGAAAACATCTATCAATGGTTCTCTAGTTTCAGAAGTTTCTATATCACCATATGCTTTTGGTTTAAGATTTCCAAATTGATTGAAATTAGGATTCCCATCCTCATCTACCCCTATTTTGAAACCATAAACGAAAGGATTGTTCAGCATATTTTCTAACATGCTAGGATCTATACCGTCTTCAAAATTATCCATAAGTTTCTTCAACATCTCATCAATCATTTTTCCAAATGATGAACCTCTAATGAAGGGAAGAAAGTTTTCCATAATTTTGTTCATGTCTATATCCTCTCCTCCAAAGAAATCAAATGGATTATAAGAATCATCAGAAGGTTTTTCTTTCTTTTTTTTATCATCATCTTCTGGGGTCATAATAACTCACTAGTATTTGATAATAAAAAGTGGATAACTTTCTATATAAATAAGCTTATTTAGTGAAAAATAAAAGGAAAAGACTTGTAAGTCTTTATTATGCCTTAAGGCCTTTTCTTGCCTTTTCAAGGGTTCTATCAGGATCAGAATTATATTCTTGAATTACTGAAGCTACATCTTCGAAGTATCGAATTCTTTTCTTAACCATCCATCTAAGGACTGTTTTTCTTTGCTCAAGTTCGTCAAAAATTTCTTGTTCAGCTAAACCGGTATTCTCCATGATTTTTTCTAGAACATAGCTTCTTCCGAAGTAAATGAATGTATCATCTCTTGGATTCCACTGATAAAGTTTGTTTGTCAGAATTTCTTCTGTTACTGGATCCAAACCAATTAATTCTGTAACTGACTGAGTACGGCGTGCAAATTTAGATTGTAGTCTTACTTTCCTAATAACATGAATCAAATCTAATGATTTCATCATGCTTCGTGGAATGTTCATAGGTTTACTCTCTAATCTATGGATAACTCCTTCTACAGAATCACCGTGAATGGTTCCTAAACCTCTGTGACCAGTGCTCATTGCTTGGAACATGGCATATGCTTCTTCTCCTCTGATTTCACCTACTATTATGTAGTCTGGTCTTTGTCTCATTGCTGCACGAAGCAATTCATACATCGAAATTTGACCTCTTCTAAACCCTGATTCAGTAGTTTCACCAAAACCTGAACGAACAACACTTGGAATCCAGTTTTCATGAGCTAAATTCAACTCAGCTGTATCCTCAATTGTTACTACTTTCATGTCTGGTTTAATCATCATAGAAATTGTATTCAGCAGTGTGGTTTTTCCAGCAGCTGTTCCTCCAGCAATTAATGTACTGATATTATGTTCCATTGTAAACCAGTAATAAGCTGCTATATCTAGATCAATAGTATTGTAAAGAATTAAATCTGTGATTGTGAAAGGATCAGCTTTGAATTTTCTTGCAGTAAATGTAGAACCTCGTTGAGTTACTTCTTTACCATATGTCAATTGTATTCTGCTACCATCAGGTAGAGAAGCATCTAAAAGAGGATTTGCAATACTAATATGTCTGTTAGCTCTCTGAGCAAGTTTTATGATAAAACTATCTAACTCCTCCTCTGTATCTAATGAGATGTTTGTAGATATAGATTCATATTTTCTATGCCAAACATAAATTGGGATACCAGTTCCATCACATGAGATATCTTCAATATTTGGATCCAACATAAAGGGTTGAATCTTACCATATCCGATTAAATCTCGTGAAAGATAATACATAATTTTTTCAAATTGTGATTCATTTAGTGCAATACGATAACGCTTAATGATATCTACTATTTTCTTTTTTAGAAATTCTTCTGCCTTTTCTGTTGATTTAAGGACTGTAAAGTCAACATCTAGTTCATCCACCATTATTGAAAAGATTTTATTATAAATGGCGGTTTCCTTGCTATCTAGCGGAATTTCCACTACCATATATTGAGTACGTTTAGTGGTAGGATCAGTCTGAATGAGAACATAAGAGAAAGGAGGGCTTACTGGATATGTCTCTTCAAGAATCGGAACTGCCGCTGTATCAACAAAGGCTTCACCAGTATCTTCTTGCATGAATTAATAATATCTACTACACTTTTTAAAGATTGTTTTCATATTAGCTTAAAAATGTTAAAATAAAATAGAAATTAATCAATTAAGGTTACACTAACATCTAAGCCATCATATTCATAGACTATTGTTGGAGCAGGATTTAAACTTGAAATAGTTCCTGACATTAACAATACTGTAGGCTCTATAAACAATGAAATTGTTACATAAACCTCTGCGTTTTCAATTGCAGTTGCTTTTAATGAATATGAACTTACTGTAGAAGTTACTTCGATAAGATAAGGTTCTCCTTGAACTTCTTCCGGAAGCGATAACGGTCGCTGCATCGTAATAGATAGAGCACCTAGGGTAATTTGATTTTGACCTTCATTTACAAGATTATGAATCGTTTCCGCCAGATTCTGTAAAATGTTCTCCAAATTCGTCTCAAAAGCCGTTTCTTCCATAGTATTATTTATAGCCATCATTGTGACTGATATGCCTGCTATTGCTAGGGTTCCTACAAGAAGAATGGATAAATACATGATATACTCGCTTGGCATGAAACTCTCCTTAACTTAATGATACGTTTATTACTATATTAATTTGATTTGCAATAATTCTGTGGACAGTATAATCTGGATTTGCTGGGAAATAAATCGGGTACTCATACAACCGATATCTATACTGGTTTATCAATGTGATTTCACCTTGCATATCGTTATTATAAGTTATCTCTCCAAGATATTGGGTTTCTGTTCCAGCATATGTTAGTTGGATATCGATATACTTCTGTGTGTCAAAGAATAATGTTGGTAACTCTTCTTGAACAAATTTCACATTAACTATATCCATGTAGTAGATTTCTTCAATTCCTGCAGCATAGTACTCAGTTATTAATGAATATCTGTAATAGAGTGCCAGTTCTAGATAAGCTGGTTCATATACATTTCTTGAAGCATTTAAAACAGATATATCATTGTAGACTGTGCTACTTCCATTTAGAAATAAATAGTCCTGTTCTTGAGGTCCAACAATATACCTGTGCTCTCCTTCATTAAAATCTTCGACTGCTGTACTACGATGAGTAATCCTCGTTACATTATCTTGAAAAACCAAATTCGTTTGAATCCCTAAGATATCCTTCAACACAAATGCAAAAGTCCAATCTTCAACTACTTGCAGACTTCCTTCTTCTTGAACATAGAGAAAGTCAGTACTTCTTGGAGGTAGATTCTGGATCAAATCTTGAATTGTTGCATCAAGAGCAATGAAATACAGATTAGTGCTATTATTGTAACTCTTATCCTTAAACTGGGTAATGCTTGGCATCATATAAACTAGCGAAATCCCTATTGCAGCAATTATTAGTGCAAACATTAACACTACTGATACAATAGGAGAGATAGCTCTTCGATTCATTCTGAATTTCATTGTATGGAATTAATATAACATGCCTAAATTAAAGTTTATCGGAATTCTCCTTCAAAATATATATTCTGATTCGTGTAAGGCATGATTTTTTGAGTTGTTGTTTATAATGCTTTTAAAATCACTTTGACAAGCGTAATTTTCTCGTATTATTTTTGTCGGATATTTCAAGGCTTAAAAAAGAATTTTACCTTAATTAGATGATTGTAGTAAAGGCTTAAATATGATTTTGAATCTTCTATTGTACCTACTTGAAACACTAGGATTTGTAAAATCATAAACCAAGTAGAAAACTCGTCGGGGTTTATTAACTAAATTCAAAATACAATAATAAAAGGGGTTATTGTGACTACTGTAGAACTATCGAAAAATGCGCAAACTGTACTTGAAAAAAGGTATCTACTAAGAGATGAGAATAACAAAGTGATTGAGTCTCCGGAAGAGATGTTTAATCGTGTAGCTAGTTTTATTGCTACAACAGATGAAGAAAAAGAAGAATTCCTTGAATTAATGAATTCGCTTAGATTTTTACCAAACTCACCAACATTGATGAATGCAGGAACAGCACTGGGAAACTTAAGTGCATGCTTTGTTCTACCTATAGAAGATGATATGACATCTATTTTTGAAGCTGTA
>JAEOSZ010000137.1 GCA_016840095.1 Candidatus Heimdallarchaeota archaeon
CCAAGCATGTGATGAAGGAACAAATAATATCTGGTATGACAATAGCACAGAAGAAGGGAATTATTGGAATGAGTTGAACGAAGAGAAACCCTATCTTATTGATGGTGTTGTTAATGCTACTGATCCTTATCCATTAGATGAAAACATGACAAGAATATATTATGAAACATCTTCTAAAACAGATTTTAAATATATGCTAATAATTCCTGCACTTATCCTTGTAACTATTCTTCTTAAACGCAAAAGGAATACACACTTTAGACTATAGAGATCCTTTCAATTTGTAATCTTTTTTCTCTTTTTTTTTCAAAACAACATCATCTAATTCCATAAATTTTACGAAATTCACCTTCTTTCCTTGGAAAAAGTTCCAGAGGAGTATATATAATATCTGTAGTGAAACATTGACTGAGGATTGCTATAAGTTAAAGTAAGAAAGAATATTCTTAATCTCTTCATTAGGAACATTAACAGAACCTAATCTTCCTGAATCTCCATGGAAATCAGATCCACCAGTTATTAGCAAGTCATTCTTCTTTGAATAATCATAAAGGAATTTGGTTCCTTCTCTGATTTTCTTTTTTGATAGAAAAGATTGGATATGATCATAATCATAGTAAACTTCAATCCCTTCTAAATTCCAGGAAACAAGTAAATCTAGATACTCTTCTAATTTTTGAAGATTTTCACCTTCAACAAGTAGAGGATGAGGAAGAACAGCAATCCCATTACCACTTCTAATTAGTTCTATAGCTTCTTTTGGGATAATTGTTTCTCTTCGAACATAGGCTGGTTTTCCGTTTCCAATATATTTCTCAAAAGCTTCATTGATATCACTAACAAGTTTCTTTTCAATCATTGCTCTAGCAAGATGAGGTCTTCCAGGACTGACACCACCGCCAATTTGCATTACAACATCTTCATAAGTGATATCTAAATTTATTTCTTCTAATCTCTGAAGAATTTTCAGTACTCTTTCTTTTCGCTTTTCCTGTAGAAAATCCATTTTCTCTGTTAATTTTGTGCTAGTAGAATCTAAATTATATCCTAAAATTTCTATTTTCGTATTTTCAAGTCTTGCTGAAAGTTCAATTCCTGTAAGATAATCAAGAGGATAATCTAAAGCTAATCTTTCAGCAAGAATAGTACCTTCAATGGTATCATGATCTGTTATTGAAAAAAGTCTTAATTCTTCCTTCTGAGCTAGTTCAAGAAGCTTCTTTGGAGAATAAATTCCATCAGAAAAATTAGTATGACTATGCAAATCTATTTTCGTTGTTTACACCTTAACCCGATAAAGTTTTTTCAAAAGCAAATCCAGCTCATCAAATATCTGATACGCAATGAACACAATCAATATTACCCATGCTAATGCGATCAGAATATAGCTGAAAATGACATGATTATCTATTGCAAAAGAGATACCTACCATAATGCCTTCCAAAACTAATAGAAGTGGGATTGTGAAAGCAAATAATGGCCACCAAGCTATTTTTCTATGAACTATAAGGTTATCTCCTTCTTGATTAACAAAGAACTTGATAAAAGCTACAGGGATGGCTACCTGACATGCTATAGTGATTTGATTTTCTTCTCTAAGTTTGACTTTGAGAGTATTTCTTTCTCTCGCAATAGCATCAATCATTTTAATGAATTCATGATCTTTTAGTGCTAGATATTCATATTTTTTCATTATGTCACTTCTCGGAAGTTTCAATGCTTTTAATTGTTGTATCTATTATAATTCCTAAAGCTTTAGTAGTTAATTCCAAAGTCATTGAAGGAAGGTTTTTACCGATAACTTGTTCAGGTAAAGATGGCACATGAACAAATCCTGCTGGGATATTCAAGTTTTCCATATTTATAAAATGCATCAAATAGAAGAATATCTGATTACATCCAAATGTACCAGCAGTATTTGAAATATTAACAGGAATCTTATTTTTCTCCAATTCCTCTTTGATCTGTTGTATCGGTAATGTAGTAAAATATCCATCTGGAGCCCCATTCACAAGAATTTCATTATTTGGAATTGCACCACAATTATAAGCTGATTTTTTGAGATCTGCAATATTTATTGCAACACGTTCTAAAGATATTCCGTGACTTGGGGATTGACCTGTAGATATAACTGCTTTTGGTTGCTCTTGTTTAATCAATTTCTCAATTGTATCTCTGATTTCGGAATATCTCAAAGGAATTTCGGAGACTTTAATTAAGTAATCATGAACTTCTTTGTTTTCATACTCCATGCAAG
>JAEOSZ010000037.1 GCA_016840095.1 Candidatus Heimdallarchaeota archaeon
ATTCACTCTTTTTGAAAACATGAGGAATCATGTGAAGTGCATTTCTAACAAACCGAATTGGCATACCAGTGCTAAGTGTTATTAGCTCTGCCCATTCGTCAACCGAAGTAGAAACTCCATTGATCAACATGTCATCCATGAAGATTTTTCCTGCTTCAGCATAAATTTCTACTACATCATCAATAGGCATACTTTGCAGATGATGAAAACTCCCCTTATTGATAGGTAATGCCATTTGCACGTGAATTTCTGGTGCAATAGCCACATCCAATAAATTCTCCCCGTGGATGCCTTTGAGTGTTTTCTTACTTTGAGAAAGATATTCTTCCCCATTCTTTAATAGAGGTAAAGTACTAATAGCCATGTCTTTAACCAACTTTGTCTTTCGTGCACTATTAGATGTACTTTCATATATAAAGGTGGTAAAATTACTTACACTATCAAAACTGTCTCTTCATTTGTAAATCCTTGTTCTTAGGGAGTTTTGGTCATTTCATATTTGTTCATGTAAGGCGAGTTTATTTCTCATAAACTGTAAGTAGTTTGATGTATTTTCAGAAGATATTATGAAAAGGAAAAATTCGCAGATAAACTATTAAGGATTGAATCTATGAAATCTGTATGAATGAAGTTATTCTCTTGAACCTAGGATTTACAAATGTCTACCTACTAAAAGCTGATTCTGGATATATTCAGTTTGATACAGGTTGGAAATTCGATGTAAAGAAATACCTGAAACTTCTAGAAAAGAAAAAAATTGCCCTTGAAGAAATCAAATTGATAGTCGTAAATCACGCTCATTTTGATCATGTTGGAGCTTTAAAGAGTGTAAAAGAATTGACACAAGCCAAAGTTCTAGTTCATGAAGAAGATAGCGAATACTTAATCAAAGGGATCTCAGCGGAAGTAAGACCTCTGAAACTTATCACTAAAATCTTTCTCAAATTCCTCCCTAAATCTTGGACATTTTATGAATCTGTTGAACCTGACATTGTAATTCAAGATGAATATTCTTTGTCTGACTATGGAGTTAATGGTAGAGTTATCCATACTCCTGGTCATACCCATGGAACTTTATCTATAATCACAGAAGATGGTGATGCTATTATTGGTTGTTTAGCTCATGCATTTCCTCTTAGACTTAAGCCAGGATTCCCCAGAATAGCTTTAGATGAGGAAGGTGTTTGGAGAAGTTGGCAGAAAATAATTGATGAAGGAGCTAAAAGGATCTACATATCTCATGGAAGGTCTCCATCAATAGAATATATTAAAAAGAAATTAAAGAAAAAACAAAAAATCTGAAAGAGTATGAAGCAAAATGCTTTTTTGTTCTTTGAAGGAATTTAAAAAGCACTTTTTCTGATGTTTGATGGATATTGATAACATGCCAATCAAAACCCCTTTAGAAATAGAATTAGAAATAGAGTCTATAGGTCAGAAGAAGTCTGAACTGAATTTCGCAGTGATGTTCGTTCTTGCCCTTTTAGCTGGTGTTTACGTTGGCTTTGGTGGTGCTTTAGCTACTTTAGTTTCTCATGATTTAGCTCCTTATGTTGGAGTTGGTTTTGCTAAGATTATCGCTGGAGCAGTTTTCTCGATTGGTCTCATTTTGGTAATTTTAGGTGGAGCAGAATTGTTTACTGGTAACAATTTACTTGTTATGCCCTTATTTAGTGGAAAAGTCAAACTTAAAAGAGTTGCAAGAAACTGGGGATTAGTTTATTTAGGAAATTTTGCAGGTTCTCTCCTTTTAGTTGGTTTAATTTACATTTCTGGTTATTGGAAATTAAATGGTAGTTTAGTTGGTGCTGCAGCTTTACAAACAGCTGTTTACAAAGTTAATTTATCTTTTCTTGAATCTTTTATTAGAGGGATCCTTGCCAATTGGTTAGTGTGTTTGGCAGTATGGTTATCCTTAGCTGCAAGAGACCTAATAGGCAAAGTAATTGGAATTGCTTTTCCAATAGCTGCTTTTGTGGCAATGGGTTTCGAACATAGTGTAGCCAATATGTATTTCATCCCTCTTGGATTATTATTAATGGGTAATAGTTCTGTTCTAGCTGCTGCAGGTGTTATTGACTTATCTAATCTAACTTGGGGCTCGTTTTTTGTGAATAATCTCATTCCTGTTACTCTTGGAAACATTGTTGGTGGAGTATTCTTTGTTGGTTTCCTTTACTGGTTCGCTTATAGAAGATATTGTGAAAGATGCGATATGGAAGTTGATGAGGAAACGGGAGAAGTAACTTCAAGTTGTGATGATGGAGTAGACATAGATTAGCTAAGTTTACTCTCGGCAAATTTCTGCAGTTCTTGGTCAACTTGTTGGAATTCTTTCAAATTACCACTACTCAGTTCTTGATTGCTAATAGATGAACTTTTAACAAAATAACCGTGTTCAGATACACTTTCGTATTCCTTTTTCTCTAAACCTTTATATCTACAATCTTGATAAGAGTATTCAACAGTTCCACTATAAAACTCTGGTAGAACATCAAGGATAGCATAAATCTTTCTTCCAAACTTTTCTATGTTCTTGAAAGCAATATCTATAGATTCAACCTTTTTTGATCCACTGGTCATTGTAGAAAAATTTTCATCTGTATTAGTATAAACTTCTACATATTGTTCAAAAACAATTTTATCTCTTAAATAGGTCTTTTCGTTAAATTCATTTGTTAGGAATACTTCTTCTTTAGGAAGATAGATATCTATTTCTTGAGTTAGGAGGACATTTTTCACCAAAAAAGAATTGTTGAAGATGTACATATCGCCATTGATATGTTCTAAGCCAAATTCAGGAGTTCCAAAAATTTCTTGAATCTTTTCAGTCAGATCTTCTCTCCTGAAAATTCCACCGGATGACACACTTTATAGGAATTGTAAGGATTTAAAAGTCTTCATATGGTATTATAGAATCTTGACTTCTCATTTCAGTTAAAACAAGATTTAAGTAGCATCTTTGAGCTTATTTTATTAATGGTATCTCGAGCTGAAAAAACTATCTACATTCGAATTATTGCTTCTATATTACTTGTAGGATTTATAATTCTGATCGCTGTTCTAGATTTTGGTCAGCCAGATTGGTTAGCAATACCGTTTGCAGTTGTTTTTGTTATAATGGTTATTATTATCTGGGTTGCTTTTATCCGAATGTTGAAGAAAGAAAAGGCTGATTTCATTCCAACAGGTAAACATAGACCTTTTGATGAAGATGCTCCTGATTACAAAGCTGTTGATCTTGATAAAGCAACTGCTTCCAAAGAAGCTATCTACTGTGAATACTGTGAAGCTAGAATGGAACCTTACGAAGAGATCTGTAGTAACTGTGGCAAGAAAAAAGATAGATATGCAGGAATGAAGCTTACTTGAAGGTGGTTGAATGGAACCTACACTAGCAACTTGGCTAGAAGAAAGAAGAATTGAATATATCCTCCATACACATCAAGCTGTTTTTACTGCTGCAGAAGCAAAGATTCACTGTGGTCATATTCCTGGTTTGCATTGTAAGAATCTCTTTTTGAAAGAGAAAAATTCTGAAAACTATTTTCTAGTTACAATCCCTGCAGATCAACGCTTAGATATCAAATCATTAAGATCGATGCTTAATAGTGCTCATCTAGCTTTTGCAAACGAAGAGGATTTAGAAAGATATTTGGGTTTAACAAAAGGAGCTGTTTCTCCAATAGGTTTGATTAATGATAAATCTAACAAAGTAATCTATGTTATTGATGAAGAAGTATGGAAGGCTGATAGAATTACTTTTCATCCAAATATTAACACAGAAACACTGGAATTAACAAATAAGGATTTTCAATTTCTCATCAAAGAAGCTGGCAATGAAGTGATGATTCTAGATTTTAGCTAACTAGATTTTCTGATATATTAGCTCATTTATTTGCTTTGTAATTTCTTCAATCAAAGCATTAGTTAATATCTTTCCTTTATCTTTTGTTGCAAGGGTAGGATCTCCCCATATTCCAGTAGGACTATAAACGCCTTCTCCCTTTGGATTTCTAGTCAATCCCTTTCTATTGGGTCTTGAATCATAATCCTTGACAGCTTTAGATAAGACTACAATTTCTGGGTACATGTAAAGCATTATTGAAGTTTCACTCTCATCTGCATGAGTTCCCCCTTCTTGTTGTAACAAGTTAGGATCATGTTTCTTTTCAACCTCAAGTAGATTCAAATACTGAAGGATTACTCCTTCCTGTTCTAGTTTTTTGGCTGCAGATTTCAATGGTTTCAAAGTAGAAATTCCAGTGTTCAAAATATAGAATTTCTTGATCCCATAGCCTTTCATGGATAAGCAAATATCAATAATTACTTGTTCGAAAGTCTCTGCGTTTATAGATATTGAACCTGGATATTCAAGAAAAGATGGATAAAAACCATATTGCAGAGTAGGAAGAATTATTACAGGAACTTTTTTGGCTACTTCTTTCTTCAGATATTCTGCCATTAGGTAATCATTATTTAGAGGGAGATGAGGTCCATGTTCCTTGGTCCTAGCCCCAAGTGCAATTAGAACTACTTCATGATTATTCAAACTATCCTCAGCTTCTTGCCATGTTAGATATTCCAGTTCTACAGACTCCATAAGATAAGAAATGCTAACTTCTTAAAAATGCATCTTTCTTTTGTTAAATATTATAAGTGCTTGTTACAAATTATATTTATGGTTTTTAAGAAAAGCAAGTTAAAACTAATTACATTTATTGCATTCTTTATGATTCTCATAGGTTTGTTACCTCAACTCAGTTCAGCTAGTAGCAAAGCCACTATAGTTCCAGTTGCTTATCCAAATCTTGTGAGAACTTGGAATGATCTAACTTTGCTCTATGACAATTATTTCCATAATTCTACTGAAGTATATGAAGAGATAGAACTAATACATGACTCTGTTCCAGAGCTGGTTGATCTAGAAGTTATAGGACAAACATACTTAGGAAAAGATATTATCGCTTTACGAATAACGAATGAACAACGAGCTTATCAAAAAGCTAAAGCACTTGTTGTTGCTCAGCATCATGGTCGTGAACAAATAAGTACTGAAATTGCTTTACGATTCATCCATTATTTACTTAATAATTATCAAGAAAATTCTACTATAACAGAATTCGTAGATTTTCAAGAGATTTATGTTATTCCCGCCTTAAACTATGATTCTCTGGATCTTGTTGTTGATGATGGTAATCACTGGTTACGAAAAAATTTACGTCCATGGGATGATGATGGTGATGGGTTATATGAAGAAGATAGAGCAGAAGATACAAATGGTGACGGGATAGTATCTGAGTTCAATGTTTTTGACAATTCTAATCCTGCTGATCCAGTTTATCTATACAGATACTTTGAAGGAATTGACAATGACCTAGATGGGTTAATCAATGAAGATGATGTGGGTTATACTGATCTTAATCGTAACTATAATTCCTACTGGCGTCAAGGTTCTGGATGGAGTCCTGATACTATGTCTCAAGTTTATCCAGGGCATGAACCTTTCTCAGAACCAGAAACTCAAGCATTTCGAGATTTTGCATTGAATCACAGTTTTGGAATGGCTTATTCTCTGCATTCTGGGATAAATGCTACATTCTTCCCTGATAATGAAGATGGTTTTACTGAACCAGATTTATATTGGAACATGATTCAAGATTTTGCAGAAATTCTTCCACCTTCGTATACTGAAGTTTATACAGGGTATGGGCAGGAAAATTATCCTTTTGGAGAATCACAAATTTTAGCTGGGAGCTGGGATACCTGGATGTATTTTGAGCAAGATTGTTTAGCCCCTATTACCTTCGAACTTTACAGAAATTATTCCTCTGTTGCTCCTTTGGCTTACACTGTTTATGATACAAATTCTACTCATTTAATCCTCGAATGGAAACATATCTATGATTACTTCAATCCTTATCCTCAATACATTAATGATCTTTGGAATAGAGTTAAGCCTGGTTTTGACTATCTTCTTGATAACACTCCTAGATTAGACATTTTTGCAGAAGTAAATCGAGGTAAAAGTACTGCTGGAAGTACTGTATCTCTCGAGTTTGACATTACAAATCTTAGTAAACGAATTCCATCCATGGATGAAATAACCATAGAAGCTTCTGAAGCTTTCTGGTTTGCTGATCCTTTTGAGTTGGATGGTAATTCTAATAGTCTAATCAATGAAGAAATCACTCTTCGAGAAGACTTAGTTAATAAGACTCTTAAAATCGTTATAGGTAACAACTATACTGGTTATTACCACTATATTCTTGAAGAAGCTTCTGGTGTTTCTGGTATGACTTTTGTACCTATTCTAGCAAGTACTTTCTTACTCGGTACAATAGTATTGCTAAAACGAAGAAAGAGATAATCTCTTTTCTATTTTTCCTATTTAGTCAGCTTTTGTTATGTCTACAAGACCATAAGCTTCTCCTAATAATTCAGCAACTCGGGATATGAATCTAGCAATTGGAGCACCATCAACTAAATTATGATCTATCATAAAAGTAACACTAAGTATATCTCTTGGTTGAAGTTTCCCATCAACTTCCCATCCTACCCTTTGTATTCCTCCTAGAGCAACATTACATGTTCTATCAGGGAATGGAACAGCATATCCAAAGATGTTCTTAGCAAACATGCCCAAAGAAGTAATCCCTACTGTTCCAATTAACTTCTGAATATAGAAAGGATTCTTGATCATCTTTTTCATAAAGAATTGCCTGACTTTTCTAGGAACTAGCATTATTAATCCTGAGAAACTTCCTGAATCTCTTGTTAGCTGTTCTGTTTCTTCAATCTTCTTTGTTTGAACAGCACGTATCTCATCTGTTATTTCTTTTACACTTTTGGTTTCAACTTTCCTAATCACATGATTAAACGGAACATATTTTCCATCTTTGGTAGTTACTTCAACCATTATACTGATGTCAACATTCTCAAAAACTATTATTTTCTTCCCTTTCTTTCTGAAGGAGTTGAGTTTAGGATTTTCATTGACAGCTTTGCTGATACATTTTGCCACCCAGGAAGTAAGAGATATGCTGTAGTTATCCTTTTCTTTGATTTCCTTGATTTTCTTTCTTCCATTTGTAATATCAATTTCTACTAAACCCATCACTCTTGGAAATGTAGCTGCTACATCATTGAAATCAGCTAGGATTCTTCTAGCAACAGACATTTTTCTAGTTGTATGTTCTGCTTTCTTCTTTGCCATTTCAATTGTATTAACGAAAGGTCTCTCATAAAAATCTTGTGTATTCAAGATGAGGTTTAGTTAATATCAAAGAATTTTCTTGCATTCTTTGCAACTTGTTCTGCAACGTCTTGTTGTTCCATTTCATAAACATATGATATTGCTGCTACTGCATATTTCACATTAGCTGGAGTGTTATAAGTTCCCATCTTAAATGGATGCTGCATACACGCGTCAGTTTCAGTCAATAATCTATCAAGAGGTACTCCTTTGATGTTTCTTCTCCATCTATTAAATCCATAAGCTGAAGAAGGTATAGAGATGTAATAACCCATGTTGGCTAGTTTTGGACCCCATTCAGAAGGACCTGAAAAACAATGCCACATGACTCTTTCTGGAGAAATTTCTTCTTCTTCTAGAATTCTTATTACTGTTTTGTTTAGGAAATCTCTTTGATTGAACTCGTGATTTGGATTTTGTTGATCAATGTCTCTTTGAGTAGCATTCCTTACATGCAAAACATAAGGTTTGTTGAGATGCTTTGTTTCTTGGATTACTTTTTGAAAATATTCAATCTGTTGCTGTCGAACCTTGAGAGTCTTCCCATGATGGAAATCTAAACCAAATTCCCCTATAGCAACGTAGGTTTCTGGATTGTTTTCTGCTATTTCTAAGAAGACCTTATAGTCTTTCTGTGCTTTATCTATTGAATACCTGTTTGAAGGTATACCTGTCCCTAGAGACATATACATGTTTTCATGAGTTTGAAAAAAATCTTGTATGTAATCATAATCCCAGTCGCTTCCAGATGAGATAATAAATTGACCGTTATGTTTCTCAAAGAAGAATTCATATTGACTCTCAATTGAGTGAGTTGGTTTCCTATATGGCTCTTTATCTGGAAAATGAGCATGGCTGTCTACCAGAGGAAATTCATTCTCTGGTTTGATAGGAATAACCTCATTTCTATTTCTGTTCATGCGAGGAGAATTCTAAAGACATCTATAAGTTTGATGGTCTTGAATGGAAACCTAGTATGATTTAATACTTCACAGGGCTTTCTATAAGAGAAACTTTCTTCTTCTCACAGTTAATTTCTGCTTTGCACCCTAATGGCATAATAAACTGAGGATCTGTATGACCGAAATCCATGTTAGTTACAATTGGTAAATCTGAATACCCAAACTCCTTACTTAACACTGTTAGAATTTGTCGATCTAATTCTTCTTTTTCTGTTGTATTATAATCTCTAGCTCGTCCAAACATTATCCCTTGAACATTCTCCATTATTCCTTGAACACAGTAATTTCTTAGCATATACTTAACTTGGTCAGGAGAAGGTTTCTCTTCAGATGTCTCAAAAAACAATATTTTACCCTTCCAAAAATCTTTTTCTGGCCAGTAACTGGTTCCCTTCATGAATTCTAGAACCTCTATGCAACCTCCAAAAAGCTCTCCTTGTACTTTAGATGAACCTTGCAGCCATTTCCATTGCACATATTCTGTTTGTTTTTCACCAATTTTTCCCGTATTATCTTTTTGTCCCCAATCAGGATATCCATCTATGTACTCATTATAGGGTTGATATTCATTTGTTTCTCTTGTTCTTGTAAGTATATCCTTGAAATGTTCAATTGCTTTTGGAAAATTCCTCATTTGACTAAATCCTGCCATGATAGCAGGACCATTAAAAGTCACTAAACCTAGTTGATTAGCATAAGTTAATAGAATAGTTGTATCAGAATATCCCATGATTATCTTAGGGTTCGATTTGATAACTTCATCATCAATATATGGTAAAATTCGTATAGAATCATCTCCACCTATAGAAGTAATTATCGCAGACACTTCCTCATCTTGAAATGCTGCATTAACGTCTTTGGCTCTTAATTCTGGATTTTCATGAAGAAAATCTGGATGTGCTTTTGTATTAGGAAATTCCTTTATTTCAAAACCCAATTCCTTTAGAACAGATAACCCATTTTCGTATATGTGTGGAAAGAATTCTGGTCCACCCCATGAAGGTGAAATGACTCCTATCATATCTCCTTCTTGAAGTCTTTTTGGTTTGAAGAAATTCATCTTGTTCTTTTGAACAATATATTTTCAAAATTAAAACTCATCGGTTTCTTATCATCTTAACTAATCCACAGTTTGGGCACTGAAACTTAGTTTGCTTATGGAATCCACCCTTTCTTTTAACATGTTTCATTCCTACTCTCTTCTTCTGTTTTTTTCGACAACTTGGGCATTCCATTGTGTTCATCAGTCTATCTGTGCTGAATTTAAAACACTTTGGAACTGTGCAATAACAATCAACACATAAGCTTCTTATTCAACCTTGTTTTTAATATTGTAGATTCTCATGGATAGCAGTTCTGGCGAGAAGTATTCAATCGACACTTCAATTAAATTCAAACCTTTAGAACATATTAATATCTCTGATCTTATCAGTAAATGTGATAAGAATTGGCAGAATTTCTCCTTATGTCAAGTAAACGATTCTGTTGTTAGGTTGGGTGTAATAGAAGGAGAATTTCACTGGCATAAACATGACAAAGAGGATGAATTCTTTTATGTTATAGAAGGTAAATTATTAATTGATTTAGAAGATCAAACCATTGAACTTAATCCTCATGATGCTTTTCTTGTTCCTAAGAAAGTTATGCACAAAACAAGAGCACCTGTTCGAACAGCTATTCTGATGGTTGAAGGAGCAAATGTGAAACCCAGAGGAGATAAATAACTTCTAGTATTTGAGCAGGAAAAGATTCAAGAAAGAAATACAAGTAACATTGTATTTATCTGTTATTTTTTTCATTATTTTACTCCATTAATTGTAAAAAATAAAAAATGAAAGAGAGCTTTTTCTCTCTTTAGATATCTGTACTATCTATGAAGTAAAATGCTAATATCATAGCAAAAACTGTTATTTTTTGTAATAAAGGTCCTAAGGGGGCAATACCACCGACAAGTTGATCCCAAGCAAAGAATACGAAGTACACAACTAGTATAGCAAGTACAATGAGAGATAGGATTGCATCCCAAAGAGCATCTCCTTTACCAACATCAGACCAACCTTTTACATGTTTTCTAATTGTGCTTGATAATTGAAGATAAGCATTGAATGTTGCAAATCCACCAATAAAACATGCTGCTCCTGTAAGATGTAAAATTCTGAGAGAATGATCTAATGGAATGGCAATTCCTCCAGCTCCGAATGCAAGGACTAAAGATAGAATTCCTTTTGGTATTCTTCCACGAAGTTCCTTATTTATGAAGTAGAGAATTGAAACTGATAAAGCTAGAAGACCACAAATACCGAATCCGAAAATCATTATATACATCGATGTTGTGTTTGGTAAACTAGATGTGAAACTCACCGTTCCTCCTAAGTTACTAATATGTTCTTGAAAAGCATAGTATCTTTCAGGATACCAGAAAATTGCAAGAAATAAAGTCAAAACAAGAACATATGCCATGATAATAAAGATGTTCTTAATTATGATCTGAATCCTCAGAGGAGGTTCATAATTTTTTGTAGATGACATGATGAATAAATACTCAAAGTTATGTATAAAGTTTTCTTACTATTTTTGAGTAAGAGTTTTTTTCCCGAAGAGTTTAAATTTAGAGTCAATTCTTTAACTTATGTCCCAAAATTCAAGATTAGTTATTAAGTCAGGTAATGTTTTCGATTCTATTGAAGGAAAACTTAAGGAAAATTTGACTATTGTTACCAAACATAATGAGATTGTTTGGGTGGGAGATGAGGGAAGTTTTGAACAGGAAGAAAATGACAAGGTTATAGACGCTACTGGAAAAACAGTTTTTCCTGGTATGATCGAATGCCATGTTCATCTTAGTGGAACTGGCACTCCCTTATATGAAAGAGAATATTTGCGAACTAAAAGAGACATGTGGAGTTATATTGCTCTAGATAATGCACAAAAACACTTAGCAAGTGGATTCACTTGTGTAAGAGATGCAGGTTGTTACAAAGGTGTGATTTCCTCTCTGAAAAGAATAATCAATGAAGGAGTTCTTGCTGGACCTAGATTAGTTGGTTCAGAAACAGGTATTTGGCAATGGGGTGATTCTGAATCTATTGGACCTCAAGCTTTGATAGATTTTGAGAGAGAAGTATCTGTTGTTAAAGCTGGTGTAGATAATATCAAATATGCTGTTAGAGATCAGAAAAGACTTGGTGCAGACTTCATAAAAACTGCAACTACCGGAGGAGTTCTTCATGGGATGGAATCCAAAGTAAGTATGGTTCTCTGGACTGATGAAGAACTAGTTGCTATTAGAGAAGAAGCTCATCGACTTGGAATGCATGTTGGTTGTCATGCTCATGGAGATGATGGAATACAAGCTGCAGTTAGAGCTGGTATTGATACAATCGAACATGGTAGTTTCATATCTGAAGAATCTGCAAAAATGATGGTTGAAAAAGGAACTTATCTTATTCCAACTCGATTAGCAATTGCATGTCTAGCTAGTTCCAATATCCATAAACAAATGCCTCCTGAAGTACAGAAGAAAATTATGGAGTGTTATAATGGTGAAAAGGAAAGACACACAATGGCTTTTGAAAAAGGAGTAAAAATAGCAATAGGAACTGATGCAGCAACCCCCGGCAATTTCCATGGTTGTACTGGTTTGGAAGTTAAGTTGATGGTTGATGATTATGGTATGACTCCTGTTCAAGCTATGCAAGCTGCAACTATAGAAGGAGCTCGTGCAATCTGGTTAGATGATAAAATTGGTTCAATTGAAAAAGGGAAATTTGCTGATATAGTTATTTCTGATAAGAATCCTCTGGAAAATATTGATGTGGTAACAGATCCAAAGAATTTCTCTCATGTAATTAAAGATGGAAAAGTAATGGTTGAACGAGGAAGAATAACTTACTTTTCACCAACTAAACAAATTCAATTGGATTAATTTCTAACTTTTTTTCTTTCTAGAATTCTTTATAAGTGCTTTTTCTCTTGCTTCTAACATGTTTAATGCCAAAAATCGCAGTCTCCGAAAGAGGTTTTTGTTGATTTTCACAATTACTATTTCGTTTATTTTTGTTGGTGGACTTTCTGAAGGTACTTCTCTTATTTTAGATTCTAATGAGATGTGTTGGATTTTGGATAGAATAAATATTATAGATGCTTGGGAGATCACAACTGGTGATCCTGATATTGTAGTAGCTGTCATTGATAGTGGCATTGATTTTTCACATTCTGATTTAATTGATAACCAATGGATCAACAAAGATGAGAAACCAGATAATGGGAAGGATGATGATAATAACGGTTATATTGATGATAGATTCGGGTGGGATTTCTACTATGATGATAATGAACCCGGACCTGAAGGAATGGAACTCTATCATGGTCACGGAACATTTGTCGCTGGAATTATAGCTGCTTCAATGAATGGTTATGGAGTTGTTGGTGTTTCTCCAAATGTTAAAGTGATGAATCTTAGAGCTTTGGATAAATTTCTAGGACATAGCTCCTATAATCTCTCTAAAGCTGTAAATTATGCTGTAGATAATGGTGCTGATGTAATTAATTTCTGTATTGATGGTGCTGATGCTGTAGCAGAGCTGAATGCTTCTATTGAGTATGCTTACGATAATAATGTAATCATGGTTGGATCTGTTGGTGGATTTGGGTGGACAAATAGAAGAATCTGGCCAAGAGAGTTCATCGAATTTCCTGCTGCCTATGATGAAGTTATTTGTGTTTCTGCAACTGATTATTATGATGGATATGCTAATTATAGTAATTGGGGTTACGGAATCGATGTTTCTGCGCCTGGAGGAGAATTGGCAGATCCGATGATCTATTACCCTAATAGTACTTGGCATCCCGTTGGATATTCACAATTATATGGAATATCTCATGTCCCTCAAGTTGCTGGAGTTGTAGCTCTGATGAAATCTCTGAATAGGTCTATCACCTTAGAACAGGCTAAAGAGTTCCTAACCACAACAGCTGTAGATATAGGTGATCCAGGTTATGATGAATATTTTGGTCATGGGATGATTAATGCCACTGCTGCTGTTCTAGAAGCTGCGAAAATAGCTGAGACTAGTTTCATATTTGTTTCACTTGTAGCACCCCTTCTAATAGGATTAATAGTTTTCAAACGAAGACAGTTAAAAAAGTATAAATAAGTCTCAAAAAAATAAGCGATATGACCTTAAATTCATTAGAGAAAGAATTTCCTCAAGAGATGATTTTTATCAAAGAATCAACCAAAGAGTTAGTTCTCATGTCTGATGAACAAGAGGTTTTTTGTTACCATTCTCTAAAACGTAATGAAGAGGGTAAGCCAGTCATCTTTTTTATTCGTGGGGCAGGACCTGGAATCTACTCTTGGACTGATTTTTGGGATGAGTTACACAAGTACTTTGACATGGTTATTATCGATTCAAGAGAAAAACCTTCTATAGATCTTAAGAAGAGAAAACAATGTTCTGTCCATAGAATTGCATTAGACATTGTTGAAATCATTCATTATCTTAAGATAAAGGAAGAAGATGTTGTGTTCATCGGGTCCAGTTTTGGGGTTCATTATGTTGCTCATTGTTTAGGTCAAAAGTGGTTGAATCCTAGAAGTTGCTTATTTATTGGACCTGCACTCCAATCAGACTATCCCAAATTCAAAACAGGTCTAGCCTTTTTATTACCAACTTTCCTATTAGAAAAAATTGGTAAAAAAATAGCTGTACGGTACGTTAGAAACAGAGTTGAAGAAGGATTTCAGAAAAAAGTTTATCTTGAAAGAGTAAACAGTATCGATGTAGGAAGATGGAAAAGGTGTAAGAAAATGCGCTTTAGGGATTCTTCTGAAGACTATAAGAAGATAACTTGTCCTGTGTATATTTTTGAAACCTCTGATGATAAATATCACAAAACAGAAGGAATTCATAGCGTAAGTAGACTAATCAAAGATAGCCAATTGATAAACCTTCCAAATTATAATTACATGCACATCAAACCTGGAGTAGTAGAATTTTCTGAAATGATAAAGAACTTACTAGATAAAACTGGATAGTGTTTTAGATTCATACTTTTTTTTTGGTTTTTTTATAGTATCATAAATGTAAACCTGTAATGGATAGATTCCAAAATGAGATACTAGAGATTGTAGGTTTGCTCTACTCTAATGGAGAAAGAATTCTTGAGACAGAGACCTTCATTCTTGAATTTTATAAACTTAAAACCTCAAATGACGATGCAAATTGGAGAAAGAAATTAGCTGCTTTTCTTGAAGAAGGAAACTCTTATGGTTGCTCTTTAATTATACTGGATAAGAAGTCAAATTTAACTAAAAGACTCTCGCAATTAAATCCTCTATGTTTGAGAAATCTATACATGGAGCTACTTGCTTCCTTAGATCTAAATGAACACTATCTTGTTTTTAATTCTGATGATCATATCCTTTGTTCAGTTGCAGTTACAGATGAACCAATAAATCAATAACAAATTCATTCTTCTTCAATAGTTTTTTCCCATTGTTCCTTCTTCTTGGCAAGAGCTTCACGATATCTCTCCTGTGAATCTAATACACTTGAAACTATTTCTCCTCTCTTCTTTTCATAAACTTCAAGTGTGCTTGCTCGTATCATAAGAACAGTTGCTATAAGGAAGGAAACTAAGAATACTAGACTTACTACTAACATAATGAACCATAGAATATTGCTAAATGGTTGAATGATATCAATGAGTCTAAAGATACAGAAACCTAGAATAGGTAAACTAAACAGCATATACAGAAAGAATTTCTTCTCAGATCTTAATAACATAACAGTCATGAAAATTGTAGATAAAACTGAAATTGCGATGAAGAATATTGAGAAATATATAGAATTTCCTCCAGCGGTTAACCCAAAGATGAACTCTCCTAGAATGAATGAAATTGTACATAGCATTAAGAATGTGAAACTGAATATTCCAGCTGTTGTTTTAAACAATTGAGATTTACTACTCATCCTGTAAAAATTTGAGTTATCAAATATATACTTTTAGAAAACTGTAATCAGAATTTCATAAAAGGATAACGTGATTTTTACTGTAAACTTAAATAGATAATAGTTTAAGACCTTTTATGGATAATATAAGAAAATGTGGCACAACTTGTGGTCATGTGAATTCTCTAATAGGTGGGTTCATGCTAGTTTTTCAAGGATTCTTAACAATGATTGCTCAAGCTCAGTCAGCTAGAGGTCTAGAAGTAGTTGGAGGAATGTCCTTTCTAGCATTTACAGGAATATTTTGGTTAAATGGATTGATTATGCTTTTGCTAGGTGTATTAGTTCTCTTCTTGATTTGGGATTGGTTGCAAAAAACACTTAAAACAGGTCCATGGATTAAAGATGAATCTATAGTTGCAATAATTCTAGTAGTTATTGGATTCATTACCGGAGGACCTGGAGGACTGTTTGTATTCTCTGGAGGGTTACTTACACTAGTGGGACAGACAAGAACAACTCAGTCAAATACTACATAGATATGTGAAAAGAAAGATAAACCAACCTCCCCAAGGTTGAAAAAATGAATCTCCTGAACTCAGGTAATTCCACAGATTTTTCTAGTATTTTTGTTATTTATATTCAGAATAACGAAATTATGGAAAACACTTTTGAATGTAGAGGTGAAGCAAACTAGTATTGAAACTAAACAATTATCTCTCTAGAATACTCATAGTTATATCTTTATTATCAATAATGAGTATCGGTTTAAATCATACAACTAGTAATGCTAAATGCATCGATGATAAACTAGAGTTTCAAGATAATGGTAATTGTTTAGTTAATTCTCATAATACACTAATTGATATCAAAAACATTGATGATGTTGATGTTACCGAAACTTTCAGAATAACAAACACCAACCCATTACAAATTTCCTACATCCATCTCTGGATCAATCATTCGTGCAGTAATATCAATGTAACAGATATTTCTGGGAGTTTAATTTTCGAAAAAATTGTAGAAGCAGACACCTATTGTTATTTGAAAATCTTCCTAAGATCAGAAATTCAACAAGATGAAACAGCAACCATTTATGTCTCATGTACTTTAAATGAAATCCCTTACGATGAAGGTGTTAAGAGCTATTTCTTTGAATTTTGTTCTTCCATTACATACTTCACAGAAGTACATTATCTAATAGTAAGACTTCCAGAAGAAAGTTTCATAGATGAGGATAGTGGATTAACAGCAATTTATCCTACAAATCAAGAACAAAGTTTCATAGGAAAACGATTGACTGTATCATGGTCTCATAGTAATTTGGCTCCTCTTTCGAATCCATTTTACATCATTAGATTCGATCCACCTGATAACCCAAATGCTCACATCTGGGCATACATCTTAGGACCGGTTTTGGGTGTTATGATAGGTGTAGCTTGCACTTTATGGATTATGAGAAGAAGAGAAAAGAATGCAATTCAAAGTATGGGTACTATTTTCCTAAATGAATCACAAAAAATCTTACTAAAAGCAATAGATGAAAGTGAAGGGAAAATAGCTCAGAAAGATTTGATGAATAAGACTGGTTTTACAAGATCTAAAACATCAAGGAATCTGATTTCTTTAGAGCAGCATGAATTTGTGACTAAAGAGAAGTGGGGTCGAAATAGTCTAATAAAGATCACAAAAAAAGGAGAGAGAATGATAAAATGAACAAACGTGAAATGCTCTCAAAATGCTCCCGAAAAGAACTCGTCAAATGTTTAATTAGAAAAGAACTAATAATATTAAATAGGTGAAAAAATGAAGTCAGTATGGAAATATATTATAGCAGTTACAGTCGGACTGATTGTATTGACTTCAGTTTTTGTACCAGTCTATTTATTTGTATGGAAGGACACTGATGACGATAAATACATACAACATGAACCAATTATCATATGGAATGATAGTGATTTTAGTGAATATGGCTTACCTGGACGTGGAACAAAAAATGACCCTTATCGAATAGAGAACTATAATATCACAACAAGTGATTTGTATGCAATATACATCTTCGGTACAATAGACTACTTTGTGATAGAAAACTGTTATCTAGAAAGTTCAAATGAGGATGGCTATGGTATATATATTGAAGGTGTTAACAAAGGAACAGCTAAAATATACAATAATACGCTTAGTAATTGCTATCATGGCATTGGTGTATTTTATACAGATGCACATCAAATTATTGACAATAAAATCACTTGTTGTGTAGTTCCTTTTAATTTAGAAAATTCCAAAGAGACGACGATATTTAGAAATACTATAAGTAATCCAGAAAGCGAGGCGAAACTGGATCCATCAGAGCTTAGTTGGGGACATTCAAGAATACTCTTCTGTGCTGGGATCACCTTCTCTCAAAATACTGTTCAATGGACTGGTTTATTATTGGATTTAGCTATTTACTTTTCTGAAAATTTGACCTTTGTTGATAATGACTTTCAGAATGTTGAACTATCTTTTTCAGTTTGTTCTAATAGTACGATTGAAAATAATCTAAGTAGAGGTCGTGTGGTTAATTTATTCAGTTCTACTAACATTATTGTAAATGGTAATGACTTTTCTTCATTAAATGTTGTTGACAGCCCTTATTCTATCATAACTAATAATTATTTAAGCCATTTTTCTATAGATTTTGATTACCTAGATGACTATTACACATGTACAATCGAAAATAATTGGGTTAATGATAAACTAATGAGTTTTTACATAGGATTGAATAATACCTACTTCACGACATCTATATCTGAATATGGTCAGATGGTTTTCGTAGGTTGTAACAATATCACATTAAGCAATCCTACATTATTCGATCAAATCCTGCATTTAGATTTCTTGTATTGTGAGTATATTTCAGTACAAGATCTTGATTTACAATTATACTTAGAATTCGAATCTACTGATTATATTGAAATAGAAAATAACAATATTCTTGGTTTCCAATTTGAATCATCAAATAATGTAACTATTGAAAATAATAGCATTCTAGACCCTTCAGCGAATATAATGGGTGGAAACAATTATACAATAGCTAATAATGAAATTTCCAATCTAAAGTACGGGTTATATAGTTATTGTTTCATAAACGAGGTTCAAAATCTACTAATGTATGGTAATAGAATCTTTGATTGCGAATATTCCTTAACAATGTACGAACTCTCTAATTCAGTGATTTTCAATAATACATTTGAAAATGTCACTAGAGGTTTAAGACAAGCATGGCTCAGCAACAACGTGACAATCAGTAACAACACTATTATTAACAGCTTATACGGTGGCATTACCCTTCATGGAACTAATGAAACAGCGTATCTTTCCTTGACATTTGAGAATAATTATGTCGATGGCAAACTCATAGGGTATTATGTCAATCTAGATAATGTTACTGTTGATACTGGAAACTATGCTCATGTCTTCTTTGTAAACTGCACGGGACTTACAGTGAAAGATTTAACTTTCTCAAATGTCTTTGCAGGTTTAAGTGTTTTATATTGTAATCAAACTACTATCAGCAATATAACCGTTAGCCATTCGGTACTTGGTATTGAGGTTTCCGAATGTTCAATAGTTTATCTAGCAAACAATACTTGTAGTAATTCATCTACAGGCATAGATGTTGAATACAGTTCGTTAGTTTATCTTGAAAATAACACATGCCGGGAAAATGAGAATGGTATAGAAATTTATCAATCTGCAAATTGTACTCTAGAATGGAATACCTTAATCAACAATTCAGAATCAGGAATTTTTCTGTATTCTAGCGTATATTGTAATATTACTTACAACCTGCTAGAAGATAATTATTATTGGGGAATAGAGATGGACTGCTATGACAGTTTTAACAAAATATACAATAATGCCTTCATCAACAATAATTGGCAAGAAGAAGAGGAGTGGTATACTTCACAAGCATTTGATGTAGACCCCAGTAATATGTGGTATAATGAAATCACTTTAATGGGCAACTATTGGGACGACTGGATTTCTGGAACATATGAACTAGATTATTATTCTGGTGTGTCTAGGAACTCTGATCCTTACCCTCTGATATCCAATCCTCTGTAGTTACTTTCTTTTTTCTCTTCTTACAGATAATTAATTCTATACTCTTTGATTGTCTCAAAATACTCCCGAAAAGAACTCGTCCAATATTTCATAAGAATAGAGTACATCTTGTTAATAGGTGAAAAAATGAAGAAAAATAGTATTAAAAAAATGGCTTTGTTCAGTTTTATTTTGACAATCCTGATGCTATCTCCTATGTACCCAGCATATGTGGTTGCTGCTCCAACTGATATTTTCGATGCTGGATTTGATACTCAAGTTGAAACACTGATGAATACAGCTAAGGTAGAATCTTTAGCTTTAAGCATTATCAATGGAACTGAAGTATTTTATGAAACAGGTTATGGTGAACAACCAGGAACTGATAAAGTATATTGTATTGTTACTATAAGTTCCATTGTTGCCGCAACAGCAATTTTACAACTTATGGAAGATGGACTATTAGATTTAGACGATCCTGTCAATGATTATCTACCTTGGTTACTAAGAAATCCTTACTATCCTTCTACTCCGATTACTATTCTAGATGTACTCACCGAAAGAACAGGGCTAGCAACATATCAAGAAATTATAGAAGATGTGATGATTGTAGATGAAGCTCCATTTCCAGATTTCCTCAACTTAACCATAAATGAGAATGGATTGAATTATAGTATTAGCATGTGGTCAGATATTGAACCAGGAACAGCATGGCAACATTGTTGGATTCACTATGATATAGCAGCTTATTTAGTTGAATTAATAGCTGGTGAGTCATATGAACAGTACGTTGAGAAGAATATTTTCACTCCTTTAGGAATGACAAACACTGAATTCACTTATACAAACTATACACTCAGTCAACTAGCTAAACAATACATCTGGAATACAACCTCTGGTGTTAATGAAGAACAGGATTTCTGGGATGATCCGGGTTTAGGATCTGTATCAATATACTCTACAGTTGGAGACCTGTCTAGATTTCTTATAGCTCACATGAACAAAGGAGTTTACAATTCAGTAAGAATATTAGAAGAAACCTCCGTAGAGTTAATGCAAACAGAAGTTGCTGGTAGTGCTGGTTTATTTTGGGTAGATTATGGTAGGGATGATTATCAAGGATACAGAACTTATCCTTGGATTGGTGCAGCATCCATGATAACTAAAGCAAATGTAGGTGTCGTCGCTTTTTACAACCAAGGATTTTATAATTATTACCAAAAACTAAATGACATAACAAATTATATATTCGCCAAAGCCAAAGAACTGATTCCCACACCACCTACTACACCAAGTGAAACTAGTTTAGGTTTCATTGCTATCCCCATGATGTTAGCCTTTCTAGGAATAGTTTCAATTTATAATAGAAGACGAAATAAATAGTTTATTTCACCTCTTTCTCTTTTTCTGAGGAACCATAAACACGAAGCTACATTATAATAAGAATAAAAAAAGAAATCAACCTCTCTAAGGTTGAAAAAATGAAAAGGATTAGTAGACCCCATTTGTTGATTTTCAGCTAAAACTCTATGAGATTCTCGATTACAATCAGTAGAGATGAGATAAGAGTCATTCTTTTTCTGATATTGAATTTCTATTTATATTCAATTTATCAATACTTCTAATAAATGAATAAATAACTCCAATTGTGATTATAATTAAGAAGATAAGAAATACTACTCGCATTGAAATTAAATAGTTTGGTGGATGTTCTAAACCCAATCCTGTTCTTTTCTCTAGTATTCTTTCTGCTAGATAAGATATTAG
>JAEOSZ010000156.1 GCA_016840095.1 Candidatus Heimdallarchaeota archaeon
GACTAGTATTTCGCTTATTTGAAAAAGGGATAATCACTAAGAAGGAACTTGGAGATATTGAAGCAAAATGGGGAGATATAGATGCCGCTTTGGAATTATTAAGAAAGATGGCAAAAAGAGAAGGCATAGGAGATTTAATGGCAGAGGGTTCTGATACCTTAGCAGCCCATTATAATATGCCAGACGAAGCTCATACAGTTAATGGATTAGAATTACCTTTCCATGATCCAAGAGCTTTCTTCTCCATGGCTGCAGTATATGCAACATCCTCTCGAGGTGCTTGTCACAATAATGGTGACGGTTATAAAATGGGTTTAGGAGTTTCCATTCCTGAAATCGATTTGAAAGGTGAAGATAGATTCGATGATATTGAAGCCGGGCGAATAGCAGTTAAGGTTCAAGATTTCCGAGCAGTTTATAATGCTCTCATAATGTGCCATTTTGCTTTACCACCGTTTAAAGATACAGTTCACGCACTTGAACTAGCAACTGGAAGGGATTATTCTATAGAAGACATCATGAAAGTTGGTGAACGAATCACTACTACTAAACGATTAGTAAACATAAAAATGGGACTTACAAGAAAGAATGATCGCTTACCAAAAATCATCTCTCAGAAGCTTTCTGAGGGAGGAGCTAAGAATAAAATCCCTAATTTAGAGGTGCAATTAAAAGAATACTACAAATCAAGGAAATGGGATGAAAAAACAGCTATTCCCACCAAAGAACTTCTTGAAAAGCTAGGTATTTCTGACTTAGCTTAGTTTTTTTCTTTCTTTGCTTTATAATATATATACAAGTGTTTAACAGTAAAAACTCGGAATAATAAATTAGGTTTAAGTAATAGAACACCTAGTTATATGATAATTATACTACCGATTTCTATCGCACTGGAGATAGTGCTAAAATAAATGGCATCGCTGAGTAGCGATTTTAACTATAGAAGAAAATAATATAGTCAATTTAATTGCTGGAATTCCAGACTGGGCAAATCCAATCTGTACTCTTGCCATTATAGCGATTTAAGAAATTTTCACCTATTGCTAAGAGTTAATACTAAAGGTTGGATTTACATGAAAGAAATTACAGATTACGATGTTATAATCATAGGCTCAGGAATGGGTGGATTACATACAGGAATATATTTGCAAGGTAAGAATCCTGCATTAAGAACATTAATTGTTGAGAAAAATAACTATCCAGGTGGATATGTTTCAGGATTTACAAATAGAGGATTTTATTTTGATTCCGCTGCTGAGGGTATGTTGGATGTTGAAAATAGCAGAGCATACAAAACCTTACAAGAATTTGGTTTTAAACATAAATTCCACAAATTAAAAACAAATCAGGCTTACTATATCAACAATAAGCATTTCAATATGTACTCTGATTTTGATAAATTCTTAGATGAAATAAAAATTCATCATCCTGATCAAGAAGAAGGTGTTAAGGCTTTATTTGAAACATGTCATCGAATATTTGATGAAATTAAAGCTAGTGGATTACACGAGAGCAAAAAAACTTTTGGAAAAATTTTGAAAGTTGTTTTCAAGCATAAAACTCTAAGAAAATATGCAATGAAAAGCTTCAAAGAACTTCTGGATGATTTTATCACAGATGATCAATTGCTTGAATATTTCAACTTGTTCTGTTTATGGTTCGGTTTAAAATTCGAGGAGATTGATGCTCCTGTTGCAGCAGTTATTCTAAGTCTTGCATTTACAAATGGCATACAATATCCTAAGGGTGGTATGGGATCTTTTGCGCTAAATTTAGTGAAACAATACGAGGCAACTGGTGGAACACTTAATTATCGCACTACAGTCAAGAAAATTATTGTGAAAAATAGAGTAGTGAAAGGTGTCGAATTGGAAGATGGAACTATAATTAAATCAAAATACATAGTCTCTAATGGAGATTTATACAAAACAGTATTTGATTATGTAGGGAAGAAACATTTTCGCAGAAGATATCTATCACGCATTCAGAGATTAAGAAAATCCATTTCTGGTTTTATGATGTTTGTTGGTCTCGAGGATCTTGATCTATCAGAATACCCAGCTCACTTCATTATTGGTAAAAACACAGATATTGTTCCCAAAGTACGAAATGAAGATATAGATTTGGAAAGTATTGGAATTAGAATCTCTTCCAATATAGATCCGAGCTTAAGAAATGGTTCAAAAACTTCCTTAATTGCATTAGGCTTCGGAAAGAAAAAGTGGAACAATTTTTGGAAAGTAGGCAATAAGAAGAAGAAATCCATTGAGTATAGAGAACTTAAGAAAAACGTTATGCAGAAACTAATAGCAAAGATTGAGAAAATCATTCCAAATATCTCTAAACATATAGTACTGAAAAGATTAGCTACACCCTTTACATTTGAAAGGTTTAACCTTTCCACTGATGGAGCATGGTATGGACCTGAGTATAATCAGAAATTACCTAGATTCAAATCGCCTATTAAGAATCTCTTTTTTGCTGGCTCAAACGTTGGCGGTGGAGGAGTTACAACTGCTATGCAATCAGGTATTAATACTGGAGAATTTCTTCTAAAGAGAATTGAAAGAGATTACTTGAGGAAATCATTCTATCCAGTTTTTAGCAGAGATACTATTTTGGTAACTAAAGATTTGTTGAATGATTTATTACAGGAATCTACAGATGGTAAAAAGAAGAAATAAAATTAAAAGCTACTAAAAGTAGCTTCTATTTCACTTTTTTTAATCAATATCATTCTTTTTTGAAAAACCATAACCACCGACAATTTCCTTTAGACTGTAATAATTTCCTGTTCCATAAGCAAGAACATCAGCTAAAAGAATATCTGGGCTACCATTTTCATTGATCATTGATTCATCATAATAGACTTTCAAAACTTCGCCGAAAAATGCATCATGAGTTCCAATTTTTACTTTTTTTGTTAATTTACATTCAATATTGATGGGGCATTGCTCGATTAAAGGAACCTTGACTTCTTTTCCTTTGAAAACCTTTAAACCAGTTTTCTTAAATTTATTAACATCTCGACCGGATACCACTCCAAAATAATCAGTTTCTTCTGCAATTTTTACATTTGGGATATTAACTCCAAAACAACCACTTTTCTCAATGAGTTCATAGGTATATCTTGAATCTCTTATCCCAACTACTAGAGTAACTGGATCCGCACAAATATTTGAAATCCAAGCTGCTGTCATAGCATTTGGTTTTCCATTTTCATCATAGGCTGACACTAATGCCGCAGGTGCAGGATAAGCAGCTGCTCGAGGTTCTTTTTCAATTTTTTTCAAAATTAATCAACACATCTGTTTCTGTTCTAAAGAATTTCACATCTAAAGTATTTTTCTATAAAAAAAAGAAAATAAAACTTGAACTGAGATTTCTAATCCAAGTTGAAGTATTTATTTTTGTAATATCTTGAGTATAATACTGCTACAGGATTATGTGTTGTTACTCTATCTTTGACTATTAGAACAGTAGTTGGTGCTTTAGAGTGTTTGATGAAATTAATATCATGACCTATGCATAAACCAACAACAATGTTGAGATCGGTTTTTTCAGAATTCAAGAAATAAGCTTGTCCTATAGGATTGCATCCAACTTCCTCTGCAGTTGAAAAAGTATCTTTATCGGGTATTTTCATCTCTTTTTTTTGTAATGAACCGATTGTGCATACTCCTGTAACAACTTCAAAATCATTTTTCTCGAGTATTTGAGTCAAAACTTTCGCTTCTTCTTTTAGGCCAACACAGAATGCCATGCCCAATTTCTTGTAACCCATTTTTGTAGCAAAAACAATTAATTCTTGAACTCTAGGCCATTCCATGTAACCGGTAACTTCTACATGTGCTGCTACTTGGGAAATTTTAAGAATTTCTGGATTCTCTAATTTCTTTCTTGCTTCCTGAAAGACCTCTTTCTTTTCAACAGTTGGACACCCCTCAGGAGCTTTATCATAGTCCATGCTACTACAAACTAGTTTATTACATTTAGAACACTGCAATTTGAACACTCTTTATATTTATAACAAGAACTTTTCAACTATAGTTGTTATTTCATCATCTCGTTCTTGACTTGTTTGAACAACCACATGGTCTCCGTCTTTAAAGAATCTCTCAATCTGAAAATTATTGATGAATTCACGGAAATTCTCACGTAGGAGATAAGTCTCTTTTTCGACAACTAAAGCAAATAAGCATTTTTCACCTGTCTCAAGCATAATGGAAACATTGCCATGATCTATTAATTGCAATCCTCCTTCTTCTGCATCCAATATCTGTTGACCCATAGTTCTTATCGCAGATAATAAACCGGATAAAAGATTTGGATTTAGTTTTGTTTCCTTATCAAATTCCTTTTGATAGAAAGGCAAACCAGTTTGCTTTGACATAATAAATAGTGCTTTTATATCGGCTACAACTGTTTTTGGTTTTGTTACACTCTCAAAAGCAATGGTAGATCGAATTGAATTATTAATACGAGTAAAGATTCTCACGAGTAAATTCTTCTTCTCTTTGTCAATTTCAGCTAATTGACTACGAGCTTCTTGTTCTTTATCAACTAGATTCAATTGTTCAGTTA
>JAEOSZ010000005.1 GCA_016840095.1 Candidatus Heimdallarchaeota archaeon
AGATAAATGGAAAATAGTTCAGGGGCACATCTCTGTAGTATCTGGTTAAGAACTTCATGAAAGGCCTTTAGAAAGGTTATTAGAAAAGGACCATAAAATATTCTAGATATATTTCATAAATGTTTTAAAAAAAAGAGGGAGAAAAAGATTATCTTTTCTTTTTCTTGAGTAAAATTACAATTACACTAAATAGTGATACTCCAAGAAGTAGTATCCCTGTTGTAACAGAAAATTCAGGAAAGCCTGGTTGAGGTATTGGATATGGATCAACTGAACCGGCAGTACCGTCAATGGAGTAAGGACCACCAGTCCAATCATACCACATGTTTCCTACATTTGTAGTAGTATCAAACCAAACGTTATTTGCTCCACTATCATATGCTTGAGAAGTTCCTCCTAAATTATTACTTAAAAAGGTATTATGGTGAACTAAAATATTATTGACACTAGGCCACAGAACTACTCCATATCCTTGGCAATTAGTTATCGTATTCCATGTTATGTTACTGTTTGATGATTCTTTCAGATTAATACCATTTTCGCTACTATCACTTATCTTGTTTTCATGGAATAATAGGTCATTACAGTCAGAAGCATAAATTGAATTCGTTTGTTCTTGTTCAAGGGTATTGTTGATAAAAGCAGAATGACTGACATAATTGAGATCTATAGAAGAATAACCATCACTAGCAAATCCTTTCAATGTATGAATGTAATTATTTTGAACTAGAATATCAGTAGAGTATCCAATTACCAGACAATCTGCAACACATTCAAAAATTTCGTTATCTGTAACATTGATTCCTGAACATGATTCTATCTGTATGTCATTAAAAATTCTATAAGGCTGGTAAAGGGAGAAGAATACATTTTCAATAGTATTGTTTTTTATATTGACAGTATGGCATTGATCCAAGTAAATACCGATAAGGTAGTTCACATAGGAGATATAATTATTTTCTATACTTGCTCCTGTAACATTTTTCAACCAAATACCTTGCCAGCCATTATCAACTACATTATTAATTATCTTTGCTGTACCTGGAGCAACACTATCTATAAAAATCCCAGTATGTCCCTTAGCAACTAAATTGTTCTGTATAACAAAGTGTTTGGTAGTATTTGCAACAGTTATACAATGCTCATAGGGTTCCACATAAGGTTCAACAAAATAATCTTTGCCTTCTATATCATATCCTTCAATTATATAAGGATGACTTTCATTTCCGTGCCCAGGATAAGCTAGAAAATCAGAGTCTTCATCTATGACAATAATAGGATCTGCATTAATTACAGGCTGGAAAGATTCCTGAGTAGAATGTACTGCTTGTGTCAAAGTTACATTATAACTAAAGGAAAAAAGAAGTAACACGGTCAAAATTGTAATTGTTTTTATTTTTCTTTTCATTTTATATCACTACATAAATTGTATATCAACCCCAAGGTTATTTGTCACTACATATAATAAGATGGATTGAGGAAAATTTTGCCGCTTTTGGTAGAATTTTTATTTTCAATGGACAATAATACACAGGATTGCCAAAGGTAATTATTAGACGCGGGAAAATTGTCTACGAAGATGGAAAGATAACAGCAAAAACAGGAACAGGAAAAACCATTCCTAGAAAAGGAACACAAGTTTTTCCAAAGAACATAAATAGACTTAATTTGAAATAATCACATGATTGTAGATGTTCATTACCATCTTTTTACATTCAATATAAATGAAACATCAGGTATAGCTAATTTTCTGGGAGAAGAATGTAAAAGAATCGCAAAAATTATGGGGATTGATGAAACAAAAGAAAATCTAATAAAAAAAGGAATCCCTTTGTGGAGTGATATCCAAGGAGATAAATTAATCAAGCGTATGGATGAAGCTGGAATAGATTTTTCTGTAGTTTGCGTAGTTGATGATATTAATGCTCATTCTGACGAAATTCAACATTCCAACAAGAATGTAAGTGATATTGCGAATAAATATCCAGAAAGATTAACAGCATTTGCAGGAATTGACCCAAGACGACCAGATGCTTTAGATATGTTAAAACAATGTTTTGAAGAGTATGGAATGACTGGATTAAAATATCACCCAGATTATGGTTATGATCCAAGTGGTAAAGAATCTTATATTCTATTAGATTATTTAGAAAGGAATAATGGAATTTTGCTAACACATACAGGTCCACTTCCAAGACAAAGAAGTAAATATTCTGATCCGATGCTACTTGCAGATATTTTAGCAGATTTCTCAAAGCTCAAGGTTATAGCTGCTCATATGGGACAAATCAACTGGAGACCTTGGGCAGCACTTGCTTCATTAAATTCGAATCTTTATGGAGATTTATCAATGTGGGGACCATATGCTTTTGGTAAATTTGAGTTATTCTGTCGAGAATTAAGAGATATTATAGATTATGTGGGAGTTGAAAAAATTCTTTTTGGTTCAGATAGTCCTGTTTATGATGTAGTTTTACCAGTAAAGGATTTAATTGAAAAAATCAAGAAACTTCCTTATGAAGCTCCACAAGGTATTTGTTTTACAAAAGGAGAAATTGATGCTATTTTAGGTGTAAATGCAGCTAAGTTATTAAATCTATAATAAAGTAAGGCAAGCACTCCCTTCCAATAAGGTCCACTAAACAACAAGCTTACAATTTTTCATTTGTGTTTCATTCTTTTCATCATAATGCAAACAATAGCAGAGAGGAACGCTTATCTGAGGTCCTCTAAACAGCACACATGCTATGAAGTTTTTCAACTTGACAGATATTAATCTGCAACCCTCGCATGTGAAGAGGGACGATTTATAGATTGTAATAGTTTTTCTCCTTTTTCTCTGATATTCTTTGCAGCATTACTATGAGTGTTTACATAGGTTCCACATTTCTTACATAGAGCGTGATCATGGTGATAGTGTTCTTTTTCTAGAATTCCTCGACATTGATAGTGATATGAACTTGTACCTTTGGGATGTACTCTTATCAAACGAATAACTTTTCCAGAGAGCTTTGAAGCTATCAATACAGCTTTTTCGAAAATATCGCACTCATCTGGCATTGAATAGAATGCTTTTCCGAGTGAACCCTTCTTTCCTCTGGGATCAAATTCAAGACTCTCTATACAAAGAAATGAACTGTCACTGCTTACTATGACAGCTGCAATGTAATGGGGCAGGAAATTTTTTATTTCTTCTAAAATCTTCTTTCTTTTTTGATATACTCTCTCTAACTCACCTTTCAATTTACAATACTTGTATCGATCTTTCTTTCTACCAGTTATTTTCAGTGAGTAGCTTAGTTGAGGGACTATTCTAGAACATAGGTAGTTATATCGTCTAATTAATGTCCTAAGCTCTTTTGGGATTTCTATTTTATTTGAAAAAGTAATAGCATATTTACTTATTCGATTTATATCTAAACCCAATACTCTTGAAGAACTTCCTTTGAAAGTTTTCAGAAGGTTCAACGTCAATGTCTGGCTTATAAACATAGAATTAGTTCCTTCTAAAATCACTGAAACAATTATTTTGAAATTTGGAGCTTTTCCATGATTAATCCTCAAAAACCTTATTGTTGCACCATTTCGAATATAATCTCTAATCTTTTTAGAGAAAATTAATTTTCCATTTATTCTAGTAAAACCTTTCAACGGAAAACCAAGCTCAAAAAAACCATCTTTTAAGGCTAATTCTGTCATTTTCTTTGCATTACCAGGTCTGATAACCACATAATCTTTTTTCATAAGAAGATAGATAGGTAATCTACCCTTCCTTTTCGTTTTAAAAGGTGGTGAAACACACTCCTCGGGATTTAATTTTTCAATTACATTTAAGACAGTCTCTTCCATTTTAGAAGAGAGTGCGAAGAGTATTATCGATCGAATAGAGGAAAAAAGATTTCTGTTATTGTCTCCAAGAAAAACTGAAAATTCCCTACAGAATTTTTTGAGACTCCTCCAATGTGAACTATGCTCAGTACTAAACCAGTTTTGCAAATTTGCAGTAAAAGTTTCTGAGTGAATAGACAGAAGCTCAAGATTGTCAAGAAAAGATTTTTCTTTTGACGTCATATTTTTTGAAAATAGTTCTTTATGTTTAATTTGATAAAATTCTAAAATAGCTTCTTTGATTTCAGTTTTTGTTAGTTTAGGGAGTTTTTTATTAAATTGCATATTGGGTGGCACAAATTTATCTATTTGTCTTCGAGTACTTGTTAATAAGTTAATTACATAGATTCTTCTTAATTTCCATTGAAAAGAAAGAGTATTTTCTACTCTAGGACTTCTTCCAAAAACAATCCACTCGATAGCTTGAGTATTCCATTTGCAGAGCAAATTAAGAATCTTTGAAACTTTATTTTCTCTATCAACTGTACCTTTAGCTGCAATGAAAAGTTGATAATAAGCACTGTTTCCAATATTGGAGTAATTTTTTGTATATTCTTGAATAGCTGCTGGGGCAAATTTACTATCTTTGTTTGGAATATCACGTGCAATCCTAAGAGCAAGGTCTATTGTTGTTTTATCATAAATCATGTCTTCTTGTCTAACTTGCAGTCCTCTTACTCTATTATTTGCTTCTATCTCCTTTGCCCTCTTCTCTTTGTTGTCACCTTCAAAACTTACACCTAATCTATATGTCCTTAGAACTTTGCTATTCAGTCCAGGTATAGATAACTTCGGTATAGAGGACATTCATAATATTATATTCAATTCCATTTTTAAACTCATGAAAACAGCAAGGTTATTGAAAATTTCATGTTTTCATTATAATGAAAAAAATCCAATAATGTTTATAAATAAAAGTTCCCTAGCTTCTCTATGGTTTCATTTCTTGAGAGAATTAAATATATAACTGATAATTTCGGTCCAAGAATAGCTGGTTCTGAAGGTGATAAACAAGCAATAGAATATTTAGAAAAAGAGTTTAATAAATTTACTCCTAATGTAGAAACTGAATCGTTTAAAGTTGTTGGAAACTCTCCACAACTATATATTAGTTTCATAGTATTGGGTTACTTTACATCAGCGATATGTTATTTTTTGCTCCCACCATTATCTTTAGGACTATCACTTTTAGTTCTTGCAGCACATATACTTTTCATTTTTCGAGGAATTAGTTTAATTGATTTCTTTGCTAAGAAGAAAGAGACAAAAAACATCATTGGGACATTACCCTCAGAGAAAGAAAGTAGAGGAATCATTATTCTTTCTGGACATCATGATTCTTCATATGAAATGCCTATTTCGCTTAAAGTTTTGAAATATATTGCTCAAATCTTTTATCTTATAATTAGTAGTGTTGGATTATTATTTATCTCTGGTATTTGGAAAATAATTATTTGTGCAGGATTAGTAGATGGTTTACTTTTTCTTTTCGATTATTCTTTAGGATCATTAACTATCAGATGGTTCCTTCTTCCCGATATATTCTTTTTCCTATCAATAATTTGCCTCCCTCTTGCTTTCTATGTTTTAAAAAGCATGGTTACAAAAACAGAAGTTATGGGGGCAAACGATAATCTTACTGCTGTTGTGTTATTAATAACTCTAGGAGAGTATCTGAAAGATGAACCTTTAGAAAATTGGGAAGTAAGACTAATTTCATTTGGAGCAGAAGAAACAATAAAAGCTCCAGGAAGCAGATTATATGTTAAGAATCACTTAAAGGAGTTAGATAATGCAGTAGTTCTGAATCTTGAAATGCTAGGTGTAGGTGATAATTTTTATTTGTCTGCTGCTGAGAAATTCTACTTCATAAATCACGATGAGGAGTACATTTCATTAGTTCAAAAAATAGCCAAAAAGAATAATATTGAGTTACCAGCATTTAAGCAACCGTTTGGATGGACAGATGCATGTCATTTTTCAAGAAATAACATTAAAGCTACTACCATTTCTTATTATGGAAAATATGGCTTTTGGCATTCAATTGAAGATAAAGTTGAAAATCTAGAAGAAGAACCTATGCAAAATGCTTTCGATTTCATAAAAATACTTCTGAAGGAACTTGATAGCTTAGAAAAAATATGATTGAACAGCAAAGCTATCTTCTATAGATGATAGAAATTGTAATTGAAATGTTTATAATCTTAGAGGTCTGTTATTGCTTGGTGTTACAACTGGAAGTTTACATGTTGACAGCTGGTATCGTTTTGTGCGTACTTGGTATTTTAATGCTGTTAGGTATGCTAGGATTTCTGATTGATAGATATGAATGGTTCCACAAATCCATCCGTAAAAGAACAATCAATGTAAGAAGAGAAATATTAGCAAAGTTTTATGCAGCACTATTTGTTGTTACAGGTGTCCCCTTACTGATTGGAGCAATCATTGGGTACATAAACAAAGAGGCATTTGAAACATACTCACTTTGGTTATTTATTGCTGTTGCTGCATTAGGTGTTATTGGCATCTTATTCTGCAATTTGACTAATCTATTCATACAAGCTTCAGAAGAAACAGTTGAAGCATCTATCCAAGAGTAATTTAATTGCTTCTATTTCATTGAGTTGAAAAAAGTATATCAATATTCAATCAAATATTATGACTGTGCAAGGTATAGAGAAGATTCTGGAAAAAGGTCAACAACTCTATTATAATGGAGAGTTAGGAAAAGCCATTGACCTTTATGAGGAGAATGAATCAATTGTTTTAGGTGAAGGTTTTGATGAGAATCTTAAGATTCAATTCTATCTATCCTATAGTTCAGTTCTAGTTGTTACTATTCTTATGGAAAACAGTAGTTTTGATAAAATAATGAAGAAGCTAGAGTATTGTGAGAATCTAATCCAAGATAAAAAATCTCTTGAATTAGCAAGAATAAAACTTCAAAAAGCAATCGCCTGGGATTACAAACCTGTTTCAAGTCCGGATCAAAAAGAGAGTAACTTATCACAAGCAACTAAACTCACCGATGAAGCTATCGCTATACTTGAGGAGGTAGATGATTCAAAATATTCTAGTCGAGCTTACTTCTATCGAGGACTATTCTTTGAGAGAAGAAGGGAATTAGAACCAGCAGAGAAATGGTACAAGAAGTCATCTCAAGTAGGAGAAAACCATCCAATTGAGAAATCATTTGCAGTTAGACATCTTGGTTTCATAGAAATGAGAAGAGGAAAGTTAGAAAGGTGTAGAGATTTATTGGAGGAATCATTGAATCTACGAGAAGTTGCAGGTTTCAAAATAGGAATGCCATATTCAATACTTAGCATGGGTGATATCAACACACTTCTGAAGGATTTACACAAAGCTTTGGAATACTATAAATCAGGTTATGAATATGCGGTTAATATTGGAAACAAACTAGCTCAGGTAATTGGTTTAACTTCTATAGGAAGAACCCATACTCGATTGGAAGAATATGAAGAAGCTGTTCCCTATCTTGAAGATGCTATGAAATTAGCAGAACAGATAGGTGCGAGCGATTTACTTGCTGTAGCAAAGAAAACTTTGGAAACTAAAAGTGTTGATTAATTATTCTCATCTGAAATAATGTGACTATTCTTAAGGTATAGACAGCTATAAGCTATTCTGAAAACTATATTAAGTAGTTTTATAAAGTAGAAACTGTAAGTGAGATTCAAAGATGTTGATTGATTCTTTTGAAGCAAAGAAGATTCTAGAAGCATATCATCAAGGTAAGGAATCTACTTTAGCGTTTTTTGATCTTCGTTTCACTCAACAGAGGGTTCTTTTCAGAAGGGATAAAATCGTAATAGGTGACATACATTATGACCTCAAAACTATGCAAAAAATTGCTAAGAATCCTTCAGTTTTTCTAGTTGAGAAAAAACCTAAGAAAATTGCATTCTTTGACAATAGATACTACAAACTTGAACCAATTGAAAATACTGCTCCAACTATCGAAATTGATGGCATTAGAATGCACAGAACAAAGCATGTGACACCTTTAGAAGATGCTCGAAGAAAAATACATGCAGTAGAAATATCTGCTAACGAAAATGTTCTTGATATTTGTACAGGATTGGGCTACACAGCTATTGAATCTTATAGAATGAAAGCTATTGTTACAACAATTGAAAAAGATCCGAATGTTCTGGAAATTGCACGTTATAATCCCTATTCAGCAGATCTCTTTGCAGGAATAGAAAACAAGAGAATCAGTCTAATTTCGGAGGATGCTTGTATAGCAGTTAAAAATTTGGAAGAGGAAGCTTATGATGTTATTCTCCATGATCCGCCTAGATTCGCTCATGCAGGCGAGCTTTATTCTCAAGAATTTTATGTTGACTTATATAGAATCTTGAAGAAAGACGGACGTTTACTTCATTATGTAGGAAAACCTGGATCTAAGTATCGAGGGAAGGATTTCATTAGCGGAATTCAAGAACGTTTGAATATTGCTTGTTTCAAAACACGACGAACAGAGGATAATGAGAGTGTTCTTGCATATAAATGAAGTAATCTATATTAAGGAGTATCTTTAAGCGTTTGTTGATGCAGAAGGAACTATATCTAACTAAAGATAATCATGATGAGAAAGTTTCTCAATGGATTGCTGAATGTAGAAAGATGAAAAAGTATATTGCTTTTAATTTTGATTTATCGAAATCAGTTTTACTTGTTCTTGATATGCAAAACTTCTTTCTTGATGAATCAAACCATGCTTTTGTTCCTTCAGCAAAGACCATCATTGATAGTATTTCAAAATTAGTGGATTTTTTTCAAAAAAATAATAGACTAATTATTTTCACTAAACATCTAGATTCTCAAAAACCTAAAGAAATGATGACTCGTTGGTGGAGAGATTCAATTGAAGAAGGAACTGCAGATGCAGAAGTAACTTCTTCACTATATACAGAAGATTCAATCACAATTACAAAGGACAGATACAGTGCTTTTGAAAGAACAGATTTAGAAAAAATCCTTCGAGATTATAACATTGAACAAATCATTTTGACAGGTATTATGTCTCACCTCTGTTGTGAGACAACTGCAAGAGATGCCTTTATGAAGGATTTTGAAGTTATTTATCTTGTCGATGCAACTGCTACTTACACAGAAGAATTGCACTTAGGTACAATACGAGCTATTTCACATGGATTTGGTCGATGTCAATCAACTGAGGAGATTATTAATGAGTGATAAAATAGAAACTGTTGTTGCGTTAATAGGTGGAGGTCCTTCTTGCATAACAGCTGCAATACAGCTTACCAGAGCAGGTTTGGATAATTTACTTATTAGTGATGAGCTAGGGGGGAAAATAAGGAATGCTAATTTAGTTGAGAATCTATTAGGTTATCCGAATGGGATAAGTGGAGAAGATTTAGTAAAACTAATCAAACAACAAGTAAGAAAACAAGATGTCAACTATATCAAAAGAATAGTCAAATTTGTTGAATACAAAAATATTGGGACAAATGCTTTTAGATTCGTAATAACTACTGATAAAGGACAAATTCAGAGCAAATATTTGATAATTGGCACAGGTTCAAAACCCAAAAAACTAGGAATTGATGGGGAAGAACAAGCACACTCAAAGAAGAAATTATTCTATGAGAATTATGAAGCAAGAAAGCATGTTAAAGAAAAGAATGTGATCATTATAGGGGGAGGAGATACAGCTTATGATTATGCCCTTAATATCAAAGATTCAGCATCAAACATCTCTATAGTTCAAAGATCAAGAATTTCAAAGAGCATCCCAATACTGCTAACTCGAGCACAAAAGGAAGAGAATATCAAGATAATTAGTGGAGTTAACCTTAACAAGATCAATTTTGATGGAAAAACATTAGTGATAGATGCCAAGAGAGACGATAGACTATTACCTTTGATTGGTGATCTAACTATTGTAGCTATAGGGAGAGAACCTAATCTAGATATTGTTTCGGATAAACTACTTTCTGTTTATGAAGGAAAATCAGAAAATAGATTTCTCTATTTTGTTGGAGATGTGAAAAGAGACAACTATCGTCAAGTTTC
>JAEOSZ010000038.1 GCA_016840095.1 Candidatus Heimdallarchaeota archaeon
AGTTCTGTAAATTGTGTTTCTATTACATCCTCTTCGAAGTATTTTTTAAGATCTTCAACTAAAATTTCTCCATAATTTAGTAAAGCTATTTTAGTATAATTAAAATCTATAACATCTTCATCAATGATTTGACGAAGGAGTACTTTTGCTTTCTTTCGATTTTTGGAATTTTCACTTATTCTGAGGATCAGTGCTCTCGATAAACGATATATTTGATCAAAAATCTTTGTTTTTGAAGAATAACTTATTTCCTCTAATCTACTAATATAGTTCTTGATGTTTACTTGCTTCAATTTATTTTTTGTAATGTAGCTAATTAGTGAATAAAGTACATGTACTTCAGGATCAACGATTTCAATTCTTTTAGCATAGGTTAATGCTTTTTCTAATGTATCAAGGACAAGCTGAGAATTTTCAAGATCTTCAAAAATAATAGCTAGCTGCATTAGAGAAAAAACTATTCCAAACCAGTAATTAATTTCTTGAGATATTAAAAGAGAATTTTCGTAGTAAGACTGTGAATTGTGTATATCACCATCTTCATAGTAAATGTCCCCCAAGTTAAGGAGTGTCCAAACTAAGTCTTGTTTATTTCCTATTCTCTCCCTTATTTTCAAACATCTAAGAAGATAGTCTTGACCTATATTGAACTTTCCTTTAGATTTCCAGTTAAAACCCAAAGCAAAGGAAGAATAAGCAATGCTATACTGATTTCCTATTGCTTCTTCTATTTTAAGACTCTTTTCAAAATTCTCTATAGCTCTATCTCTATTTCCTATATGCATAAGAGCCCATCCTTGGGCATAATATGATCTTGATAAATAGTATTGATCTTCTATTCCTATACCTAGTTCGTAAGTTTCTTGTGCAAATATATATGCTTGATCTGCTTGTCCTTTATCAGCATAGATAAAAACTTTATATTCCAGTAGCTTTACCTTTCTTTTGTTAACTCCATCAATATTGCATTTATCTATTAGTTTCTCCAACTGTTCGACTAATTTGAGGGCTGTTTCAATTCTGTTAAATCTGTAGTTTCCATAAACTTCAGCTAGGAGTGCATCAATTTCTCGTAGAGGATTGTTTTCTTCCTTTGATTTTGCATACATTTCATTGGCTGTTTTAATTAAGTCTGTATATTCACCAAGTTGTTCAAAAATAATACAAGTACGATGTAGAAGTGATAGTTCATCATTTGCTGATATATTGGGCATCCTAGATAACTTACCAATCTCTTCTTGTGCCTTCTTATATTCAGAATTTCCAATGAACTTATCGATTTCTTTTATTTTTTCTTCCAACATCTGTAATCCCCTCATTGTAGTATAAAAATTGGAGATTACTCCAATCTATACTATTATTTGATTTTATTGATTTCTTTATACCTTAAGCAAGCTACTAGATGATTTCCAGTTGCATGTTCTAATAGGGGATCTGTTTCATCACATTCTGGTTTTGCATATATACATCTAGGACTAAATCTGCATCCTTTTTCGATATCTATTCCACTCGGAACCTCACCTATTATGGGAAGATCTTCTGTACGTTGTGCATCAGGATCAGGTTTAGGAACACTAGCAATTAGTGCTTTGGTATATGGGTGCATAGAATTGTGTATAACCTCTTCTGTTGGTCCTTGTTCAACAATTCGACCGAGATACATAACTGCTATACGATCGCACATAACTCTTGCTAAAGCAAGATCATGAGTAATAAATAGGAATGCAGTTCCTCGTTGTTTTGTTAAATCTCTCATTACTTCTAGTACTCCTACTCGAACAGATACATCAAGCATTGATACTGGTTCATCAGCAACAACGAATAGAGGATTAACAATGAAAGCTCTCGCAACACCCACACGCTGTCTTTGTCCTCCGCTAAGTTCATGAGGAAATCTGTTAATGAAATCCTCTGCTGGAACTAATCCAACTTCTTCTAAATCTTCCTTAACTGTCTTTTCAATTTCTCCTTCATCATGTAAGATATTCAAAAGTCTAAGTGGTTCTGCTACAATATCCAAAATACTGAATCTTGGACTGAGTGAATCATATGGATTCTGAAAAACTATTTGAATGTCTGTACGTAAATTTTTCAGTTCACGATTAGTAAGAGTACTTAAGTCCACTCTTCTTACTGATCCTAAAGAACTTAATTGTTCATCAGTAAGAAATAATCTATATCGTTTCAAAAAGAAGAAATTAATGACATTATTTATCCCTGAAAGAAATTGTTTCCAAGGAGAAGAAGCTTTTTGCTGTTCAAGTCTTTCTTCGAGTATTATGCCTTTTATTTGTTCTTCATTAAGAATTATTTCCTTTTGAGTTTCTTCTGCTTGTAAAATTCTTCTTTGTCTTCTTGTTATAGTGAGTATTTCTCTTTTATCTTTAACTTGAAAATCACTTATTTGTTTTCGAGTTAGAGTTACTGAATCTGGTGCTTTGAAATATATCTTGCCAGCAGTACTATCTAAGAGGTTGAGTAGAAGTAAACCTGTTGTTGATTTTCCACAACCACTTTCTCCGACTAATCCGAAAATTTCTCCTTTGTATATTTTAAAGGACACATCGTCTACTGCATGAACAAAGTGTTTTTCTCCTCCTGTGAATACTTTTGTATAGTATTCTCGTAGAAGTAAACCAATCGATTTGGTTCGTTCCTTTGA
>JAEOSZ010000039.1 GCA_016840095.1 Candidatus Heimdallarchaeota archaeon
AAAGAAGTTTTCAATAATTGGCAACTATTTCTTTATGTTTAAAACAATCCACTAGGTGATCATTCACCATACCTACTGCTTGCATGAATGCATAGATGATAGTGCTACCTACAAACTTCATTCCTCTCCTTTTCAAATCCTTCGAAATTGCATCAGAAATTTCAGTAGTAGCTGGAACCTCTTTCCAAGACTTAAAATTGTTATTTATTGGTTTGCTATCAACAAATTTCCAGATATAATTACTAAAAGAACCAAATTCTTTACGTATTTTTAGAAAAACTTGAGCATTGAGTATTGCTGAGTTAACTTTCAGTTTATTTCTTATTATTCCTTTATCTTGTAGTAAACTCTCAATTTTCTTCTCATTATATTTTGCTATTTTGTTAAAATCAAAATTATCAAACGCTTTTCGATAACCCTCCCTTCGTCTAAGTATTGTCATCCAGTTTAATCCTGCTTGTGCCCCTTCTAGTAATATGAATTCAAAAAGTACTTTATCATCATAAACAGGGGTTCCCCATTCATTATCATGGTAATCTCGGGAAAGTTCGTCCTTGTTTCCCCAACATCTTTTAACATCCATATACAATCCACCTATATTCTAAATCAAAAGTTTTCAGAATATAAACACAAGAATCTATCAATTTTTCTCAATAATTTTTACCTTTTAGGATAAGGTAATCAACCCATTTCCAGGGGCTGTTCTTTGCAGCTCTTCCATAAATGCTTCTGGAAGGCTTCTTGCTGACTGCCTGAACTTCCTTTTCTTCGCAACGTTCATCATAGAATCGTTTAGCTCGTCTGTTCGATTTTTGCTCAGTATGCTGTTCAGTCAGCTTATTCACTTCAAAGAAACAATTAATCTTTCATAGAAATAAAGGTTTGGTATAAGATTTGAGAAATAAATAAAAGGAAGAAAAGAATGAAACTCCTTTTTCTAGATTTTTAGCATGTTAAACATCCGTTTTCGAGCTCTCATAATGCTGACCAAGAAAATCATTGGAATAACAGAGAAAATATAATTCCAGGATGTTTTTTCAGGTATATCTTCAATTAAGTAAAAATTGTAGATGTCACTTGAATAGAAGAAATTTCACTCAAAATGAAGAAGAGAAAGGTTTATATATCAGAAATAGACGTTTAGTATTGAACAAAAAGTCCAATACCAAAAGGTATATACTTTCAATTTATGGTGATTGAAATGAAAGACAAGAAAGAGAAAGATAAAGAGGAATTTCCTCAAGGTTTCAATGAGGAATTCAGAAGTGTTCGTTTTTACTCCAATGCTAATGGAGTGGAAAAAGAGTACGGTTATGACTACAAACGTGATGCTGAAGGAAAAGAAGAATATCGTGAATTAGGCGAGATACCTGACGAATATGGGAAGGAATTCTTTGATAAAATTCAAGGCTTAGAACGATCTTTTAACTGGGATAATGATTTTTTCACCCGTTCTTTTGAAAGATTTGCCAGCATTTTCCCAGGATTAGATCGTTTAATTGGAAATGTAGGTCGACCTAGACTTGTCAGTGGTGCAGAAGAAACTATAACAGCACCTAATCAAAAAGAAGATACGGATTACGAAGTAGCTTATGATCTTCAAGTTGACAAGAACAACAAAGAATTATATCTTATTGTTGAACTTCCAGGTTTTGACAAAGAGGATGTAAATCTGAAACTTGTCAAACAAGGATTAAAACTTGAAGCAGATAATGCCAAGAAACAAATTGACACTAAAATTCCTATCCGATATACAATTGACAAAGAAAAGAAAATTTCAGCAACAATGAAAAACGGCATTCTAGAAGTAAAACTTAAGCTCCTAGAAGCTGAAAATGGGAATGGAGAAGAAATTCCCATTAACTAATTTTAATGTAAAAAGGGGATAAAATGTCTGCAACTGAAGAAGACAAAAGAATATATTTGAGAGTAAAAGAAGCTCTCCAGAGAGATGTAGGGAGAGGAATTGTAAGATTATCTCAAGATGTCGCGGATGAACTGAAAATAGGTACAGGTGACATAGTAAGTATAGAAGGAGCAAAGAAAACATTTGCTCGTGCTTGGAGAGGAACACCTGAAGATTTTGGCAAGAATATCATTAGACTCGATCGTATGATCAGAATGAATGCAGATGCGGGTATAGATGATAAAGTAGCTATTGCAAAAGCTTCAGCTTCTAAAGCAAGAAAAATAGTTTTTGCTCCTACTGAAATGGTTAAGATACAAGGCTTTGAAGCATGGCTAAAACAAACTCTTGAAGATAGAGTTTTAACTCCAGGAGATGTCATCCCTATTGGTTTGGGAATGTCTAAGAAGATATTTTTAGGTGTTGTTTCAGTAACACCAACTGCTGATGCAGTAATAATGACTTCTGAAACTAATATCCAAATAACTGAAAAACCTTGGGAAGATATAAAAGCTACTGATGTCAAACGAATTTCCTATGAAGACATAGGTGGACTATCAGAGGAAATATCAAGAATACGAGAAATGATAGAATTACCACTTCGTCATCCTGAGTTATTTAAGCGAGTGGGCATTGAACCTCCAAAGGGTGTTTTACTTCATGGTCCTCCAGGAACAGGAAAAACATTATTAGCTCGAGCTGTTGCTAGCGAAACAGAAGCTAGTTTTTACGTGTTATCAGGACCAGAGATTATGTCTAAATTTTATGGTGAATCTGAACAAAGGTTAAGAGATTTGTTCAAAGAAGCTAGTGAAAATGCGCCCAGTATATTATTCATTGATGAGTTAGATGCTATTGCACCAAAGAGGGAAGAAGTAACAGGGGAAGTGGAAAGACGAGTAGTAGCTCAACTATTAGCTCTGATGGATGGTCTTGAATCCAGAGGACAGGTTATTGTTATTGGGGCTACTAATCGAGTAAATGCAATAGATCCTGCACTACGAAGACCGGGAAGATTTGATAGAGAAATAGAAATAGGTATCCCAGACAGAGGTGGAAGATATGAGATTCTGCTCATTCATACAAGAGGTATGCCACTAAACAAAGATGTTGACTTAAGTAGATTAGCAGATATGACACATGGTTTTGTTGGAGCAGACACTTCAGCTCTTGTAAAGGAGGCAGCTATGCAATCTCTTCGCAGAGTTCTTCCGGATATAGACTTAGAAGAAGAAATCCCATTAGAGATTCTGCAAAGCATAGATGTTACTAATGATGATTTTCTTAATGCTCTAAGGACAATAGAACCCTCAGCATTAAGAGAAGTTTATGTTGAGAAACCTAATATAACTTGGGAAGACATAGGTGGTTTAGATGATGTTAAAAAGGAAATGCGTAGAGCTGTTGAATGGCCTTTGAAATTCAAAGGATTATACAAATCAATGAAAGCTCAAGCGCCTAAGGGAATTCTACTCTATGGTCCTCCAGGAACAGGAAAAACATTAATTGCTAAAGCTGTCGCAAATGAATCTGAGGCCAATTTCATCTCTGTTAAAGGCCCAGAAGTCTTATCAAAATGGGTCGGAGAAAGTGAGAAAGCTATAAGAGAAATATTCCGAAAAGCAAGACAAGCAGCACCTTGTGTTATCTTTCTAGACGAAATAGATTCTATAACTCCTGTAAGAGGACGTAGTACAGATTCAGGTGTAACAGAAAGAGTCATTAGCCAAATACTTACAGAAATTGATGGATTAGAGGAATTAAGAAACGTTGTAGTAATAGCTGCAACAAACAGACCAGATATGATAGATCCAGCCTTATTAAGACCTGGAAGATTCGATCGTTTAGTAAAGGTTACCTCACCAAATTTCGATGGAAGAAAGCAAATACTTGAAATTCATCTTAAAGATGCACCTTTAGCAGGTGATGTTGATTTAGACAACCTGGCTAGAGAGACCGAAGGATTCTCTGGTGCAGATCTTGCAGCGATAGCAAGTGAGAGTAAATTAATCGCAATCCGAAATTATGTTATGGAGTATGGTGAAGATCTCGCTGGTGATGATAAGTTTGATGAAGACAAGTGTGATTGTATTATAACAGAAGAGGTTTTACTTGAAGCATTAGAACAAGCCAAACCCACAGAAGAAAGAGTTGGAGCTATTGGGAAAGACATTAGAAGAAAATCCATCAAAAAGGATACAGGGTTTGTCTAGACCCCCCCTCCATATTACTAAGGTGATAAAATGCTAGAGAACACAGAAGAAAACCAAGAGTTAGATGTTTTTGAACTCTTAGATTTTCTATCAAATTCTACTAGAAGAAGAATTCTTGAATTACTAGCTGAGGAAGATCTTTATTCTTTTCAGCTTTCTAGATTACTAGATATTTCTCCGAGGATTATTGCAAAATATCTTTCTGAGCTTGAAAACATAGGTATTGTTTCAATGGTAGAAAGGGTTAGTGATAAAGGACCTATAAGAAGATATGCAAAGCTAAATCAAGCATTTTCTTTAATCATTGATGTAGGTCAAAATACCTTCAACGTCAAATACTTTCCTACAAGTGAAGTTTCTGAGAAACTAATTAAGGAAGAACCAAAACAGAAGGAAGAGCTTAGAATTCAAGTTACAAAAGAGTTTGCTGAGATTAGAAAGTGTGTAAAAGAAAAGTTAAAATCCATTCAAACGCTTGATTCACAGAGAAAGGTTTTTGCTCAAGAGATTAACGATGCTTATATTAGATTCAATGAAATTGTGGAAAAAACAATTTACAATTATCATGATAGAGATATTATTCGAAGTATTTTCAAATTATTGATAAATAAGCCTGAAAATAAAGTATCACTTACAGAATTGGCGAGTAGAACTAGAATATGGAGAGGAGATTTAGGAAAAAGACTTGATCAACTAGCTAGTGAAACAAACTTCATTACATTAGAAAAAGATAGAAGAGGAGAAGTTTGGTATTCTATCTAATTTTTTATATTCTCTATTCTAAATTTTCTTTTGAATAAAATTGACTCAAAAGAGAGAAATAGTTCTTCATATCGGCTTTGATGATACAGATTCTCTAAAAGGAAGCTGTACGACTCATCTAGCTACGAAAATAATTGAACAGATTTTTAATCGAGTCACGTTTATTGATTATCCTCGTCTTATTAGGAACAATCCAAATGTTCCTTGGAAAACTAGAGGAAATGGAGCTATTGGTCTCTCAATTAAAGCAAAAGAGGGGGAAATTATCGAACTCACTAGTGAAATTAAGTCTCTTATAGAGAGCTATTACCAACCTGATGAAAATACAAATCCAGGATTGGTTGTAATTAAAGATGAGGTACCAGAAATAATCAAACAATTCTCTAAAAGAGCATTGATTGAAGTAATCTCCATTAGTGAAGCAAAAGAAATAGCATCTAAATATTGTTTTAGTCATTTTTTTATTGGTAATGGTAGAGGTTTAATTGGAGGTCTTGCTGCAATTGGTAATACTTTAGATCCACTTAAAGAAGATTTTACTTATGAGATTCTAACTTATAGATTACCAGAAAATTATGGAACAAAAAGGAGATTGGAAGAAGAAACTGTATATGTGATGGACAGTAAATTATCTCCAGAAGTTTTCAATAATATAGATGAAGAAACAAACAAAATTCTAATTTGTCCTGCTGGACCAGATCCTGTTTTTTATGGTATTAGGGGAGAAGAAGCAGACAAATTGTTAGAAGCAATGTATATTGTAAAATCAAAAGAACCTTTGGATAGTTTTTGTATTTTTAGAACTAATCAAGGAACTGATCAACATTTTAATTATGCTGACCACCAAATAGAAGATTTTAGAGTCTTCAATGGAATTATTCGAATTACAAATAAACCTCGAGCACTTATTGGTGGTCACATAATTCTACAGGGGAAAATAGAACAAAGTGAGAAACTTGTTGATTTAGCAGCTTTTGAACCTAGTAAAAGTTTCAAGAGAAAAATAAACAATTTGCTTCCTAATGACAGAATTTTGGCCTATGGTGGTGTAAAATATAAGAAGGAATTTAAAAACTATACAATTCAATTAGAGAAATGCGAAGTTCTTACTATTTCCAATCATTACGTAGAATCTTCTCCTTATTGCCCCAAATGTAGTAAAAGAATGACAAGTGCAGGTCGTAATAAAGGTCACAAATGCAAGAACTGTGGATTCAAAGATTCAAATACTCAGAAAATCAAAACCAAGATTGATAGAGAAATTCAAACTGAACTTTTAATTCCACCAGCACAAGCTCAGAGACATTTAGTAAAACCACATAGGAGATACTCTGTGAAGAGAAAGAAGAGTATTGAATTTATTGAAAATTGGTGGAAAAAATATCCTAAATGACGAACATAAGCCCTAGGATAATTCAAGAACACGCTGAGTATGGTTGAAAAGTTGCAACTCAGCTAAAAGAGAAGAGATCATTAAAATATTTAATTTATCTCGTGGATTTACCATCCCCAAAACTTGGAGACATTTTTCCTCTTAATTTCAGCAAATTCTTCTAAAACCTTGATATCATCCGGGGAAATCATATCGCTATATTTCTTCATAAGTAAAACAGCGTGTTTTTCAGGAACATCAACATATAATGAATCCTCTTCTTTGATTTGCCTACCAACGGTGGGCCCTCTAATAGAGATTGCGACTTGTTTTCCCTTTGTTGCTTCTCTGATTGTCTCTTGGTTATCTTGTATTTGACGGATTCTTCCTACTCTTTGACCATCTTCTCTAATAAGCATTTGAGTAGTTTGAATTCTACCGCCTAAGACTTCTATCCCAACAATTGCTGGTTTATTGGCACGAAAAGTATGATTGGGTAAGATAGTAATTTTTCCAGGCATTGTTAAATCTTTGAGAGATTCAACTTTAATAGAGTCTCTTGTATCTATCATCCATCTTTCAAATTTATCAATAAGTTGGTAAATAACTCTCTCTTGAAAGACTTGTATACCGTTGATTTCTACTTCTTCTTGTGCATCAACAAGTACATTTACATTGAAACATAAAATTGCTGCATATTCAGGAGTTTTGTTTGCAACAATTGCTGCATCGATAACATCAATCTTTGTGACATCACCAACATCAGCTTTCTGAATAGGGATGTTTTTCTCCTTTAACATATCTACTAGAGCTTCTAAACTCCCTAGAGTATCGACTTTCAGAATAACACCATTAGTATCCGTCTCAATCCTAAAACTTTCCAGTTCTTCCTCAACCTCTTTGTAAACCTCTTCTTCTCTTCCTTTTGGTGCTACACGAATGGGAGCTCCAGCTAACGCATCATCAAGACCATGTGCAGCAATTTTAACACCCGCTGAAGCGTAGATTTGCTCAACTCCCTTAAATTTATCCTTTGGATCCCTCATTTCATCCAATTCTTTAGGTTCAAGTAGAGCCCGAATTTTTAACAAAGCAGGTTTTTCTCTCCCACCTACAACAATTTGATCGCTTTTTTTTATAACTCCATCATAAAGAATTACATCAATAGTTGTTCCCAATCCTTCCTCATCTTTCACTTCAAGAACAGTACCTATACCTGGACCTTCACTGTATTCCAGTTTTTGCATCATAAATTGTTGTGTTAATCCTGCTAGAACTAAGAATAGATCTGGAATTCCTTCACCAGTTGTGGCACTAGTTGGAACAATGGCAATAGCTTTTCTAAAATCCTTAACTTGGTCATATCTGAAACCTTCCATTTTCATTTCAGATAATTCTCCCATAATTTCATAGATTCTATTGTCCATATCCTCTTTAGCTTTTGAAATTTGTTTAGCATAAGTTTCAGCAAAAGTAGCACCAGGATTTGATTTCCATGCAGAAATTCTATCGATTTTATTAGCTGCAATGATGAAGGGAGTTTTACGAGCTCTTAAAATATCAAGGGATTCGTAAGTTTGAGCCTGAAAACCTCTTGTCACATCAACAACAAGTATTGCAATATCTGCAACAGATGCCCCCCTTTTCCTGAGATTCATAAAGGCAGCATGTCCAGGTGTATCAACAATTAACAAACCCGGGATACCTAGTTCAATTTTTGTGTCTTTCATCAAAGGACCACATACATCAATGATTGTCTGCGATGGAAAGAAGGATGCCCCAACGTGTTGTGTGATACCAGCTGCTTCTCTGGCTTGAACTGCAGTTCCTCTTACAGTATCTAATAGACTTGTTTTTCCAGAATCTACGTGACCTAAAATGACTCCTATTGGACTTCTCAATCTTTTACCAGTATCAGCATCAATTACTCTTGACATTAACTTTCACCTAGAAATTGCTCTATTCTTAAAGAAATCTCAAATATTTCAAATAAAAAGAAATTGGTTGAACATAGTTTTGAAAAAAATAATTGAAAACTAAAAGGATGGTTATTCGTATAACCATTCTTTATCGATTTTAGTGTAATTTGAAAATTCTGTTTCATCAAAGTAGATTTTATATTCCACAATTGCATTTTCTGGTGAATCTCCAGCATGAATGATGTTTCTTCCGATTTCTAGAGCATAGTCACCTCTAATTGACCCGGGTTCTGCATCTGCTGGGTTTGTAGCACCTACAATTTTTCTAGTAATCTTTACTGTATCTTTTCCTTCTACTACCATTGCAACAACTGGTCCACTTGTGATGTATTCTAACAATCCCTCATAGAAGGGTTTTCCCTTATGAATAGCATAATGTTCTTCTGCTTGAGCCATTGTGACAGTAATCATTTTCAATCCAATAATTTTGAACCCTACATTTTCAATTCTTTGGATTACTTGTCCAACAAGCCCCCTTTGAACACCATCTGGTTTAATCATGATAAATTCTCGTTCCAATTTATACACCTTATTTTTGTAACGAATATCTATTGTGAGAATAAAAATTAATTGATTCAACCATGATGTCTTCGAATTAGGATAAAAAATAAAATCTAAAAAAAGATTGTTGAGGAAAGGACTACATAATTTTCCTTTCGTATCTCTCTGTCCACTTTAGTTTCTTTGGATCTCGTTTAAGAACTAGTTGAGATTTTTTACACTTATTTGAACAGAAATAGAGTACTGAACCTGTTCTTTGAACAAAGAGTATACCACAGCCAGGTTCTATTTCTTTTCCACAGTATGAGCATTTTTGTGTTCTTGGCATCGTCTATCACTACCTTCTACGTATCTTTTTAGCTTCTCTTTCAGTTTCTCTGAGCATGATGACATCTCCTTTCCTAACAGGACCCTTTAGATTTCGTGTTAGGATTCTGTTTTTATCTCTGCCTTCAAGAACCTTAACTCGTGCTTGGGTAACTTCCCCTACACTTCCAGTTCGTGCTAACACTTGAATAACTTCAGCAGGAGTTGCATCTACTTCATCTCGACCGCTCATTTTTTTCACCTAGCTTATTTCTTGAGTTCCTTCAATTTGTTACTCAATCCTTTGATAGATTGTTTTGCTTCACCGCCGTCTACAACTGCGATAGAAGCAGAACCTACTTTCAAACCTGCAGCTTGTCCAAGTACTTCCTTTGTTGAAACAAAAGTATAAACAATGTCATTTTCTTCACAAAGAAGAGGTAAGTGCATGACTATTTCAGGTGGATCCACATCTTCAGCGATATAAACGATTAAAGCATGTTTTCTTTCAATTGCTTTTGTAACTTCGTTAGTTCCTTTTCTAATTTTTCCAGTTTTGGAAGAAGTTTCTAAGATGTTTAAAGATTCTTTAACAACTTCATCAGGAATTTCAAATTTCTTGTACATTTTTTAATTCACCTCGGGCACACAGATAATTGTGCCTTCATTAGGTATGAAACACAACTGAGATTAGTTTAAAAGACTTATCTTTAAGTAGATTTTTTGCCATAAATGATTGTACTTACTTCATTCTCATTTTTCAAAACACTTCCTAGTCTTTCTGGAATTAATCCATTTATGATAACCACTTGTTCAACTTCTTCTAACAACGTACTAATCTCATCAACTTTTCCCTTCATTGAACCTGTAACATCGATAACTTCACTTTGTATTTCTTCAACTTTGAATTCCTTGAACTCGTTATAGTTTAATTCTCTTACAAGCTTTCCTTCTTCTGAATCATCACTTTTCTCAAATAAACCGTCAACGTCAGTTAGAAAGATAACTTGTTTCACATCAAAGTGCTTTACAAGATGAGTAATAATTGAGTCTCCACTGTGTATAGTAAATCCTCCTTCCTCTGTGAATAAAACATCTCCAGATAAAACAGGACAAACACCTAGGGTAAGTGATTTTTCGATGGGATTAAGAAAGTATTCTACTTCTGCACCTGTCATAAAAGCTAATGCACTAGTTTGAAAACCAATTGCTTTAACATTATTTTCTATTAAGCAATCTATTACTTCTTGTGAAAGGGAAGCCATATCTTGTCGAATTTTGACAATACCATCCAGTTGGTTCTTGTCTTCAAAACCAGCTTGAATCGAATGTTTTTCAGCTATAATATGTCCAAAAGATCCTGCTCCATGAATTACTATATAGGGTTTATTCACATTCTTGAGTTGATTACAAATTTTGGATAAGTTCTCTCTTCTAATCTTACGATAAGAGGTTTTATCAGTAATAACAGATCCACCTAATTTTATTATGCTTACACTAATTCGATTCATTCCTTACACCATCAGTAGTAAAAGTCGAAAGAAAAGCCTGAAGGTTCTTCTCTTTCATTATTTTTATTGCATCTTTTGCTTTAGTAAAATCATCAAACAATGAAATTACACAACCCCCTCCTCCAGCTCCAGTAAGTTTGCTACCTAATGCCCCGTTTTTATCTAGAACATTCACAATCTTATCTAAAACTTCATGACTAACATCCAAATCTTTTAACGAGTTATGATTTAATGACATTAGTTTCCCTATTTCTGGTAAATTTTCATCTATCAAAGCCTTTTCAGCATCTATTACAATTTCGTGGATATTATTGAAAATTTCTTTGATCGAATTTTGTTTCTCTTCATACTTCTTCTTTACTTTCTCCACAATGTCTTTAGTGTTTCTTTTAATTAAACTATTAATGATAACAACATATGCAGAAGAGATTCTGAAGGGTAACTCTCTAATTACACCATTCTCATAGTAAATTCCTCCTCCATATGTGGAAATTGTAGTATCAATTCCTGAAGGAAAACTATGGATGATTTTTTCTGATTCATGTGCTAGTTTGTTTATTTCTTCCAAGTTTAATGATTTTCCAAAAAAACTAGATAAACTAGCTACCATAGCCACGGATACTGCAGCACTTGAACCTAAACCAACTGAAGAAGGAATTTGTGATGCAATTTTTATGTCAAAATTCTTCTTTAGCTCAAAATTTCTGAGAATTGAATCTACTATGAATTTCAATGCTGTGAGTTCTTGTGGTAAAGGAGTCTGATTTAGTTCAAACTGTTTCTTTTGAAATAAATCAGGAATAGAGATTGTAGAGATTTGCTTTGAAGAATCTAAAACAGAGCTTTTTGCCCGTAAGTCAATTGCTGTTGCAATTGCAGGATAACCATATACTACAGCATGTTCTCCAAAAAGAATGATTTTTCCAGGTGCTGAAAATTCCGTAGTATTCACGTCCATAAAAACAGATGTATGTTAAAGATTAAAATCTTTTTCAAAAATAAGAAGAAAATGTTGATTATTCTCTCAATAACTTGAAAGCAAAATCATCAACGGTTTCTGGTAAATCTTCAGTTTCTCCCAGCTCCCCTCTAGCTCTAAGTATTTCCCTTGTAAGTAAATAATATACTTGTGCAAGAGATTTCCTACCTTTATTGTTTACTGGAATTACTAAATCAACTTCACTTGTTGCATTGTCAGTATCACAGAGAGCAACAACTGGAATTCCTCTAGAAGCAGCTTCTGTTAATGCTTGTTTATCAGCTCTGGGATCTGTTAGAACAACAACATCAGGTTCGATATAACCTTCATATGAAGGGTTGGTTAAAGTTCCGGGTATAAATCTTCCTGGAATTGCTCTAAAACCAGCTAATCTAGCCATTTTTGTACTTGGAACTGAAGCATATTGTCTTGTAGCAAAAACAGCTACTTTTGATGGTTCAAAACGACTTAAGAATTTTGCTGCAATGCGAATTCTCTCATCTGTTGTATTAACATCCAAAACATAGATACCATCATTTCTTACTCTATACTTGAAAGGTTTCATAAATTTGGTGCAAACACTAGTCCCAATATGAATACCTGAAACTAGATAGGTATCTCTAGGGATTAATAGTATTTCTTCTTCAATTTTTTCTTCTGCTTCTTCTGACATTTTGCATCCTCAGTTTGTGTTCACTATCTATTTCCACAAAGTGTAAGCAATAATCCCTCTAATGTTTTGATTAAAAACTTTCTGTTCTTTTAGTATGTGAAAAATGCCGAGATTTTAGGTGAAAGGTAAGAAATCTTCTATTAGGTCTATGTGCGAAACTAACATTCTTCGACAGCACCATCTTTTAACATTTAACTTATCAAGAGTTTTCTCAGGATCTTCACCATCTTTGACTTGTTTCTTGAACTCATCCCATTTATCAGCTATCAAAGTTCCACAGGTAAAACATCTTACTGGAATAATCATTTCAGTCAATCTCTCCTACAATATCATACATTTAACTATTATGTTTGTTGATAATTTAGAACCCCCAGTCTCTTGCAATCTTGAAACCTTTGTAAATCTTAAGTAATCCTCGTGGATATTTTAATAGCCCCGGATTCACTAATAAATTCAAGAGCATTTTGATTTTTTCTCTTCCTTTTATTCTATTGATGTATTGTTCGTTTAAGATTTTTCCAAGTTTGGTGAGGAATTTATTGGATCGGCTGTAGAAGAAATTGTGACAACTGAGGTTAATTTTGTTAGAGAACATGTATTTAGAAATCTCAGCAGGATATCGATCTAGAGAAGAAGCTTGTGAGTCATCTTTTCGATTCAAAAAATTAGCTGCTACTTTTCCAGCGATTTCTCCACTTGTCATTCCAATTCTAATTCCTCCGTAAAAAATTGGATTGACCATCCCTGCTGCATCTCCCACAATCATAATCTTATCTCTATGTATTTCTGGAATAGGTCCTTTCATCGGAATTGGACCTCCAACTTTTTTTAGAATCCTCCCGGAGATATTTTTTTGGTTTAGAAAGTCATCCAATAGTTTTTTTCTCTCCCTAGAATTTGTGACAATTCCTATATTTGTTTCATTCTTTCTTGGAAATAGCCAAATGTATCCATACGGATATCTTTCTGCATCGAAATAAAATTCCAATTCTTCTCCCCATTCACCTTCAACTTTATATTCAAATGCATAGATCAATGGGAAGGGGGGAGAAATACTCAGACTCTTGGTAAGCTTTGCTTGAGCACCTTCTGCCAGAATCACTAATTCAGATTGAACTTCAGTAGACTTCTCTCCTTCAATGTTTAGAAGAACGCCAGCTGAATTTTGCTGTATAGAGTTTACTCTTGTTGATGTAATAATAGTACTTCCAAGATCTGTAGCTTTCTGAGCTAGATACTGATCGAATTTATCTCTTTTAATCATGTAAGCTTGAATATCACCGTATATAGCTCTATTCTCTGGAAAAACCAGCTTACATCGTTTGTGAACCTTAGTCCAAATTTTACTATCTTCAACAGGAATTGAAAAATCATTAAAAGCATGAATGCTCAAACCTTCTCCACATTGAATAGGTTGGCCAATGTTAGAGTGCTCCTCATAAACTAAAGGTTTTATTCCTAGTTTAGATAATGAAATAGCTGCTTGCAATCCTGCAGGTCCTCCACCTACAATAGCTACTCTAACATCTTTCATAATTTAACTAAACCTAAGTACTTCAAAAATTTAGTGTGACAATTTAATAGTGTTATAGAGAAAATCTTTTAGATAAACGACCTTAATCAACAACAGTCTTTAGAATGGCAAAAAGGCAGATGTGAAAGATTATGGACCCTATGAGAGAGATATTAGCAAATTGGACACAGAAAATTCCTGAAAGCGAAATTAGACGTTTACTAAAAAGCAAAACAAAGTATTATCTTGCTGGTGGTTTACCTGGTAATCTACCAACAGAAATATTCCCTGAGATATTGAGGGAGTTAGCAGATTATTACGATGCTGAAGATCAAAGGATAGTAAACGAATTTCAGTATGGTCAAACAGCTGGATGGCCGGGATTAAGAAAAGTTCTCGCAGAAAGACTTGTTAGAAAGGATAAACTAAATTGTATTAGTGGAGAGGCTGATTGGGAGAAAGTACTAATATCAACAGGGTCCCAACAAGCAGTTTATCTTGCATTAGATATTCTAATTAACCCAGGAGATATTGTTGTCACACCATCACCTGCTTATTTAGGATTTGTAACAACTGTTGTTAAGGTTGGAGGACACGTAGTTACCGCACCAACAGATTCTGAAGGATTAATACCAGAATATGTTGAAGATACTATCATAAAAGCTGAGAAGAAATTTGGAAGGAAGGTAAAAATACTATATGTTGTAGAAGATAGTGATAATCCCAAGGGCACAACACTTCCATTCAAGAGAAGACAACAACTTTTTGAAATTGCAGAAAGACATGATGTAATTGTCATCTGTGATGCAGCTTACAAAGAAATGCAGTTTGAGGAAAGAATACCAAGTATGAAAACCTTAGATAAAGATAATGAACGAGTAATTTATACATCATCTTCATCTAAAGAAGCTGCTCCAATTAGAATTGGATATTCGGTAATGCCTGAATATCTATTATTTGAAGCAGAAAAATCAAAAGGATATCTAGATCTCTGCACACCAACTCTTACTCAGAGATTTGCAGAGATATATTACGATAAGTACATCGATAGCGAGCTTCCCAAAATTATCCAGAAATACAAAGAACAAAAAGATGCTGCATATAATGCTCTTCTAGAAACTTTTCCCGATGGTGACTATACTAATCCATCAGGAGGATTCTTTATCTGGTATCAAGCAAAAGGAGAAAAAGCTTATACATTCGATGTTAAGAAATTCAACCAAGATGTTCTATTACCAAATGAAATTCTGGTAGTTCCTGGATCAGCTTTTTATCCACCTAGTGGACACTCATATGATCCTGAAGCTAGAGAAATTGAACCACTCAAAATAATCAAGGGTGGAATGAGAATTGGTTACTCATTGTTACCAAAAGATTTGATTGATGCTGGAGTACGAAAATTAGGTAAGTTACTTTCAGAAAATCAATAATTGGAGATCTATTTTTCTCCATCTTTTTATATGAAAATCACTGCCTTTTTCCATATACTTTTAAAGTCATGAAATACGCCTAAAATTACAATGGGATGCAATTTAAAGCCATAATAGTCTCTAATTGCGAAAATTGCCAGTTTTAAGCCTTAAAAAATTCTTTTTTAACGAATTCTTTAATTAGAACGTGTGTAATACCGAAATATTTCGACATAACCGAAAAGGTTTTTAATAGGCGGAGGCAAGGTATTAACGTACTTGCCATCGAGGCAAGTCAAAACCGACAGAAGTGCAAGTAAAATGATGATCGTACAATCTAAGGTTAGAGATTACGTCAAGGAACTTGGCGATTATAAAGTCGGCGGTGACCTTCTAAAAGCTTTAGACGAAAA
>JAEOSZ010000040.1 GCA_016840095.1 Candidatus Heimdallarchaeota archaeon
ATGGAATTCTAGATAAGGAGAAAACAGGTGGTTTAGAACTTAATTGGGGAAATCAAGAAGCTGCCATGGAGTTGCTCCACCAAATGGCTAGAGGAGAAGGTTTCGGTTTGATTGTAGGTCAAGGAGTAAAAAGAATGAAGAAGATTTTTGCTGAGAAATTTGGTGGAGATCCTAAACTTCTTGATGATATTGGAATGGAATCAAAGGGATTGGAATTCAGTGAATATATGACTAAAGAATCCCTCGCTCAACAGGGTGGATATGGTTTAGCCTTGAAAGGAGCACAACACGATGAAGCTTGGTTAATCTTCGAGGATATGGTACGTGGTAATTTACCTACCTTCGAGAAAAAAGCAGAAGCACTACACTGGTTCCCAATGTGGAGAACTTCATTTGGTTTGCTTGGTCTGTGTAAGTTACCTTGGAATGATATCGTTCCAGAAGATAACAGAGATTATGCAGCTGGAAAAGTTCGTAAAGATGGTGCTTTTGTTCCTGATGATTTAGCAGATCCTGCTAAGATACCAGAACATGTTCAAAATTATGTTACTTATTATACAGCTGTAACTGGCAACGAGATTGATTCAGTCGAATATATTAGAATGAGTGAAAGAGTATATAATTTCCAAAGAACACTCAATTTGATGCTTTTACCACCAAGTGTTACATTCAAAGATATAGATTGTATTCCTTACAGAGCAATGGGACCAGTGACTAAAGAAGAATTCATATCTCGAGAAGAACAATATTACAATAAACAGCTTAAAGATGAAATCAAAGTCAATCTAGAAGAGATGAGTATTTCAGAAAAGATGACTGCATTAAGAGAGTTCAGAGAAGCTAATTATGAGAAACTCAGGAAAACTGTTTATGAACGCAGAGGTTGGGATAAGAATGGAATTCCTACAATTAAGAAGTTGAAAGAACTTGGAATGGATTTCCCAGAATTAATCGAATTAATTCAACAAAACCAATAAACTTCTCCTTTTTTTCTTATTTTTTATTCGCTTTTATAGTGGATTATTCTACTAGGAATATCCTAAAGATTAAATACTTCGTTTTAACATATATTTAAACTAGAAGTGTTAGTTGGGGTATTATTTCTAGCATTTTTAGTAAAGGGGTATAGCTAAAATGAGTTTCCTGGCAAATTTGTTCTCAAGGACTAAAACAGAGAAAAAAGCAAAAGTACTGATATTGGGGTTAGCGGCTGCAGGCAAGACCACATTAACCAAATATCTACGATATGGGGAGTATGTTAAGGACACAATACCAACTATCGGGCAAAACATTGATTCACTAGAATACGAAGGGTGGAAAATTACCACAATAGATGTTGCAGGGCAACAAGATTTTAGATTCTTATGGGATGCACATTATCCTGGAACATCCGCTGTGATATTTGTAATAGATGCAGCTGATATTGAAACTCTTCCAGAAGCTAGGGATATCTTCAGAAAACATGTTTTCAATAACCCAGCACTTAGTAGCGTTCCAGTATTAATATTAGCAAATAAACAAGATCTTGAAGGAGCAGTTGAAGCTCCCTTGTTAATACAATTGCTAGGGTTACATTTAGATATGCAAGACCGTACATTTGCTGTATTCGATTCAAGTATTCTTTATGGGAGAGGTGTAGTTGAAGCTTTCAGTTGGATAGTAAATCAACTAGAAGTAAATGATTAAACCTACCCTCATATTTTTCATTTAATCACATTTATTAATGCATATGATGATATTTTCTTAATTTCGCTAGAAATCTTGAGTGGGTTGTATATTGAAAAATAATATATTATCTAAGCACGGAATTAATTTTATTGCTTTTTTGTTTGTAGCTTTCATGTTCATTTCTCCAAGCTTCATTTCTCAAGCAAATAGCTATAATTTCAAAGATCTGAATTCTAGTTATTTTACCAATATTGAAAATACTGCACCTTTTCAAACATCATTAAATGACTTGAATAACATTACTGAATTTGAAGAGTTTGTTGATTCGATAATCACTCAACAGCTGTTGGATTACAATATTGTTGGAGCAACTTTCACCGCAGTTAATAATGGTAGTTTCTATCTTTCCAAGGGGTACGGCTATAGAAAAAAGTATCCCCATATTGGTGTAGATCCTAATTCCACTCTTTTCAGAATAGGCTCTGTTTCAAAAACCTTTACTGCTATAGCTGTCTTACAACTTGTTGAGGATGGTTTATTGAATCTTGATGAAGATATTAATGAATATCTTACAGCTTTTCAAATTCCAGATACTTACATTGAACCAATTACTCTTAGACATATTCTTACTCATACAGCAGGTTTTGAAGAATGGCGTGTAAGTATCGTAGTTCCTACATTCAGTGATGTTCCAGATGTAGAAACTCTCTTAAAAGACTATATCCCTGCACGGGTTCATCCTCCTGGAGAAATCAGTGCTTATTCAAACTATGGCTTAGGACTAGCAGCATATATTGTTGAAGAAATTTCTGGAAAAGCATTTGAGGATTACATCTATGATGAAATTGCTTCTCCTTTAGGTATGGACTATACTTCATTTGAACAACCTCTTCCAGTAGCTTTGGAAGCTAATATGTCTGATGCTTATGATGGTGATGGAAACATACAATTTTTTGAAAATGTAATTCTACCAGGTGCAGGTGCTGGATCTTCTTCATCTGGAGATATGGCTAGGTTAATGCTTGCTCTATTAAATAACGGAACATATGACGGAAGTAGAATCCTAAATAATGAAACTGTAGCTCTTATGTTTGAAAGTCACTTTCAACCTCCTCATCCTTCTTTTATTCCTGGAGTTGGATTAGGATTATATGAGATGGACGTTATTAATGAGAGTATTATAGGTCATGAAGGAGATACTATTTACTTCCACAGTGGAATGGTACTTTTTCCCGAGTATGATTTTGGGTATTTTGTTTCTTATAATAGTCAAACTGGTGGATATGCTAGATCTGAGCTGTTATTGGAATTCATTGACTATTTTCTTCCTAAAGAAAAAGAAGATTTCACTAATCATATAACTGAAAATCTTAGAGATTTTGATGGGATATATCTACTCTCAAGGAGATTGTACTATAAGTACTATACTGCTTCTCCTCATATATGGTTCGGCTATAGATTTACAATGAAAACAAATTCAACACATCTGATGATTGAAGGAATAAGTGCTCCTTTTACTCAGATTTCTGAAGACTTTTTCTGGGCAAAAATTCCTGAATATCCTTATGACTTCTTTGTAGTTTTTATTAGAAATTTAAAAGGAGATGTGACTAATTTTTATGCAAACTTTTTCCGATCTTTAACTTCGTATGAGAAAATTAATTCAATTTATGCGAATAATCCAATGCAGTTAGTTTTTGCAATAATAATTGGAATTGTATACATCATCATTCTTGCTTTCTGGGGAATAGATAGAATGTTCAAAACAAAAAGAAAAGATGAGAAGAGATTAAGTATTAAAAGAATATTCAAATGGGGGACTTTTGGTGCATCTATTTTTGGAGTCATACCAATGCTTTACTTTGCTATAAAATCACAAAATATCATATTTCTAGCAGCTGATACCAAGGAATACTTAGGATGGTTAATAGCACTTCCTTATATAGGTACAGTTCTGTTTGGAGGATTAGTGTTACTTTCTGCTCTAAGCTGGTATGAATTCCGTTCAAAACCAAGTGAATCAAAACAAGAAGAAAAAACAACAATTAAAAATATTGAAATAGAAAAGACATTTGAGAACAGGAGTAAGAAAGAAAAACCTTTGATGACGAATATTCAATTTACAGTGATAGCACTGTTTGGAATCTTCGTTATTGTTCTATTCAGTGTTTGGAGAATGTATGGATTCTAAGTTAACTTCAAATATTCTCTCTTCTTTCTTTCATAATAGTCAGCCATTTTTTCTGCTTCTTCTTTTGGAAAAACTCCCAATTCTTGAAATTTATTTTTAAGGAAAGTATCAAAATATAGATTAATAACATCCATTGCTCTGAATAACTCCTTTCGTGTAGTTTCCTTCACAAGAGTTTGTTCAAACAATTCAAGTCTGCTGGAGTCAAGCTTAATCTCTATTCTTCTATACCCCTCTCTTTTTCTCTGTGCAAGAATATCTTCAAACATTAAGAGATTTTTTCTATACCAATCTATACAATCCTCTCCATCCCACAATTCACCTCTACCAAACTTAGCAACAGTATAGCTAAACCCTAGAAAATGATGAGCGACTCTGTTTTTCAGAAAATCCATATCTATTTCCCATTCTAGATTCTTACTCTTTTCTATCACTTCTTTCAAGTGACTAGCAGGATCGTAAAGTGCATCTATGAATGCTCTGTCGGGTCTTGCTTGTAATGGTAATTTTCCATAAGAAAAATCAACTTTGATTTCTTCTTCTTTGTAAAATACAACTAACATTCGATCACTTACAGGAGGAATTGCTGCACACAAATACTCTCCTACTTGTTCAGCTATTTTATATCTATCCTCTAGGAGGCTCTGTAGAGTATCTTCATCACACAAAATTGTTAAATCTACATCTGAGTACTCATCAGCACTCATTGAACCACTAAGATAAATAGCTTTAACTCTTGAATCTTTGCTCAAAAATTCACAAGCTCTAGTTGTTAAAGATTGATGATTAGGAAGGTTTCTAAATCGCTCAACAGTGTACATATGATTGATTTAAATTCATGTTAAATAAATCTTTATACGAATTTTATTATTGAATTTAACATAATAGAGCTAGCAACACCACATACCTCCAGCAATAATAGCTGCAATTGCGGTTAGAATTATTAGAGCAATTATTATTACTAATAGAACTATACCTGTAATAATAATCATTTTAGAAGCTGGTACTTATTTGTTGTTACCAATTGCAGCTTGAACAGAGCTAGAACCTACAATTATGGATGAAAGAGATATCATGAATAATATAATACCAATAACAATCAGGCCTGCAACTCCAGTATTCACTACTATTGCAATAGCTAATAAAATTACAAAAACAACTAAACTAATTGTAAAGTAATATTGATTGAATTTCTGCAGTTTATCACTTACTAAAAGTGGAGTTTCAACAATTTCCTTTTTTGCTTGAAATTCATCTGAATCTGTAATAACATCGTACTTAAGAAATATTCTTCTTAAATTTTTGTTAAATCATGATCAAAAGAATTGAATGCAATGGATAACTTTAGTTTTTTTGATATTAATATTTAATAAATATCATACACTCTTACACTCATGAAGAAATCTGTGAAAATCATTCTAATCACTACAATACCAATATTACTCGGAGTTGCTGCTTTTGGAGGAACAATACTTTATTCATACCTACAAGTAGATTATTTCATTGGAGATACTAATATAGCATTTGACATTACTCCAGATTTTGTGGAAGGTTATATAGGTTTCATAACTTTGACCATACCTGCAGAAATCAGTAATAACGGAGTATATGCTATAAGAGAACTTAATATTACAATAGTCGTTGAGGGAGAAAATTTCACTCTCTCAACTCTAAATACAGAGTTACTGGCTAAAGGAGAGAACATTCTAGGTGATATTAAGACTGGAGATATTTGGTCAGATGATATAGTAGTACAATTAACTTATTACATACCTTTACTTGCAGTTGATGATGGGGATTTTGTTATTAGTATATTCATTAGTCTGAAAGTTGATTTCGCTATCTTTAAGGTTCCACTAAACATTGAAGTTGTTGAATTTGTTGGATGGGATTCCCCATTTGGCATCTAATTCACTTTATTTAGAAATCTTAATAATAAGAATCATATATTGCTATTTGAAGAATTATGAGTGCTAATGAAAGTTATATTGATATTGATACTCTTCAAAACTTTATGAAAGATGTTTTTGTAGGTTTAGGTTATCCTGAAGAACAAGCTCAAATTAGTACAGATGTACTTATTGAGTCAGATCTTAGAGGAATTCGATCACATGGTGTTCAGAGATTGAAATATTATTATGTAAGAGTTAAAGCAGGACAACATTTGGTGAGTGATTACGAAATTGTAAAAGATGAGGGAGCAACAGCTGTTATAGATGGTAACCATGGAAATGGACACTATATCTCCTACAAAGCAATGGAATTAGCTATAGTAAAAGCAAAGAAATTTGGCTTAGGAATGGTTGTTGTTAGAAATAGTACTCATTATGGAATAGCTGGTTATTATCCTCTAATGGCGATAAAAGAAGGATGTTTAGGTATGACAGGTACCAATGCAAGACCAGCAGTAGCACCAACGTTTGGGGGAGAACCTATGTTTGGAACAAATCCACTAACTTTCGGTTTTCCAACAGATGAGGAATTTCCGTTTGTTTTAGATTGTGCAACTTCTATCATTCAAAGAGGAAAAGTTGAGATTGCAGCAAGAGATGGAACTCCTTTACCTGAAGGAGTAGTAATTGATAGAGAAACAGGTCAGATTAGAACTGATGCTGAACAGCTGCTAAAAGATTTTGTAAAGAATAAAGCAGCTTTGTTAGCCTTAGGTGGTGCAGGAGAGAAACTATCGGGACACAAAGGATATGGATATGCTACAGTTGTAGAAATTCTTTCATCAGCTTTGCAGGATGGAGTCTTCCTGAAAGATTTATCTGGTCTTGATCAAAACGGAGAACAAACTCATTTCAGAGTAGGTCACTTTTTTATTGCAATTGATCCAGAATTCTTCATGGGTTTGGATATTTTCAAAACAATTGCTGGAAATATTTGCAGAGGTCTTAGAAACTCTGACAAAGTTCCTGATGCTATCCGAATTTATACCGCAGGTGAAAAAGAGTTTGAAGCAGAAAATATTGTCAGAGAACAAGGTGTTCCAATTAGCAAAAGTATACAAGAAGATCTTATTTTCATGAGAGATGAACTTAATTTATCTCAGTATCAATTTGATTTTGAATGATTCAAAATTACTTCTTCTTCTATCTTTTTTATATTTTTATATGCCTTTATAAATCAATACAAAAACATTAAATATCTTCCGTTTTATCTTTATTAATTTCGCTTGAGGTTAAGATTTCAAGAGAAAGGTGAAAAATATGATTTTAAAGAAAAAAAAACTGCTACTATCTCTTTTTCTCACTGTAACTACTTTACTTACATTCAATCTCTATAACGGAACTACTGTAGTAAAAGCTGCCTTGATACCTCATGGACCTATTGTAATTCAACAAGATGCTGACTTTGCTCTTTATGGGTTTCCAGGAACAGGAGATCCTTCTACTCCATACATAATTGAAAACTATGAGATTATTACTTCAAACTATGCAGGGATATTCATTACGCATACAACAAAGAGTTTCATTATTCGTAATTGCTATGTTGATGCCTTTAACAATGGTATTTACATTTATGAAACATATGGAGGAATTATTGAGGTTGTAAATAACACTTGTGAGTATAACAACCACGTTGGTGTCAGAATCGAATTTGTAGATTCGCCAATCATATCAGAAAACAAATGCTACTTCAATCTAGAAAATGGTCTTCGATTTTGGGAAGTCTTATCACCAACAATTATTGATAATAGATGTCAATTCAACCAATACAGTGGTTTACTACTTCTTCATTCTGAAAATTCCATTGTAAGGAATAATATTCTCAGTGATAATGGTGGTGATGCAATGGAAGTTAAATTTGCACCAAACTCTGTTTTTACTGATAATATATGTAACAATAACCAATGGCATGGAATCGATATTGCAGATTCTGAAATGTGTACTATAGTTGGAAACGAAGCAAATGGAAATTCAGCTGTAGGAATAATACTTATCACATCACCATATGCTACATTAACAGATAATACCTGTAATATCAACCTTGGTGATGGAATAATATTACATGAATCTTCTAATTCTGTTCTTACTGATAACACAGCTAATTTCAATCAATATTCAGGGATAGGTACTTCTCGATCATCAAGTATGATTATTCAAGGAAGTTTCTGCTCAAATAATGGATATCTAGGAATAAGTGTTTTCGATGGATCAAATTTTGAAATTCTAAATAATTATTGCACAGATAATGGCATTTGGGGAATAGAAACTGTCAAGATGGATTATCTAACTGTACTGAATAATTTCTGCTCGAATAATGGAGTCTGGGGATTTACAACTGATCTATCTAGCAATATTCTAGTAGCTGAAAACGAGTGTACATACAATGGTTACAAAGGCATGTTCATAACAAGAGTCAATGAAGGAGATATAACTGATAATTATTGTAGTTATCAATATCGTGAAGATGGAATTTCTGTAGAACAATCATCTGATTTATACATTGCAGATAATCTCTGTGAATACAACATTGATTTAGGCATCACTATAGGAAGTTCTGATACAATAGTTGTTGAAAGCAATTCATTAGTTAACAATTACAACTGGGGACTATTTGTTCCTCACTCAACAAATATTGATATCTTCAATAATAATTGTAGCAACAATGCTAACAGAGGTATCTATACAGTTGAATCAAGATATTTAACAATAATAAACAATATTTGTAACGATAATACTGGAAATGGTGGTATTTTCATTGATGTCACAACCTATTCAACAATTGAAAACAATATTGCCAACAATAATAGGTATGGTTTAGCAGCTGTTTACTCAAACTTTACAACTGTATCCAATAATGAATTCAGTTACAATATAATCAATGGAATTGCTACTTTAGAATACAGAAATTCAACAATTTCGAATAATATCTGTAACTACAATGGAAATTCAGGTATAATGTTTTATTGGGATACCTATTTCGTTGATGTAATTGAAAATGAGTGCAGTTACAACGCACTTTATGGAATTTATTTGAGATCATCCGATTACAACAATATTCTCTCTAATACCCTAGTAGAAAATGTTGGATATGGTGTTGTGTTAAACGAATCCAGCGATAACAATTTCATACATCTGAACTACTTTATTGATAATAACTTAGGCTACACCTACTTACAATATTATGAGAGTCAGGGATATGATGGTTCAGGAACAAACCTTTGGTTTGATGAAGACACTAAAAAAGGAAACTATTACTCAGACTGGAAGAAAAGAGTATCATTCCCAATCCCTCCAGCTAATACACCACCCCCTCCACCTCCTCCCCCTCCGGCACCACCAACACAAATTCCACCTCCTGATATCCCTCCACCTCCACCTCCACCACCACCTGCAGCTGTAGGTTATCCAATAGATGGACCTTGGAATGTAGTAGACGAATATCCGTTGAAAATCAAAATTAAATAATTAATTGTGAAGCAATTTCACAATTTTTCTTTTTTCTAATCATGTACAATTTCCTCTGGAGGAACGAAAGGAAATACTTGTCTTACAATATCGCTTGCTTTTTCAAACTGTGCGACATTTCCATTGAATTCTCTGATTGCTTCTTGGAATTGCTCACAGAAACTTTCTGTGAAATGTTGAGCAGCCATTTGAAGGATCCATGCATCACTATCACTGATAATTAAAGTTGCCACATTTCTATCAGCATTCTCAACTACAATCATCTTTTTGTCTCTAAAACTTACCTTTCTCAGATCCGTTTGAGCTCCTGTAGTTTCAGAAATAAGTGATTTCAGAGCTGTAACTGTTCCAGTTACTAAGATATCTTGATGTGCTATAGTATCTTGTTCTCTTCCTATACTGACTGAATAAAGTAATAATCCAGAGTCATTAAAAATGAGGATTTTATTGATCTTTGCAGGTAAGAGATAGACATAGAATGGATTAAGTATAAAAGCCAGAGCTAGAATTCCAAAAGTTACGCTGAAAGGAATTGCTCCATAAACCCAGAACCCAAGATCTACTGTCCATCTTTCAAATATTTTTAGAAAAGCAGCACCAAACCCAATTCCTGTAGCTATAGAAATTATTAAGCTCACACGTTTTAGCTTTTTGTATTCTGCTTTTATAGTGTCTTTAACATAGACATAGAAAGCTTCTCCTAGAACAAAAGCCTGAAAGATGTTTAGAATAACTCTTGAAACTCTGTATTCAGGATCAACTACACCTAGTTCAAGTTTAAATACAAGTTCTAGAATTAATACAATCAAATAACTTCCAAGAAGAGTTGATGATATAGCTAATAGGATTGTATTTGGTTTCTCATGACGCATGAATTCTAAATAAAGAAAGAGGACGAAAAGTGCAATTGCTGAGGGAATCATATGAATCTCAAAAACTGAACTTGCATTAACTTCATTTCCTGTAGTATATTCCAGAATACCAAAAACATACCAAAGAATGAATATAATAATTTCGAATATTCCTTGTAAAATTACTAAGCCAAAAAGCCAAATAAACCATGTAAAACCAGTAATTTTATCTTTATATCTTCTATAGAGGAAATAACCCAAAATTAAACCTAAAATAACCATCTGGACTACTTTAATCCACAGTTCTGTCATACTTGATGCCATTGGGTTTATATATCCAACTTCTCATATAAAAATAGTTGTAGTATTTAGGGAAAAGATACTAAACAAATATAGGGAAAGAAATGTTGGAAATTGAGTAAGTACTCCCATTAGTGAGTGTAATGGATACTCTAAAAAAACTCAAAAAAACCAAGTTTATGTCAAATGACTAAGGTTATGAGTTGGAAGGGTTGGGGTTCCCTTCCTAAAGCTCTGCTGGTGGTTAAAAAACTAGCGAGGATGCTAGTGATGATATGTGGAGCATATCACTGATTCATATGAGAGAAAATACTATTTAAACACCAAGAAATTATGTGTATGATTAAAACTGACGATTTATCAGTTAAATCCTTCCTAAATTGCAGTTTGTGTAGATGTTGACACAATAACCCCTATATGTTTGTGATGGAAATTTTATATAGGTCGGTTCATAAGATATCCCGATGGATTCTGAAGTAGAGAAACTGGACTATGAATTGTTACTATTGATGAGTACTTTAGGAGCAAACAAGATACGAGCAGTACTGATATTAGCTCATCTCTACCCAAAAGCCATAACCGCAACACAATTGTCCACACTACTTGGATATTCAATGAAGGCTAGAACAATCTATCGGGGAATATTAGATGATCTACAAGAAAGAGAACTCATCTTTCTTGATAAATTAACTCCAAAAGTAGCAAGTATTAGGCTGAATCATGAAAATGTTTTGTTAAAACGTTTGATTGAGCTATCTAAATCTTATGGGACTGATTACCTGAAAGTGATAGATGAATTAATAGGGAAGCAAGATAGAAATGAAGACTATTGAAATAAATGCAGCATTGAGAACAAACGAAAAACTGTCTAGAAATTGGGTGAAATTTTCTGCATATGTTTTGTTAGTTTTATCATCAGTTCTATTAATTATTTTCTTAGTATCAATGTTTGCAATTACTCCTGATCTATCCTATATCGAATTATCAGGAGACTATATCTTCTTTGAATCAATTACTGAACTATATAGTCAGCATTTTCCAGATTTCTTTCAACCACCTATTATAGAGGGTTTAGCAAGCTTTTTATCAGAATGGATATATTTTCCCTTAATCTTTGCTGTAGTTGGATTCTTATCTTTTATAGCAGTAACTTATGTGGATGGGTCAATGATTCTGGAGAACAAATCATGGTTGGTAGATTTACAAGAACAGGGATTGATAGATAATTTTAGTACATACAAGAATCTTGTAATATTAACAGAAGTCGGTAAAATTACTATCTCAAAAAATAATATGAAATATAAAGTTAAGCTGCCTAAGCTTGACAATTATGACTTGTCAAGATTTGGACTTGTTTCAGAAGACAATTTGATAACTTGTTTGTGTTCAAAGAAAGAACTCACAGGCATTCTACATATTTTTCTTTCAAAGGTTAACTGAATCACTTATCTAAACACACTTTCTGTGTTAACCTACTTTCATTAGTGACATAAACTACCTGAATTAGCAGGTAGACTTACGTCTTTCCTATGAGGAGATTTCTCTCCGAATCGATCACTTGTGTTGTTACTTAATCTCCACTTGCGGGTATTTCAGCTGGTGGACTAGCTGCTGATGCGGATTTAGTTCCATTACCGTTTACGATGTGTTTTCGAAGGTATTTTGCATCTCTTAAATCTTCATCATCTTTAACCCTACCAAATTGACCATTGTTAAGTTTGTCATTGATTCTTTCAATAACACTTTCATACATCCACTGATCATCTGTTCTCCAACCGTTACTAGCGAAGTCATAGCTATCAAATTCGAAAGTCCAATAAACACCATGTTTGCCAAAGAAATCTAATGAATAGATGTCATAGTCCTTAAAAGTACTCCAAATGAGATAATTCAACTTGGAATCATAGTAAGGTGGCAGTGAGATTCTAAAGAATATTCCCTTATTAAAGAGTTCAAAAGCTGTTTGGAAGGGTATTTTTTCCTCATTTAGGAAGTGGAAGAATTGAGCTTTCTCTTGCTCAGGAATATTCTCAATAACGAATGCTCTTGTAACATATGGTTCAGATGTCTTTCTGCTTAAGTTCCATCGAGGATTGGTTATCAAATGATTAACTACAAGACTGTAGTATTTTCTACCAAATTCTACTTTGGCTGCGTCAGAGACCTTGAATTTACCGTTTTCGTTTCGTGGCATATTCTTGGTATCGAAAAATGCACTTAAATTATAGAGACAGGCTTCTTCCCAATCTTCCAATTTAATTTTCTTTACCAAACTATCGTAGTAGTGTTTGTAGTGTTCAATAAGCTTAGTCTGCTTAGTTCGGATATCGATAGTTATACCATTTCGAATGGATGTAGTTAGATCTCGTAGCATAAGGAGATGTAATGGTTCAATAAGTTCAGAATCTATTGGAGAGGGAAGGCGTGGTAGTTTGGTGCTCTTACTGAGTCTCTTCTCCCAGAAGGAGATTACATCAAAGGATCCAGGGGTGGAAGAATAGGCTTTTAGTGGTTCTGGTTGAGAATCACGATAACCCATAGATTTCATGATAGAATAGCTATCACAATATTCCTGATCCAAGAGATATTCTAGATATTTTTTGAAAATTGCATCAGTATTCACTGGAAGATCAAAGTGGGCATATATGCCGAATTTTTCCCCATAGAAGCGATTATACGCTCGGATATACTTGTGTTCAGATAAAGCGTTTTGTAACAATGTAAACTGGTGGAGAGATGAAATTGAAAACATCACACCATATCTGAAGAGGGAAATTCTTTCAGGAATGAAGGAAGCAATAGGAAATCGTAGAATACCTCTCTCTTTGAGAGAATCAACTCGACGAATCATAGTTTGAGGAGAAATGTTTAGCATTTCAGCCTGTTTAGAATATGGTTCAAGTGTATAGTTCTGCAACACATTAATGATTTTTTGATCAAGTATGTTCAGTTGTTCCATTTATGTTCCTCTTGTTTTTGTTGTTCAAGAAACAACAGGGTAAGAGATTGAAGCCCGTACAAAGTATAGCTTGTAGTATAGTTTTTACATGCGATATCTTGTACGAAGTTCATCTCTTTTTCCCCATTTGAGAGAACCCATGTATAGACCTCTAAATTTTGTTTCTTATGGTTTGACCCCTTGCTATTTGAGTTCAGTTTAACTGGTGTGCCAGATCCTTTCCAGAGGAAGAACCTGTGGGCGTCGTGACCTCGTGACGCCCCCAAGTTTCCCATTTTCTCGCCGAGAATTTGAGGAAAGGGGGTGGGGTTTTCTGGCGATTATTATTTTTTGATTTTTATCAGCGTGATTGTGTCTTTTTTCCCCTTAATTGACACCGTTACCGATTGGTTCATCGGTTACTGGGCCTGCTCCGCCGGCCTGATCCATGCCATTACCGATTGGTTCATCAGTTACTGGACCTGCTCCGCCGGCTTGATCCATGCCATTACCGATTGGTTCGTCTGTCACTGGACCTGCTCCGCCGGCCTGATCCATGCCATTACCGATTGGTTCGTCTGTCACTGGACCTGAAAAGACCAGGATTGTGCTTGCTGTTAAAGCAAACAATGATGCAACAAGTAATACCCCAATTATTTTCTTTGTTTTCATTTAACTCTTCCACCAGCTAAATTTTGAACTCAAGATTACAGTTTTCTAAACTCTTATTTAAATCTTGTTACGATTTTCCATTTACCTATTTTACTTTAAAATTTTAATGTTTAAGCCTGAATTAGCGTTTTTATGCTCTGAGAAATGCAGTTTTAGGCGAAATTAAGCAATATGCAAAAATTGTCGGTGGAAAAAAGTAACATTGAACTTTTCATGTTGCATTACAATAAAGTTAGAAAAGTTTTGTTAGTATTTTTGTCGGGACTTTACTTTACTTAGTTATTCTTCTAAGTGTAAGGCAGAGAATACATTTGGAATACTTTCGATTTAAAAAAGGAGAAAATACCTGGGTATATGTGCAATACTCTGCACACATATCTGTTTTGAGTCGAAAATACTTTCAATCATCTCTCCAACCGAATCATTTCTCATGAAGAAAATTCAATGTTTTCATTATGAAAGATATAAATAATTGAAAACTAGATATTCTCCTTGATTATGCACGTAGCAAGATGTAAAAGATGTGGTAGCAGGGAGATTGATTCAAAGTATCTAAATACACAACTATATATTGGTACAGCTTCACCATTAGGGAAGATTAGATATTATTATTGCTCTGAATACTGTTATACAATTGAAAATGCAGAAAAGAATCTAACTTACAGTATTTTCTTGTTTTTTATTGGTTTAATTATTATAGCTTTTTGGATTTTTTATCTGAATTTGGCTATTAAAGGTTTCAAACATAGAAAAGCATTAGGAAATTGGAAAGAAAAGAAATCTGAATATTGCTACTTTTGTCAAGCTGAAATAACTGAAATTCCAGAAGGTAAAGGAGTATGTATGAGCTGTGGAGAGATTATACACTATTGTGATATCTGTCAAGATCATATCTTCCTTGGTGATACCATTCTTCAACTTGAACCCTGTGGTCATATCTTCCATAAGAATGAATTACTAGATTGGATTGATAGTAACAATGTTTGTCCTAAATGTGCTATAGAAGTAGAATTTGTAGATGTTAACCCTGATTAATTCTTCTTAAGATTAAGGTATGTTTGAAGGATTCCAAGTACATCTATAATTCTCATTCAAGTTATCCAATCTTTGCATATCTTCTGATTTAATTTTAAAATCAAATACATTAGCATTCTCAATTATTCTTTCTCTGTTAGATGATTTTGGAATAACAACTACTTCTTGTTCAAGATTCCATCTAATTAACATCTGAGCAGGAGATCGATTGTATTCTTTAGCAATTACTGCAAGTTTCTCATCGTTTATTCTGTTACCTTTTGTTAGAGGACTATATGATTCAAGAACAATATCCTTACTTCTACAGTAATCTCTCAATTCCTTTTGATACAAGAATGGATGATATTCTACTTGATTAACAGTTGGAGGAATATTACATACTTTCAGTAATTCTTCTAGATGTCTAATTGTGTAATTACTTACTCCTATAGCTCTAACTAAACCTTCATCATAGATTTTCTCTAATGCTTTCCAAGTCTCATTTCTAAGTTTTTCCACAGGCCAATGAATCAGATAAAGGTCAATATATTCCAAATTTAATTTCTTGAAGCTTAAATCGAAAGCTTTGAGAGCACTATCATATCCATGATCTGAATTCCACAATTTGGTTGTTACAAAAAGATCTCTTCTATCAAAACCACTATCTCTGATGGCTCTTCCAACGCTCTCTTCATTGAAGTAGAAAGCTGCTGTATCAAAATGCCTGTAACCAGCTTCTAAAGCATAATTAATAGCATCTACCGCCTGTTTTCCTTCTTCTGCTAGATATGTACCTAATCCGAAAATTGGAATGTCAATTCCATTATTGAGTTTAATAGTTGAATTAATATCTATTTTCATCTTATTCTCCCCATCAATTCCAAATTATGAAGTAAACGGATAATAAAAAACCTTTCAGTTTCTCAAAATGCTGCTTCTAGTTTTTGTGGATACCTTACAAATAAATACTAAAACAATTATTGTTGATTATGAATAAGAACAAGTTAATACTATTTTCAGTGACAGGTGTTATTATTCTTTCAGTTTCTATTTCATTATTGGTTGTCTTTATACCAAGAGCTCCTCCAGGAGGAGCAGAATATGAAATATCATTTGCAGCTTTCTGGAGCGAATCTACTCACCCATATGATTTTCCTCCAGCTCCTCATTGGTCAGGACTAATTGGTGCTACTCATGCAGCTAATATTACTTTTTGGGAGATAGGTGGATTGGCTTCTTTAGGAATTAAGAACGTAGCTGAAACAGGAAGTAAAACAGCTCTAATTGATGAGGTAAACATTGCTATTACAAACAATACTGCTTTCTCTTTGATCTCAGGTCCTGGAATTAATCCTTCTCCAGGAATTGCAAAAACTGAGTTTACAATTAGCAGAGATTTTCCATTAGTTACTATAGTATCTATGATTGCTCCTAGTCCAGATTGGTTTATAGGCATCAACTCAGTCAACTTACTTGATGATGGTGAATGGGTGGATGAACTTGTTCTACTAGTATATCTTTATGATGCTGGAACTGACAGTGGTTTAACTTATACTGCTTCTAATAATGCCACTATTCCACAAGTACCAATTGTTCTAATTACTGATTCTGATTTACCTGGTAGTAATTTAGCTTTCGGAACATTCACATTCACAAAAATTTAAGCCACTTTTTGTTGGCTTTTTATACTTTCATCAAACTCAGTATTGTGAAAGTAATATGATTTTAGAATCACCTAGAGCAGATGAGGAATATTCTGAATATACTTTAGACTATATTTTGGCTGAATCCTTCAAATCTTATTACGCTACAATTGATGGATTAACAATTGAACCTGTTTGGATTCCTAAATCATGTGTTGATAAAAAATATCGGATTAAGAACTGGTGGATTAACCAATTCAAGTCTGGTAAATCTACCTGGAAAAAACTAGAAACAAAGGTTGTTCAGAAAAAGCTAAAACATTTTCTGTTGAATAGATAGAAAATAAGATTCTCTAAGCAAGGCTAATGAAACCTATTTCTATAGAAATTTAGTTCTTATTTCCAAGTGTAAGTCAGTGTTTAACTTCCTTCTACAAGTATTCTCCGTTCTTCCTCTAGTAGCCGTATTTCTTCCTCTATCTCTCTGATATCCTCTTCAAGAGCTTCGTCTCTTGCAGCTTCTAACTCACTTTGTCTTTGTGATAATAGAACATCTGCTCTAACTTCAACTAAGGATCGTTGTTCTTCTGCTGGAATGAACATATTCGCATGGTGAAAGAACAATGTCTGATCATAATCCCTTTTCTTACCAGCTAAACGAAAAGTATAGGTTATGGTTTCTCTTTCATCTTTTGGTCTGTTAGGTCCTGCTGGAGGATGACTAAAATGCTGTTTCAAAATGTAGATTTTGATAGGTTCACCTGGAGGATCTATAACCTTTGTATAAAATCTTCGAATTCTTGTCAATCTTTTTCTCTTTGAGGATTCTAACATCAAAGGTCTATGTTCTGGTTGATTTGTTTTCTTTTTTAGAACTCTAGTAACTCTCTTTGATGATTCCTCGATTTCTTTTCCGGTTTCATCGTCTTTGTACCTAGTAACTATTGGTTCATAGGTTTTGAAAATCTGTACAAAAGGATATCTACGTTTACTTCTTCTCCTTCTGTCTCCTTGTCTGGCACTAAAAGCAATGATCAACTCCCATTCATGATCAATTTCCATATCATTGTTTGTGATTTCAATTTGTATGGTACATCGTTTACGATTTTTCTTAGAGTTCAGTCTCTTTTTTCTCTTCCTAACTGGTCTTCCTCCTAAAGCTATGTAATCATATTTGTAATAATCTTGCAAAGATGCTTCAGCATCATGTCTTACTATGGCTCCAGTAATGTTGAGTTTAGCATCACACAAACTCTTTAGCTTGTCAGTGTAACAGGATTTGACTGGGGATAAACTAAAAACTAAATTTGGTTTTTGAGGGTCAAGTCCACTCATAAATTCTAGCTATCTTTTGAGAATATAAAAGAGTTTTTGTCTTTAAGAGTAACTACATTAACTGCTTTCTTTTTGGATTATTCTTCCAGTAGTTTTAGTTATTATTCTTTTTACTTTTTCTCAGAACGAAACTAGAAGTTATTACGAAAGATAAAATGATTAAAGTAGATTCAAATGATGTCTCCTCAATATACCCTTCTGCTGCAGCTTGAATGATATAATCAACAATCAAAGTAACAAATGGCCATTGACTTTCTGAAAGGCTTGAAGTGAAAACTGCAACAATATCAAACTCAGGTATAATTTGTATAATCTGTCCTGCCCACCCTAAGGCAAGATAGGAATTAATCTGAGGATAAACCCACCACTGATAACCATAACTTGACCAATCACTAACTGCTACTGAATCATTTGATGCATTGATTACCCATTCCTCTGGTACAAGCTGTGTTCCATTCCATGATCCATTATTTAGAAAAAGAAATCCGAATTTCGCCATATCTTGAGGTAAAAGATGCAAATCACTTCCTCCAAAGTAAAGTCCTTGTGGATCTTGCTCCCAGAAGTATCTAGAAATCCCTAACGGATCGAAAATGTGATCCTTCAGATATTGAAGAGATGTATCTCCAGTTGCATTTTCTATAATTGCAGATAAAAGATGAGATGCTCCAGAGTTGTACTTAAAAGCTGTTCCTGGTTCATTAGCCATCTCCCTACTAAGAATAAATTCTATCCAATTGTCACTTTCTTTCATTTGTCTGAAACTATTTTCTGGTAATAAGTAAGATATGTCTTCTTCCCATTCTATTCCTGATGTCATTGTGAGTAAATGAGCTATAGTGATATTCTCTTTGGATTCTATATTAGGAACTGTCACATTTTGAAAAAAATCCATTATCCTTTGATTGACACTATCTATATAGCCTTCTTCAATTGCAATTCCGATTAGAGTAGACATAAAACTCTTTGTTACTGAATATACTATATGCATAGTATTAGAAGTATAATATCTAGGATATTCTTCAACAACTAGATATCCATTCTTAACAAGTAGAATACTATCTATATCAAAATCATTTGTAGCAATGTACTCTAACATGCTCTCAATTGTCTGTTGATTCAAGTCTACTTCACTGAATGTCGCATCTTGCCAGCTATTTGTAGGCCAATAATCTCTTTCTATAGAAATACTACTTGCATTGTAGTTGTAACTGGAATGCAATAGGAAAATACAAATCACTAAAGCAAACACAGTCTTCTTCAGCTTCATAGGTCATTCACTTCTAAAAATGGACTATATACATTAATAAATCTCATCAAATGACTGTAAATCCTTCTTTCATGTTTTTATAATCAATTCTAACTGATTCTTTGATTGACATGGCTCTAATATGGGGAAGTACGAAAGAAATCCAAGAAGCAGCAAAAAACTCTTTCGAGGAGAATATAGAGCGTATTTTGAAGGAGAAAGGAAAAATCAAACTCGATGATTTGATCAAACTAATTAGTCATGATAGTAATCTATTAACTGATTACCAAAGACTCATAAAAGGGATAGAACAGCTGCTAGAAGAAGGAAAGATAATTGTGGATGAGAAGAAAAACATTCGAATGACAACATTATCTGTTCTAGGATCTAATGGTGTCGACGAAATACCAGTTTGGGATCTTATTCACAAGGAAGAAGATATAGAGCTAAAAAAGGAGATAATTAGAAGATATAATGAAATTAATCCATTGCTCTAACATTATACTTTCCTTTTCCATTCTTTTGGTGATACTACTGGAGGGTGAATATATCTGATATTTCTTTCAAGAGCATCTATTTTCTTAATGTCCTCATCAGGAAGTTGTATGTTTAAAGCTTTAAAATTATCAACCAAATGCTCTAAACTAGTTGCTTTTGGAATTGGGTAAGCTCCTTTACTAATCACCCAAGCTAGGCAAACTTGAGCAGGAGAAATCTTATTCTTTTCAGCTACTTCTTTGATAACTGGATCTTTCAAAACATGAGCTCTTCCTAAAGGAGAATAAGAAACTTGATGAATCTTATTTTTCTTATGGTATTCTAATACTTCTGGCTGTTGAAGATATGGATGATGTTCGATTTGGTTGGCATAGATCTTCTTATCGATAACCTCATGTGCATCAGTAATCATTTTAGGAGTGAAATTTGAAACTCCTATGTGCTTTATAATCCCTTCATCAACCAGAACACCTAAAGCACCAAGTGATTTTTCATGAGAATAACCTAATGCAAATGCTGGATAATGAATATACATTATATCAATATAATCTAATTGAAGTTTAGTCAATGATTTGTAAGTTGACTTCACAGCACGTTTTGCTCTGACAGACAAAGGAAAAACTTTAGTTGCAACAATAACTTCATCTCTTTTTGTAATCCCTGTCTCGAAAACTTCTTTTAACCCATCTCCAACTCCTTCCTCGTTTCGATAAGCCTGAGCTGTATCAATGAATCTATAACCCATTTTTAGAGCTTGAATAGTAGAATATCTTGCTTCGTAAGGTTTGAGAACCCAAGTACCTAGTCCAATTTTTGGGAGTTCCACATCAGTCATGAGTTCTTTAAAATTCAGTTCTAAATAAAATTTTAGTATTAGGTCTTAAAAGATAATTTCTACTAAATATTTAAAATCTTGATATCTAAAGAATTTCCATGGAATATCGACTTGTTTTTGATGCAGGTTCAATAGCATTGAAGTGCGCTATTGCTGATGAGACCAATTCCATCATAGCCCTGGAAAGTATTATACCTAATGTTATTCATGCTCAGGATGGTTTTGGTAGATCCTGGGAATCAACCAATTACTGGAAAAAGTTAATCCAACTAGCAGAAAAAACAATCAAGAAGGCTGGAATTGAATCACAGAAAATCAGATACATAACTTCCAGTACAATCAGACCAAGTTGTGTTTTCACTGACGAAGAACTGAATCCTTTGTATATCGGTTCCAGTTTTGATATCTTGGGAATTCATTATGGAGACGAGATAGAAGAGCAATTCTTAGAATTGTCAGGAGAAGAGATGTTTCCTACAACTGGTCACTTCCCAATTTTTCTCATGCCTCCAGCAAGACTAGAATGGTTGAGAAATAACACTGAAACTATTAATAATAAGATTATAACAAACTATCTTCCTTTAGATAGTTGGATACTAGTTAAATTTGGAGGAGAATTGCATACTAATTATACTAGTGCTATGGAATCAGGATTCCTTGACATAAGAAGTAAACTTTGGCATAATGAGTGGCATACAATATTTGATGTAGATGATGATTTCTTCCCTTTCCCAGTTCAGTCTGGAGAAATAATAGGGAACGTTTCTAAAGCAATTGCAGAGAAATTAGATTTAAATACAGAAGTTGAAATTGTTGCAGGAATAACAGATACTCAAGCAGCTCTTTTAGCTTCTGACTCAATTAAGCCAGGAGATATTAGTATAGTTTTAGGGAGTACGACTCCTGTTCAAGCAGTAGCAGAAAAATTCCATCTAAGTGAGAAAGAGCGAACTTGGACCACTGGAATATCCGTCAAAAATCTGTGTGATAATTACGTGATTGAATCGAATGCAGGGATTACTGGACAAGTTATCAAATGGGCAGTACATTTGTTTGGATCCAAAAGCTCTGCTGATTTTAAGGAACCAAAATCCAAACAATATGATTTACTTAAAGAAAAGTATATTGAATTTGATAATTTTGAAGAAAAGGAATCTTTAGAATCTATCTCATCACAAAGTGTTTATGCAAACCTTGGTCCTTCTACTTTGGAGGCTTCTAGTAGTGAAAGATCTGGGGGAGAATTTTATTTTCCAAGTCCAGGAGGAGTAAATGAATTTTATATTAATCAGAATCAGATGATAGGGGCTGTCTTTGATAACATTATGTTTGCTTCTACAAGGAATGTAGAGATTGCAAAGGAAATAGCTCAAATTGAGAATTACTCTCTTTCAGTTTTGGGCGGACCTTCTAGATTCAATCTTTTGGTTCAGAGAACAGCTGATTTACACAATGTTCAAACAAAATATCTTACTAGTCATGAAGCATCGATTAAAGGAATGCTAGTCTTATGTGATGTTGCAAGTGGAGAGATAAAAAACAAAACAGATTTACAAAGAAAACTAAAAGATAAAGGTGAATTGAAACATCTAATCCCAAGAACTTCAATGCATAAGAAATTAGTTGAGAAATATAAGAAATGGGTGAGTATCACAAAAATCTAGATACTCAAATATTCATATCTTTCATTATATCATAAATCTCTCTTTCTTCTTCTTCAGCTTCTTCAGGTATTGCATAAATAGTTCCAAGTAGTGAAGCTTTGTATTGTATCATAGCAGCCATTTCTACTTGCTGACATACAGTCCATGCTTGTTCAAGAGATGACCCACATGCAACATTTCCATGATTTGCAATAAATACAGAAAGATTATCACCTAATGCTTCTACAGCATTGTTAGCTAAATCATCAGAACCTGCCATTCCGAATTCTGCAACTTCACATCCACCAATGAAAGGAATTACCTCATCAACTATAGGACCAATAGGCATTCGAGCAATAGATAAAGCAGTAGAATAAGGAGCATGTGAATGTACTATGGCTTTGATATTTTTTCTAGCTTTGTAGATAGCTAAATGCAATCGTCTTTCAGATGTAGGATTTCTATGACCAGCTATTACGTCACCTTTTGCATCTATCAAAACCATATCTTCAATTCCCATCTCCTCATAATTTACAGAACTAGGTGTAACTAAGAAAGCTTCATCCATATTAGGTAAAGTTACTCTAGCAGAAACATTACCTGCGGTTCCTATGATAAAGCCTTTTTCAATCATCTCTATACAGATGTCTATTATCTTTTGAATTGTACTCTTGTATAAACCCAAAGTCGGAATAATATCTTCGAACTCATTGGGTTGATCAGTTGTTTTGGGAGGAGGGATACCTTCAAGAACTTCCGGATTTTTGATGTTCTCTGGAATCTTATTATTGATAATTTTTTCAATACCATCGACCATCATCATAGAGTGGCGGTGATTTGTATCATGTGTATCTCCACCAATATGAGGTGTAACTATTACGTTTTCAAGCTCAAGAAATTCATTATCTTGGTCAACAGGTTCTACTGAAAAAACATCAAGTGCAGCTCCAGCTATTTTGTTTTCTTTTAGTGCATCAAGAAGTGCATACTCATCAGTAACAGAAGCTCTAGCTGTGTTAATGAAATAAGCACTTCTCTTCATCAACGCAATTTGTTCTTCACCGATCAAATCATCAGTTTCATCTGTTGGAGGACAATGTATTGTTACAATATCTGAATTAGCCATGAGATAGTTTAGATCAACAGATTCTCCTTGAATAGCATTTAATCTTGCAGGAAATACATAGGGATCATATACAAGAAAATTTACTCCAAATGGAAGTAACAATTTAGCAACATTGAAACCTATTCTTCCCAAACCTACAATTCCAACAGTTTTACCTTTAAGTTCAAAGCCTTCAAATTCATTATAATATTTGATGTAATCTTCAAATTCATTTACTTCAAACTCACCTTCAGAATGTAAAATTCTTTCAACTGAATGCAATTTTCTAGCAAGGCTCAAAATCAGCCCTACAGTAAGCTCAGCTACTGAAACGGTGTTTCTATTAGGTGCATAAAGAACAGGAATTTTCTTGGCTGTGGCTGTTTCTAAATCAATATTGTTTGGATCTCCTCTAGTAGAACCTATTATCTTCAGATCGGTTTGTTCAATAACAGATTTTTTTACGTTATCACCTTCACAAATGAGTATTTCTGCCCCGATTTCCTTGATTTTTTGAATTAGATCTTCATCATTGAAATAGAGATTGCTAGTATCTCTCCAACTCTCATATACTACTTCATCTTTGAGTAAATTCCTTAACTTTTCAAGAGCTTCTAGCGAGAATTCAGCAGTAACATACGCTTTCATTTTCTTCACTTCAATTTAGAACATTAATTTTCTCAACTTTAACATGTTTTTCATTTCACCTTTGACTTCAAGACTACCACTTGAATATGCTTTAATTGGGTTAATCTGTTTAGTCATCATTTTAACGAAAATTGTTGAATCCATTTTCACTTGAACAGCAGCTTCTTCATCAGTACCTTCTGAAAGATTTATTCCTTCATCACCATTTATAACAAACAAGTAGGATTTTGAGATATCAGGAAAAGTCATCATTAGCGTATTATACCAATTTCGAAATGCTTTCTTAACTTTTTCAGTATTATATCTGTCAACAATATTCTGAAGACCATCTTCATAGGAGAAATCTCCAATATCAATGTCTTCTTTTTTTGATACTTTTGCTGGCTCAGATTTCTCTGTAGGTTTTCCGACAGACTTTGTTACAGGTTTCTTTTCCTCTTTGACTGATGATTTCTTTACAACTCGTTCTTCTTGTACAGCTGTATCAGTAGTTCGAACAGTTCCTGGTCTAACAATTTGTAGACCTCCACGTCCTGCAGATGGGCTGAAATCTGTTAGTTCTTTTTCAATTTCATGACTCATTCCTTTCATCTGCAAGTTCTTAATTGCTCCATAACAACCTAACACTATTAGAAGGAAGCCTAATGATGCACTCACAAGAAGGAAGACAAAAAGTAGAGTAACATATTGAGGTACAGAAGCACCATATTCTAGTAATCGTGTAATTAGAACTACTGCTAACCCTATTAATCCCAAACCTGTGATCAAGAGACTAAAAACTGTCAACTGATTATTGACAATTTTGTGTTTAATTCTTTGAACCATAAGTTATTCTTGATTTTGAGTTTATAAAGTTTAATCCGAAACTACTATTTCCTATAATTGTGAGAAATTTTTGCCGAGTTTATATTCTAAACTGATTAATATATATCAGAGGAAGCTAGTAAACTATCCTAATAGCTGCTTTATCCCCATCCTTTATTTCTTCTGCTAGCTTCTCTCCCCTTATCCCCCTGAGATAAAAGGAATAATAGAAATTACTTGATTGTGTTTGAGGATAAACCCGTCAAGATCTTCTTTGGCTAAGTTATCTTTATCGACTTGAATAAAATAAAATTCTCGAATCTTTCCATCTGTATAAAGCAACTTTTCCAGTTCAGGACCAAATTTAGTTACAAATATATCCAATGCTTCAGTAACAGTTGTAGATTCATCAACATCAAGTAGAACATATCTTTCTTTAGTTATTGACCTAACTTGACCAAAGCATTGAATAGAAATTTCCATAATTAACACAGTATGTTGAATTATTTAAGAACTCTCATCATTCAAAATTCTCAATAAACTTCTCTTTTATTTCTATAGGATGCCAAGGAATATTTTCTAAGTTTTCAATATCATCCTCAACAATAATATGGAGAACAGCTGTTTGCTTACTGGTTAGGAGAATCTCAAATGCTTCATTTAGAGATAAAGGGCTTGTAATTGAATTTAAACTCCCATAATGTTGAATGCCCAAACCTTCCAGAAGTTTAAGATAATCTAAAGATGATGAAACTGTTTCTTGTCCTCCTGTGGTTGCATAGGATTGGTTATCAATTATTATCATTTTGAGGTTTGATGGTAGAATATTTCCAATGGTTGTCATCGAACTTAAACCCATCAAGAAATTTCCATCTCCTGTAATTACTAACGTTTGTTTTTTTGGTTGAGCTAAAGCTAAACCTAATCCAATAGACATAGGCAAACCCATCGACCCTCGGAGATACACTTGAGGTTGCGGGAGAAAATTATAGACTTGTCTACTAACATTACCATTGGAACTAACAATAAGAATGTCATCAGTGATGAATTCTTTGAGAGATGAAATTACTTCTTCTCCTCTCATCAGATTATAACCTCCTTTTCAACAAGAATACAGACAACAGAAAAATCTTTGTTCATGCTTTCGATAGCTGCATCTAGAGTACTCTTCCAATCATCTCCTTTCAGATACCAAAATGGAACTCCATAAGCATCAAGAACAGCTTCAGTTACATCACCCATGAGAATGTGTTCAGGAAAGGTTTTATCAGGTTCTAAACCTCGATAGCTAACAAACATAAGTAAAGGAATCCTATACAATTGAGCTAGAGATGTGAGTGCATCTCCAATAGTTGCAAGTCCAGAATTTTGCATGATTACGAAACAATTCTGTTTCCCCAAATAATACCCACAAGCTATTCCCACAGCTTCATCTTCTCGAGTTGCAGGGATATATCTGATTTCTCCATTGTCTTGAATTTCCAGTAGAAATTCTCTGAAATACGAGCAAGGAACTCCTGTTGAAAGAGTGAAATGTTTTGAAGCAAGATAATGAACTAAATCTGATGAATCTATCATTAGTTTAACTCCACACAAGTGAGAAGTTAACTGAGATATATATAAATTAGTATTAGAAAACAAAAAAGATAGATGAAAAATTACTGATTTTCAACAGTCATTTTTTCGAAATACGCTGAAATATTGTCAGTTAAAACATTGAAAACTGTTTCAACATTCAAACCAGTTTTGGCAGAGGTTTCAATATAAGGAATGTAGAAACCTGACCATTCAGAAAGTTGATCAGCATACTCTTGAGCATATTCTTTAGGAACAGCATTAGGAGTACTATCACGAAGATCAGCTTTGTTACCAATCAATACCAGAGGAACAATGCGATTCTTGTTATTTCGAATAAGCTCATGAAGCCAATTTGGAAGAATAGAATAAGTCTCAGGTCGAGAAATGTCAAAACATAACAAAGCTCCAGCAGTACCACGATAATAAACCTCACGAACAGCAGAAAATCTTTGCTGACCAGCTAAATCCCATATCTGGAGAGTATACTCAACGTTCTTATGGACCATCTTCTTAACGGCGAAATCAGCGCCTATAGTCATCATATAGCCTTCTTTGAAACTCTCTCCTAAATATGTACGACGAATGCTTGTCTTGCCTACTGCGCCTTCCCCTAATAATGAAATTTTGAAAATTCTCTGGCTCACTATAACACCACTTTCCTGTATTATTTTCTCTCTTCCATACTTTTAAATGATTTGTTAGAGGGAACTTAATAATTTTCTATTAATATAAATATTACTTACTCATTAGTTCTGAATATCAATCTAGAAAGAAGTTACTAAGGTGAAAAAAAGTAAGGATGGAAATTTACCAGATGATATGTTATTTCCTTTTCTTTCTGTATAAATTGATAACTCCAGCTATGATCAGAACTGCAATTCCTCCAATCCATTCAAAGGGTGCGATCAAAATGTCTTCATTTGTTATTTCAAGTAGTAGTTCTGCTTTTGCAATTTCTTCACCTTCATCCAGTTTGAAGTCAAGTTCGTAAGAGCTTAAAACTCCCCAAGCCTTATTGTAAGTTACTGTTGTAACTTGGTCTACTTTATAGGTTTCTCCAGGAAAGAATCCAGACAGTTTCACATGAACCTCTGTTTGGATTGTAAATTCATCTCCTTTGTTTGTTATCTTATACTTTGCTTGTGGTATAGACATCTCATTTTGTTGTAAATCTGTATAAAGATAATCAAAAGTAGTCATGACTGTTCCATTTGCCAAAACCATTTCTGGAAAAATGAATCTAACTGGAAAGACATCAAAGTCTACATTAGGTTGTATCATATTCCAAGAAATTTCACTTGCATCAGCAGTAAGCAGAACTGTATTAAGTCTGAACTCTCCCCAAGGATGAGTAGTTGTATATAAATCATCATAATGAGCTAGTGTTACATTATCTGGATCATCTGTAAATTTTATTTTGAAAATATCTCCTTGACTCATGTTTGTAGATGGATTAATTTCCCAAATAAAATCCTCTGGACATGCATAATCTGTTACAGAACATTTCTTCATTTCCCAAGATAGTTCTAATGGGGGAACGAGATTATCACTATATGTAAAATCTGTCATACCTGATAAAGCATAATTAGGCTTGATGTTAATTGCAGTTAGAACTAAAATTATAGAAAGTGATAGTATAATTATTTTCTTTTTGCTTATTTTCAAAACCTCCTAGGTTTCTAAATCGTACACTACATTTCGAGGCTATATAAACTGTTGGTAGGAGAATTAACAGCCACAAAAAAAATATAGTACAAAAATAAGTGCAATTCATGGAAATAACTATAAAGCCTATTGGATTCATTGAATCTCCATTTACTGACCAGGATGAAGTACCAATTCAACCTAGCTTCTCAGAAGCTTTTGGTACTGTAAACGTTGATGTTGATTTAATCGAGGGTCTTGAGGAAATAGATGGTTTTTCTCATCTTATTTTGCTCTATTACTTTGATAGAGCAGAAGAAGTTGATATGAAGGTTGTTCCATATTTAGATGATAAACCTAAAGGAATTTTTGCAATTCGTCATCCTAGAAGACCGAACAAAATAGGCTTATCTATAGTTCAATTAGTAAGTGTTGAGAAAAATAAACTTCTAGTTAAAGGTATAGATGTCTTGAACAACACTCCATTGTTAGATATCAAACCTTTTGTACCTGAATTTGATATCCAAGGTATAGAAGATACTCGAATTGGTTGGTTAACTGAAAGATTTCGTAAAGAAGAAGGTGAATGACATTTCCAAAGTAGATTGTGCTATAATCCTTGCAGGTGGGAAAGGAACCAGATTGCAACCCTTAACTACAAACAAACCTAAACCTTTAGTTCCTGTAGCTCTTACACCAATGATTGACTATGCAATTAAACAGATCACTGATGCAGGTATTTCTAAAATCGTTGTAGCAGTGAAATACTTAGGGGAACAGATAATAGACTATCTTAATCATTCGTCTAAATTTTCTAATTTAGAGATCATTATTCCTGATATAGACCCCCTTGGAACAGCTGATGCGGTTAGAAGTGTTGCAGACATTATTGAAGGTGATTTCGTTGTTTCTATGGCTGATATTGTTTGTGACTTATCGATTACAAAAATGCAAAAATTCTTCTATTCTACCGATGCTTATGCCACTATAAGTTTGAAGAACATAGATTTTCCTACAAAGAAATTTGGAGTTATACTTCTAGATGAAGAACAAAATATAGAGATTTTTCTAGAGAAACCCAAACCAGAAGAGATGTTATTTACAACCATGGCTTTTGCTTATAGACCAGTTGCTGAATTCCACCTAAATCTAGTGAATACAGGAATTTATCTCTTTAAACATAAAGCTTTGGAAATACTAGATAACTTCAAGGATATAGTAGATTTTGGTCAAGATATGTTTCCATATTTATTACAAGAGAAGTTTAAACTCAATGGATTTGTCGATGAATATTATTGGATAGATGCTGGAAATGTTAGAAGTTACCTATGGGCAAATTACGATGTACTTCGAGGATTTGTTGATAGTTTTTCTCCACCAGGAAAGCAGAAAAATGGCAATTGGATAGGAGAAAATGTATCTATTGATGAAACAGCTGAAATCATCTCTCCTGTTGTTATAGGGGACAATGTTGAGATATCAAAAAATTCTTCTGTTGGACCATTTTCAATTTTACATAATGATGTTAAGATAAAAGAAAATGTTAGAGTAGAGAGAAGTGTAATATGGGAAAATTCTATTTTGAACTCAAACTCATTAGTTCAGAATTCTGTTATTTGTGATAATGTTGAAATTGAGGAAGACAGAAAAATAATTAAGTATTCAGCGATTAGCTGAAGCAAGAGAATGATATAAATGATCTCAAAAGATAGGACTTCTAAGATTGTTATTACTTTCTATTTAGCAATTTTACTTTGTTTTTCAATTTTAGGAGTCATGGCAGTGAGTGTTAATATTACATATTGGGATATGGAAGATGAACTTGCTGATGTGATAGATCATGATGGAATACGAGTAGTAGTATTCTTCCTACCTACATGTCCTCATTGTATAGATGAATTACCAGTACTCAAACAAATTGATTCCAATTACAATGTTTCTATATTTATGTTAGACATAACATATGAGTCAACAAACCAGACTCTCATTGATTTTAAAACAAATCATGTACTTTCAGATAACTGGACATTTGGATATACTACAGCAGATACAAATGCATATTTTGATCTATTTTCAGTTCCAAGAATAGTAATTCTAGATAATATCAGCCGAGTAGTAGATTATATGAGAGGATTAAAAACCTATGAAACTCTAGAAATAAAAATACTAGATGCTTTGAACTACAATACTGAGAATTATAATCCTGATTATAATGATGACTCTTCAAAATTGATTAGAAACCTTTTCATAATTATTGGAGTTGGAATATCAGCTGTTGTTGTTTACTTTCTTGTGAAAACATTTGTGAAAAAATAGAAGAGATTCAACTCTCAGTTTTTTTCCTGCAGTTAACACAACCTAAAGAAGGTTCATGAATTACTACTCCACATTTTTCACAGAAAACTGACTTGGAGGTTGTGTAAGAGGTAATGATTGGATCTTCAGCACTATCAAAATAACTCAATGATTCTCCTTCATAAGGCTTTGAAGTACCTTCTTTTTCTTCAAGACCAAGTAGAAGCTGCGCTCTTCTTATTCTGCGAATATCACCTAATAGAACAACGAAAAATCCAATGGCAATGACAGATGAAATATAAGTCATAACTACTTCAGAATATGCTATAAACAGATATGGACTGATAGTTAAGATAGGAACCATAAACAACATAATGAATGAAGCTAAATATCTTATAGCTGGGTTCAAAGCAAACAGTGAGTAAAACAAATTTTCTCCAGCTGTTACTCGCTTATATCTACCAACAATTGTAATGATGTTTTTTACTGTGTTCATTCCATAAAAGTGTGCAAATATCATTAACATAAAAGGAACAGTAAGATCACTTTGATGACTATAGGCTAGATCTTTTTGAAGTACTAGTAATGCTTCATATAGACCTAAAGCTACAGCTGTTACAAGTAAAGCAAGAACAGCATTTCTTGCTTTCTTCTTATTTTCAAGACCTATGTTAAGCTGTCTCCATTGAAGAATTTGAATAGCAATCACAATGAACATTAGAGCATAAAAAACTGAATCAGCTATTCTCCAGAAATCCATAGCTTCTTCAGAAATGATTGGATTACCTGTCTGATCCTCCCAAAAAAATACAAAAATTATTCTGTTTATCATCTCGACTAAGTAGTAGATCATCATACCAAAAACAGCGACAAACATAAAGAAGAATGAAAACCTTTCATCCCCATAAACTTTGACAGGATATTTATCATTGACCATTTGCTTCCAACAGAAGGAGAGTTGAGATATTTATTTACTTTACTCATTCTGTCTTTTCTTCATCTTTCTTAAATTCTTTAACTGACTTCTTCTTGTCATCTGATTTCAGATCATCAGGCAATTCTTTTGGAACAGGTATTGTTTCTGTATCAGTAGGTTTACCTATGTATCCTTGTGCATCTTTAACTACACCTTCAGCTTTAGTTTTAATAGGCTCAACAAGTGGATCCATTTTTGGTTGAGTTTCTATTGCTTCAACAAGTGGATCCATTTTCGGTTGAGTTTCTATTGCTTCAATATCTGGTTTGACAGAATCCTCAGTAATTATAGAATCGAATTCGGGTTTTACTGAAGTAGATGATTCCATAGCTTTTGATTTTACTAATACACCAGTTGAATCATCTCCAACTGAATCAATTTCATCTCTGAATTTTATACCTTCTTCATGTTGAAGCTGGATACCTTCTTCAATTTTCTTCTTCAGTTCTTCCTTATCAGTAATCTCTTCTGCTATAGGTCTACTGACTTGTATCTCCTCTCCAATATCATAGGAAAGTTGAAGTCTATTTGCAAACTGTGGTATCAGCTTCTGATAAAGCTTATTTGATCCTTCCTTCCAGTTAATAATCTCTTTTTCTGCATCATATGAAAAATTCATATCATTTTTGCTGAATTTCTGGAGTGTTGCAGAAATGGTACTCGATGTAGTTTTTATTGACCCTCTTTTTGGATTGTCCGTTAGTCCAAGTTCATAGATAAATTTAACATGTTTATCATCAAGATTAGAAATAAAAGCAAGTAAGGAAATTGCTGTTACGAATATTCCAATTGGAAGAACATAATCAGGAAAAATAGTTGTAGTAGGTATTGTTAAAGCAATAAGCACAATACCACTCAAAGCTCCAATTATTTTGAGGAAAAGAAAGATTATGCTCTCTTTTACATAAGTATTAGGACCATATAGTGAGTAAAAAGTCCAGTAGTTTAATGACTGAGGATTAATGTAAGGTTTTGACAACATGCCAAGAAAATTGCTTCTCTCTACTTGCTTTAGGTCTTCTATTTCTCTAATCTGAGAAAATTCAAAATTTGCAGTTAGATAAACTTCTTTCTTCTCATACACTAACAATTGGAAATAATTCTTTCCTTGTTTTATCGAACTTACAAAGGATACATCTCTGAACCAAACCTCTTCAGGTTGAAGAGTTATGGTTTCAAGTTTCTTGGTTTTTTCATGTTTCCTTAAGTCACTAAACCAGCCAACAATTGAATATTTTATAGTTAGAGTAATAGGTTGACTTTCATTATTGGTTAAGAAAATTCTTACAATACCTTTTTTGTTTTCTGGAATCTGATCAACTATGGGTAACATGACATAAGATAAAGCTTTAACCGATTCCATTTCGATATTATCTCTAAAATCTTTGTCTAATTCGGTATAATGTGTGAACTTAGAAATAAATTTTGAAGCAAAAATAGGATTTTCAAGAATCTCATTGGTCATGTTGTTCATGTAAAACATTTATTTTAACTATAAAAAAACTTCGTCAATATGCAATGATAAATGCAATTTCTGGAGAAAGATAGTATTGCTAGTACTGTAAGAATCTTTAATAAATCTTTCAACTACTTCAATAGTGTGAAATAGTTTGAGATCAGATAATTTTGATTTACCAAATGAATTTTCTAGATTCGAGAAATTCATTAAGTCTGATTTTGAACAATTTTACCCAGTTTTTCAAAAATACCAAGATATGGAATATAGTTTCTTTCAGTCTATAGTTTATGCTTCAGATGATCTTGCAAATACTCCTAAAATTCCTGAATTTACTAGGATAAACTATACCCAGATTGCGATGATAGGTTACTTCCTTCTCTCACAGTTCAAGAAAGTGTTAACCTTTCCCATACCTGAAGATAACTTCGAGGCTATGTATTTCCGAATGAAATCTGCGAAATTTACAGGAGATAGAGAAGTTGTGTCAGCTCTTCTAGCCAATACAATTGCATTAATGGTTGAATTGAAGAAATCAGACCCATCAATGCACAAGGCTTTCTCGGTAATTTTATCAATGGAAATAGCATCAATGAACTCTGATGTTCAGACAGTTCAACAATATTCTAAGGTTTTTAGAACCAATCTTTTCGACACTGTTCTGATTGAAAAATACCCTCTTCTTACTCTCCAAGTAGTTAGTGATCTAGCTTACAGAGAATTTCGAACAGGAGATGAAACATATTCAGGTTGGTTAGAAATTTACAAAGAATTAGCTGAAGCTTTGAATATGGACACAAAGAGACTTGATTGTTATACTATGCTTGGAGGACTATATAGATTCAAAGGTTATCTAGAAGAAGCTTCTGAATATTATAGTAAAGCAATTGTAATTGCAGAAAAAATTGGCAATAAAGAATTCATTGCATCACTAATAGCTAATATGGCAGATTTAGAACATACTAGAGGTAATTTAGAAAAAGCCCTTTCATTATGTTTAGAAGCTCTTAAGGATCCAGAAATCTCACAATCTAAACCAACTATTTACGTTAATATTGCTGAAGTACTAATCAAGAAAGAAGAGTTCAAAGAAGCATTAGAATATTTAGATAAAGCTCAGAAATTAACCAATAGAAATTCACCTATTGTCAATTTGCTCTATGGATATGCGCTTACAAAAATCCCAGGAAAAGGCAATCTTCAGGAAGGTATAAAGTATCTAGAAAAGGGTGGTAATCTTAGCGAAAAATCAAAAAATCAAAGGTGGTTAACTACTTACTACTATTACATGGGAAGAATATATCTAGATACTTACGATCTTTCATCTTCAATTGAATCTTTTGAAAAATGTTATGAAATGGCAATCATAAGTGAATTTCAGTACGTTGTTTTATCACAATTATATTTAGCAGAAGCTTATTTACATAGATATAAGATCTCACAGTCAGAAGGTGACTTAACTAACTCAGAGCGGTATTTGGCAAATGTTATTTCTATTTGTCAAGAACAAGATTTACCTATCTTAGCGGAGGTCCTCTACATTAGTGGACAATTACTTGTTGCACTAAACGAATTAGTTGATGCTGAGTTTGTTTTTGATCAAGCAATGGATTTAGCAGAGAAAAATGTTAACGCTCCATTAGTGAAGAAGTGTGAAAATAGTATCTTAATGATTCAAAGTAATGAAATTGAGAAACCAATGGTAATCATTCATGAAATAACTGATGTCATTAATGATCTTGCTAAGCATTCTTACATCAAGAAAACTAAACGAATGCCTCAAGTTTATTTCCTAAACATCTTTACTGATGAAGGATCATATATTTATTCTTATTACTTCAACAGACAATTTCCAATAAATGATGTATTGATTTCAGGTTTAATTTCTGCAATAAGAACAATGTCTTCAGAAGTTTTTGGAAGCGGACTAAGGGGAATAGATTTCGAAGGTAAAAAGTTGCTCGTGGAGAGTTTTGGTAGATTTTGTGGAATTCTTGCTTGTGATAGAGACAGTTTCAATGCGCGAACAAAATTATACAATTATGTTCAGAGATTCAACCAAAAATTTGAAGATGTATACCAAAACATTGCTGCTGGACAGACATTGGATCAACTTCAAAAGGAAGCCGACTTATTAATTGAAATTATTTTTGAGAAATCTGATAGAGCATTTGTTGCACCTCCAGAATAGGAAACATTTTTTAGCTGTTCTTCGGAAGGAAAATTACTCATGAGTAAATTAGATTATGAAAATCTTACTTCAACTGCATTTCAATTAAGATGCACTGCTTGTGGAGACATTCACAATATTGACTCAAAGCATAGATTGTGTTCTTGTGGGAAGGTTTTATTCGCTGATTATGACTTGGAAAAAGCTAAAGAGACTCTGGATAAATCAACCTTTTACAACCGAAGATATGATATATGGAGAATGGCAGAAATTATGCCTGTTTTTAAAAATAAATACCGTTTCACTCTTGGAGAAGGTTGGACACCCTTAGTGAAAATAGTCAATCTTGGGGAAAAACTTGGTTTGAAGAATCTTTATTTGAAAGATGAAAGCTTCAATCCAACAGGCTCATTCAAAAGTAGAGGTTTATGTGCAGCAGTTTCAAGAGCTGTAGAGTTAGGAATAAAGGAATTTGTCATACCAACAGCTGGAAATGCTGGAGCTGCTCTAGCTGCTTATGCTACAAGATCTAATTCGAAAGCTCATGTGTTCATGCCAGAGGATACACCTCCTTTTATTGTAAGAGAAATCAAAGCTCTCGGTGCTGATGCACGTCTGATTGAAGGATTAATAACAGATGCAGGCAAGATGGCTAGAAAGGAAGCAGAAGAAAATGATTGGTTCGACGTATCGACTTTAAAGGAACCTTACAGAGTTGAAGGAAAGAAGACTATGGGACTTGAACTAGCAGAGCAATTTGACTGGTCATTACCAGATGTTATAGTTTATCCAACTGGTGGAGGAACAGGTATTATAGGCATGTGGAAAGCATTTGATGAACTTGAACAACTTGGATTTATTGATAGTCATAGGCCTAGGATGATATCCGTTCAATCAAGTACTTGTGCACCTATTGTCAAAGCATTTGAGGAGGGAAAAGATTATGCTGAATTCTGGGAAAATGCACATACAATTGCTGCAGGATTACGCGTTCCAGCAGCTATAGCTGACTATCTCATTCTGAAAACTATAAGAGATTCAAAAGGAACAGCTGTTGCAGTTGATGATTTAACTATCAAAATAGCTATGAATCAACTTGCCAAAGAAGAAGGCATAATGTTATCACCTGAAGCAGCAGCTACTGTAGCATCTTTGGACATACTAATAGACAATAAAGATATCTCTAAAGATGAAACAATAGTTATATTCGGTACAGGTTCTGGATTAACTACTCCTGAAGAATGGTAGAATTAAACATGTGGAAGAATTTCTTCTACTAATATCTTCATTTGTTCAATTTCCTTATCTTGAGGAAACATGAAAATAAACTGTTCAATTCCTAATTTTGAATAAGCTTTCAACCATTCACGAATTTCTTCTATTGTACCATGCATAGAACCCTTGTTTCTCTCTTCCATTTCTTCTAAAGTGAAACCTCTTTTTTCAGCTATCTCTTTCCAGATTCTTTTCTTCTCTTCATCTGATTCAAAAATTCTAGTCCAGACACCGTAGGTTCGTCTTAGAGAGCTAGGTTTTCTCTCATACTTCTCACATAGTTCATCTAATTGGTTCATCTTATCTTCAAAATCTTCTAGAGTATATGACCATGCTAAGTTGATACCATCAGCATATTTAGCTGCAATATTGAGCATTTTTGGTCGTCCATACATAGTTCCAACAAAGATAGGTGGATAGGGTTTTTGTAAAGGTTTGGGAAATGATACTGCATTGTTTAATTGGTAATATTCTCCTTGATAATTAGCTCTCTCTTGAGTCCATAATTCTCTAATTACTTCAATACCTTCAACCATTTGTTTAAGTCTAATTCCTGTAGATGGAAACTCTATCCCATATTGTTTATATTCTACTTCTTTCCATCCTCCACCGTAACCAAATTCTATCCTTCCATTTGAATAGTGATCCAAGGATGCAATCTGCTTTGCAAGAACGGTTGGATGTCTATAATTATTACAAAATACTAAGGAACCAATTCGTAGCTTCTCAGTGTAGGAAACTGCTGCCATCATTGCAGTAAAACACTCATATGCTAACGTTTCGGTTGAATCACCTGTTACCATAAAATGATCTGAAAACCAAGCATGACTAAAACCAATTTTTTCAGCATATTGAGTCATATCTTTTATCTGTTCGAAATCAAAACCAAATTGAGGTTCTACTTGTAACCCATATGAAACCATGAAAGAAGTTAGATTCTCTAATTAATAAATTGTTAGGTAAAAAAATTAGATTTTTGGCATGATTTTATCCGCAAAAATCTTTATTTGTTGAACTTCTTCATTTTGAGGGAAAAACATTATGAAATGATCTACACCAATTTTCTTGTAATCCTTCAATTTAGCTACAATTTCATCTGGAGTCCCATGAACAATGTTAGCCAAACGCTTCTCCAGCTCCTCAACAGAAACTTTTTGATGTTCAGCAGTTTCTTTCAGATGTTTCTTCTTCTCATCTTCATCCTTGTAAATCTGCGACCAAGCTCCATAAGATTTTTTCATAATTTTTGGATCTCTTCCGTGTTCAACCATCATATTATCAAGTTTGTAGAATTTCTGTTCTAAATCATCAACAGATACTGCCCATGCAAAGTTTACTCCTTCCCCATATTTTGCTGTAAGATTGAGAATCTTATCTTTACCACTACCTACACCAATCCAGATAGTAGGATGAGGTTTTTGTAAAGGTTTAGGTGCTGCTACTGCATCCTTAATTTTGTAGTATTTTCCATCAAAAGTTGTTCTTTCTTCAGTCCAAAGACTCTTAATAATCTGAAGAGCTTCTTCAAACATTGCTAAACGAACACCACCACTTGGGAATTCTATTCCATACTGATTGAATTCCACTTCTTTCCATCCTGTTCCAAATCCAAACTCTATTCTCCCATTGCTGAAGTGATCAAGTGTTGCTATTTGTTTAGCTAATACAGCTGGATATCTATATAGATTGCAAAGAACTAAAGGACCTATTCTTAGTTTCTCTGTTTTCGCAGCTGCTCCCATCATAGCTGCTATACATTCGAAGCAATTCTGGTCTACTGAATCAGCTCTAAGAAGAAAATGATCTGAAAACCAGGTATGAGTAAAGCTATTTTTCTCAGCTGCTTGAACTATATCGTAAATTTCTTTCCAATTATACCCCATCTGAGGTTCAATTTGTACTCCGAAAGTAGTCATAGTTTTTACTTTTATTGGATTTTAATAAGTTTTTAGTAAAATTTGATAGCTGGACAGTGAAAAGGAATAATTAAATAATAGTACCCGTAAAATATTATTGATGTCAGTTATAAAATTCTTTGATGACATGGAAGTAGATAACTTCCTATGGTTATCAGCAGCATTCGTAATCTTATTCGCTTCTGGTTTTGTCATAGGATTCATTAGAGACTATTTATGGATGGTAATTCTAGCAGCTGTAGTAGCAGGATTATTCCTTATTTGGTGTTCAATGTATGTGATTATCAACAGAAAAGAATGGAAAAAGGAAAAGGAAATTCTAGTAGAATTACCAAGCTTTCCTGAACCTGATTTCTGTGACATGTGCAGTAAAGAATTGGAGGGAGGAGAAAGAAGAACTGATGGAGAGTTCTTGATAATCATATGCCCTCATTGTAAAGCTGAAAATATTGTATCAAGTGAAGCTAAGATACAAGAAGTAGAGAAAACAATAGAGGGAGAAGAAGAGTAAATATGCCCAGAGAATTTCCAATAGTTAAACCTATGATTATAACTTATGCAGTTTCTATGCTAGTTCTTGTACTAACAGCAGGATATCATCATACTCAAGGATTTATTGAGATGTTTGCTGTTATTTTCATAACTCCAGTGTGTATAATAGCTCTAGTAGGTTTTGAATGGACTTTCAAACCTATTAGCAGATGGTTTAAGAGGAATCGTTACAATTTTGACTATAGTATATTAGAATTAGTTTGGGTAATCATACTACAAGCAGCTTTTTGTTTTGGTTTACTGCTTTCCTGGAGCAATTTCTTTTCTATAGGTAGAATAGAAGTTTTAGTTTTTAGTCTTACTACTATATTTCCTTCATCTTTCTTTATTTTCTATCTTATATCTTGGATAAGGTATAGAAGGAAAGATGTTGTTACCAGTGATTTAGATGTAATTATCAAGAAAACTTCCTGGTTAGAATCAAAAAAGAAAATCGAAACTGAATATGATTTCGAAAGCAAAATCTTAATTCCGGGGTTAACTTCTGAGAATATTATTGATCAAGATAAACTTAGTATCACATACGAAGTTCCCTCCAAGCACAGGTATTATGATGTATTTACTAAACTCAAAATTGATTATATAGATTATCTGAAAGCTTTACGTCTTACTATGAAATTAAAGTCAGATTCTTTGCTTTCACTTAGTATTAAAAGAAGAGACACTGCATTTTCACATTTAAAAGAGGAACTAGTGATTCCTCGTTTATCTAATGTATATGTACTAGATAGTTCAACTCCAGAGGTGTGGGGTAATCTCTTTAATGATACTTTATTTAGACAAAGCTTACTCATGCTCAGACCACATTTGGATCAATTTTCATTGAAAGGAGAATATGTTGAAGTTGTAATTTATTCAGAGAAAGCAATTCTAAAAGTTCTTGATTGGGTGATGGATCTTAATCCTTCAATGGAAAAGTTAACTGGAGAACTAGAAGTAACAAGAGCAGAAAAAATGCTTTGTTATAGTTGTCAAGATCCGTTTGACCCATTTGAAGAAATTTGTGGTAAATGCGGAAGTCCTAGACCTAGATGCATTATTTGCTTCCAAGATCTCAAACCTGAAGTTGATATTGATGTAGTCATCTTACCTTGCTGTAAGATTTATGCCCACAAAGATCATATGACTCTTTGGTTTACTCGAAAAACAAATTGTCCTAATTGTCATGCTGATCTTAGCAGATGGGCAAATGAAATAAGAATATAAAAAAAGGTGTATGTACATATAAGATTCAAGCAGAAAAGGAGTTGAATGTGGTGGTTGATGTTACAGATTTTCTATATTTGATTTTTTTAGTTGTTATTGCTTTTATTGCAATTCCTATAAGTAGATCGAGAAAGAAAAAAAGAGAACAAAGAGCAAGACAACATCAAACGTATAAAAGCTATACTCAACCTCAGCCAGGATATGCTGCTTATCAACAAAAAAAAGCGATAGATTTTGACAGTATTTTGCGTAATCTTAGGATTACTGATACTTCTTCTGTCGATAGAGCTCTTAACGGAATTCAATTAGTACTTCCAAAAGACAATCCCTATTCATTATTTTCAGATATTAAAATCATTCAACATAGAAATAATGCCATCAAAATTTATGCAACTTTATCTAGAGTTATTCCTTCTGATTTGGAAGTGAGAAATAAGCAGAAAGTTTTTTCTTCGGGCGTAAATGAAATACGAGTACCTCAATTAGCTAGTACATACAATATCTCAACAGAAAAAGGAGAAATGTGGGCAAGCATACTATCTATCGATAAGTCTGTAGATCACTTGTTATCCTTACAGTATGAACTAGAATATTTCTACCTAAGAGAAGATTATTTTGAATCAGTAGTTTATTCTGAAGCTGGTGTTTTCAGTGTGCTCAATTTTATCAAATTTCTACATTTCAATATCAAGAATCTTTTTGTTGATGTGAAAGATTATGACGTTGAGCAACTAAAATGTTACAATTGTGAAGATCCATTTGATCCATTGGAAGAAATATGCGATAAATGCGGAGCACCACGACCTCGTTGCTTGATCTGTTATCAAGATTTGAAACCTTCAGAAAAACAAGAAGTAGTTCAGGTACCTTGTTGTAGTATTTATACTCACAAAGACCATATGTTAGCTTGGTTAAAGAAAAATAAAAAATGTCCAAATTGTCACCAAGATCTAAGTCATTGGGCAAATAAGCTAATGCTGTAAAAGCAAAATCATCTAAGAGAAATCTATTTGTTAAACAATTTTTAAAATATGGTTTATCTCTTAAAGTAGAACTTATAATAACTTACAAAGCTTGTTAGGATTTATTAAGATAGTATTTTAAAGCTGGAAATACATATTTTTGGTGCAGATGAATTGGTTAGGGATATTTGCTTTAATTTTATGTTCAATATTGTTATTAGTTTTTATTGTGTTAATTCGGTTGAGGTTATTGGATAGAAGTTATGAAAAATCTCTTAGAAGTCGAAATGAATCAGAATTTTTGGGAATCGAAAAACAGACTTCAAAATCTCTAAAACCAATTATGAATCAACTTAGAAAATTGGAATTCTTTAATGTAATAATTAATAAGAACACTATAAGAATAGAAGTTGAGGAACATCATAAATTTTCCATTTTTAGGAGAATAAGAATTAAAAAGAATTTTCTAGGTAGTATAGATATTAATGCTACACTAAGTAAGAGTTTTCCTGATCGGTTAATAATTTTTGCTCGAGGTTACCCAATGTATCATGATCTTTCAAAATTTACTATAGGTGGATTAGAAAAACTATATGATTTTTATTCAAATGATCCATCTTTCTGGGAAGTGATTCTGAATAATACTGTTAGTCAAACATGTTTGATGAATCTTGGTTTAAACATGAAGCAATTATACATAACAGAAGACATGATTGAAACAAGTTTAGTGAAAAAGACAGATTTTGAAAATTTTGCTAAACTGATAATAAGTTTAGAAGTAAAAATACTAACTTCTCACAAGGTTTTTGAAGAGACCGTAATAGAAGATTTGGTTTGTTATTCCTGTGGAAATCCGTTTGATCCTTTGGAGGAAGTTTGTGAAGAGTGTGGAGCTCCAAGACCAAGATGTATAATTTGTTATCAGAAGCTAGACACGCTTGAAAAAGATATTGTAGAACTAGCATGTTGTAACATTTATGCACACAAAGAACATCTGATTCAATGGTTAAATACTAGACCAAAATGTCCAAATTGCCAGAAAAACATTCAAAAGTGGTTTAACGAGTTCATTCGATTTGAAGATCTCAAACAACTTTCAATCTAGATATGGAATTACACATAAAAATATGAAATTATCATTTCCAACATTTTTGTATCCATGAGGTTTCAATAATAAAATATGCTTTCTCAATTTTTCAGAAGTAGTTTAAGGCAAAGGCTTATTTATTTCTGAATCAAAATTACGCTAGAAAATAATGGTGAATTTAAATGAGTGAAGGATTTTGTCCAGACCATTCTCCTGAATATTATGAGGAATTCTTGCGTGAAATAGAGTATACTAAGGAATTTAGAAAGAAAATCTACGAACAAGTAGGAATAAAAGGTGCTAGAAGAGTTCTAGAAGTTGGCTGTAGAAACGGAGTAATAAGTCAGGAATTACGAGATGCTACGAAGGCTCAGATTACAGCAATAGATGCTGATCATATAAGTATTGCAGATGCTTCTCAAAGAATAAAAGGAATAGAATTTTTTAGAGAAGTAGGAGACAAACTGTCAATGCGAGATAATTCTTTTGATATAGTATTTTGTCATTATTTCTTTATCTGGAAACCCAAACCTTTTGGTGTTTTAATGGAATTAAAAAGAGTAGTTAAAGAGGGAGGTTATGTAGTTGCTCTTGCTGAACCTGATTATCGTGGATGGATAGAAAATCCAGATTTAGGTCTAGGTAAAAATCACATGAAGGCTCTTGAAGAACAAGGTGGAAATCCAGGTGTTGGAAGAAGGCTGCTTTCTATATTCTCATCGGGTGGATTAGAAACTGAAATACACATTAACACAAGAATATGGACACAAGATGAATTAGAAGGATGTATCGGGCATGAATGGCAAAATGTTTTCGAACAAGGCTTGATAACTGAAGATGAATACAAAGCTAAAGTTGAGGAAGAGAATAAAATAATTGCAGAAAAACTACGAGTAGTAGCTCTACCAGTTTTCAGTGCTATAGGTAAGAAAGTAGTTCTTCCTGATGAAGTAATCGACCCATATGATTAACTAATCTTTTTCAAAAATGACAACTAAGTCATTACTCTCTTTTTCTTTAAACTCGTTTTTTTCATAATCTCCATAAATGCTTAAATGAAGCCTATTTGATGTGAAATCAGAGAAATCACTATTAGAAGTAACAAAAAATTCAGTTCTTTTTTTATTCAGATCAAACTCTTCAGTTTCAAACCCTCTTTGAAGAATTTTATGAACATACATTGTTATTTTGTCATACTTATTTTTCCATTCCATCATTCTTACATGGAAGATTAAAGCTCCATCTGAATTTCTTTTTAGACTTGGATTGTAGAACCATTGTTCATCATCCCTGTGTGAAAGATAATTAACAATCTGAAGAAGCACTATTCCATTATCATTTAGAAGATTGAGCATCTGATTGACTATATTTCTCCTTTCATCTTTATCAAATATAGAAAGTGTATTTCCAATACAAAAAATAAAATCAAATTTTTCATTGGAGAAATTTTTTTCTAAGTCAAGGATATCTCCTAAAACGAAATCTATTTTCTCATTACAGTTATTATTTCGAGCAAGCAATCTAGCTTGTTCAACATTCTGTTCTGATATGTCAATGCCTTTACCTGTAAATCCCCATTTCGCAAGCATGACCATATGATCTCCAGTTCCACAAGATACATCCAAAATTCTTGCATCTTTCTTTTGCAGTTTCGACAGAATTCCTTGAAAGAAAGGAGCTTCACGTTTTAATCTAGTATCCCAAGAAACAAGTTCTTTGTAGAGGATTTCATCTTTCCAATCAATATCCATTTCTAACATGAATCAAATCTCAAAGTAATTATTAATCTTATTCATAAAGCAAAAATGGGATGAGATTAACTAAACTAGATCATTTAGCTTCTTAGTTATTTCATCCTTATTCAATCGGTCTGTTTGCTCAATAAAAGTTTCAACTTTTTCTGCATATTCAGAAGTTGTTTCATCATTATCTATGTTACAGATGAAAATCCTGCTATGCTGGGATAACTCTGGTTTTTCAAATTCATGGAATAATTCTTCAGTTAGTTTTTCACCTGGACGAACGCCAATTATCTCAATTTTTATATCCTCTTTGTCGTAACCATAAATTTGAAACAATCTATAAATAATATCAAGCATTTTGTAAGGTTTTCCCATATCCAGAACAAATAATTCTCCACCTTGACCTAAAATTGAAGCTTGAACAACTAATTGAGCAGCTTCAGTGATAGTCATGAAGAACCTCTCCATCCTTTCATCTGTTAGGAGTACAGGACCGCCATTTTCGATCTGATTTTTGAAAATAGGAATAGCGCTCCCACTGCTTTCTAAAACATTGCCAAATCTCACTATCATGAATTTTGTAATAGTTGAAGTCTGAGCAAGAATATATTTCTCAATTATTCTCTTTGAAATCCCCATTACATTGATAGGATGAACTGCTTTATCTGTAGAAACGAAAACGAATTTCTTGATTTCTTCTTCTAGTGCTACTTTAATGAGATTGATTGAGCCCTGAATATTGTTTTTGACACATTCGTGAGGAAAAAGTTCCATCATACCAACATGTTTGAAAGCTGCGCAATGATAGATAATATCTGGTTTATATTTTCGAATAATCTTGCTTAATCGTTTCTCATCTCTAATATTGGTTAGAACTGGAATAAAGTTAATATCCTTATAGTTTTGAATCATAGAATTCTTAAGTTCAAAAAGTGGTGTTTCAGCAACATCTAATCCGATGATTTTTTTTGGAAAACATCCAGCTAATTGATAACAGATTTCAGATCCGATTGAACCTGCAGCACCTGTAATTAAAATTGTATAATTTCCAATTTCTTTCATTGAATCTTCAGTTAGAACATTTTCAATAGGTGCTCGTATTAGATCATGCACACTAATTTCTCTTGGTGCTGAAATTGTATTTATTCTTAGGTTCTGGAATATTGGAGGAACAATCATGAAACTAGAATTTGTCTGATAAATGATGTCAACTATACGTGTTATGGTTTTTCCAGGAGCGGAAGGTATAGCAATAATTGATAAGTCTATATTGAACATTTTAATTATTTCTGGTATTTGCTCTGTATTTCCTAGAATATCCAGATTTTCTATTTTTTCTCCCATCTTTTTTGGATCATCATCTATAAAACCAACAACTCGGTAATTCTTGTATCTGGGTTGGGTAAGTTCTGCTAAAAGCAATACACCAGCTTTTCCTGCACCAATAATTAAAACATTAGAAGATTGGCTCATTGTAATTGAGTTTGTATTTGATGTTTTTTAAAGTTTTGAAAGCAATTGATGTTAGTCAAAAATCGATTTAATGGAATCCTCAATAGTATACTTGGGTTGATAACTGCAACATTTAGCCAGTTTTGTGTTATCTATCCAACTTTTTGTTGGAGCTCTTTCAGAATCGGTGTATGTGATTATTGAACGTTTTTCAAAGATTTGTTCATATTTATTTATTAGATCAATGTTTGAAATCGGTTGATTAGCAGAAATATTGAAAACTTCTCCTTCTATTCCAGTCATTTCTTGTAGTAAAATCAAAGCTGAACAAGTGTCCCTCACATCAATATAATCTCTTACATCTTCAGGATGGGATATTTCAATTTTAAGTGTCTTTTCATGTTCATAGAATTTATCGTTCAAGTAGCCTGACAGTAGTTGGTTGGAAACACCTTTTCCGATGAATGAAGCAGGTCTTGTACAGATTACATCGATACCATATTTTTCGTGGAAGTTAAGAGCTAGATTCTCTTGTTCCTGTTTAGTTTTCCCATAGATGCTCATTGGGTTAATTCGATCTTCTTCCCTAAGTGGTTTGTCTATTTCCTCAAAGGTTCCATATTGAGCAGAAGAACCTAAGATTAATAATCTACTCTCTATTTCAGCATCTCTAAATCCTTCTATGAATCTTTGAAAAGATTCAACATTGGTTGCGTACATTTCTTCTTTTGTTCCCCGGAATAAACCTATTAGATGAAAAACTAAATCTGGTTCTATCGATTTGATTTTCTCTTTCCAGCTGATTTCAGAGTTAAAGTTCAACGTCTCAAAATTATAATCAATTCCTTCAATTGCATTGAGATCAAAACCGTTTATTTCCCAATCAGGTCTCATGGATTTAATGTGACTTACTAAATTCTGTCCTAGAAATCCAGTTGAACCAGAGATTAATACTCTCATCAGAAGAGGATTAATTACTTGCTTTAATAAATTTATCCAAAATGGAAGGTTATTTCTTCTTTGGATTATAAAGACTGAGACAAATCTCATCAAATTTCTTGAGAAATTTATCATAGTGAAATTGCTTGTTGAATAGTTCTATTCCCTTTTTGTTCACTACATTATCATTTTGAATTTTGATTAATTCATATACTACATCTTCATTTGTTTCACAAAGAATTACTCCAGGTAGAGGATAATTATGAATTACATACCTTCCTTTGGAATAAGCTTCAACAATTATTTTTGGAAAACCATCATGTTCTGTCATTCTTACAATTACGCTTATTTTTGGCCATAATTCGTTCAAGTCTACATAGCCAAGAAAATGGAGATTGACTTTATCATACTTCTTCTTATACTTCTCTGGTTTGAAATGTCCAACAAAATAGAAATCTATATAATCGAGATTTTCGGAGATTTCAACAACTCTTTTAACGCCATAGAGTTTTTCTCGTCCTTCAATAAAATAGACTAAAGCTCCTACTCGTTTTGGCATTTGTATTTCCTCAGGTTCTATATCTGAACCATGAAAAAGTTCTATGCTTTCAATTCCTTTGTCCGTTAATTCATCCTTTATCCTACTAGAAACTGCGATGTGCAAGTCTATAAATTTTGAAAAAATCTTTGTTTGTAATTTTCTTTTTAAACCTTGATTTGCTAGAACAGAGTCAGAACCAACCCAATGACATATCGTTTTTTTCCTCTTTAGTTTCCCAATAACAAACCAAGGCCAAGCTGATTGAAAGTATGCTCCTAAAATGATGTCAACATTTTTGATTAATTTTCCTTTAGGTAAATGTGTAGTTGGTAAAAGAATTGTATTATATCCTCTCTTTGAAAGTGCTTGATTTAGTGATTCTGTATGTGCTCCAACTAGAGCTATTTTTACATCTTTAACTGAACTAGGAATAGTCACTAATTTCAACTCTTTTTGCAATCAGAGCTATCATAAACTAGCTTATTAAATTTATTGATAAACAGTGTTCATTATAGTAATTGAATCTAGTTCTATAGAGAATAACTCTTGAGTTTATTCATCTCCGAATTCATCAGATTCTTCGCTTCTGATAGTCCCTTATTCATTTTAAGTGCATTTTTATAGCAATTAATTGCTTCCTCTCCGGTGTGAATCTTTCCTAAATTCAACCAATCAACACTTGATTGAGGTTTCTTATCATCAAGTACATATTTCAAACAATCACATGGTTCCCCAAATTCAACAAATACCATTTCTTGATCAATGAATTGTGTTGAACCAGGAGGTAAAACTGATGTAAAAAACTCATCTTTATACTGAGGATGTTGATGTTTTTTGGATACCAACCATATCCATCTTGGAGGATCCATGTATGTAAGTAAGACATGTGTCTTATGCTCAATTTTTGTCTTACATTTAGGACAATAAGAAAAGTTAATTTTCCCTTCAATAACATCATTAATGACTCTCGGATTTTCAGATAAATTGATAGCTTCCCCGATTCTCTTCTTTACTTTAGCACCACACTTATGACACCCAATCTCTTTTAACGGCAATTTGAACCCCTACTTCTATTTTATTATCAATAATTACATAAGTTAACATCATTTATATAATTTATTATTCACTTCTACTAGAATGGAAAACAAAAAACAAGGTAGACGACTACTACAAGCCTCTATAGTGGTTTCCTTGATAGGTTTCTTAGATGCACTTTATCTTTTCTATATGGAAATTACTGGAAAATTCCAATGTTTGATCAATAAGGGTGTTTTTCAATGTGAAACGGTGAATTCAAGTCCTTATGCTAAGTTTCTTGGTGTCCATGTAAGTCTGTGGGGAATGATCTTCTATATCTTGGTTATTGTTTTGCTATTTTTGTCACTGATTTCTAAGAACGAATACTTCCTTAGTTTCTTTCTTCCAATTGCCTCTCTCTTCGGTTTGGGATTTTCTATTTATCTCACAATAGTAGAAATTTTCATAATTAAACTCGTTTGTGAATTTTGTCTACTCTCAGCAATTTGCTCAATAGTATTGATTGTTTTAATTATGCTTGCTAAATATATGAAACACTCTACAATTTTTGCTAAATTAGATTTCTGGAACATTTTGAAAAAGAATCAGTAAAAATAAGTAATTAGACATGTATATAAATGACTGAACATTAAATATTTAAATCAGGAGTGTCACTTGATGAGAACTAAATATAAAATCAGTTTTTTTATCGTCATAACACTTGTTTTTCTGACTCAGAATTTCAATTCAGAAATAGAAGCTTTGGATGAAGAAAACTTTATCTTTGAAAAAGAATTTGAAGAAAGAATTTCAATGTTAGTTAATTCTCCTCCAATCAATATATTTTCAGATACAGACTTTGTTTCATTAGGTTTACCCGGAAATGGAAGTCAAGAAAATCCGTATAGAATAGAAAATTTACTTATTCAAGATTCATTTGGTTATGGAATTTATGTCAGTGGTGTATCTTCATACTTTGTTGTTCAAAACTGTGTAATTCGCAACTCTCTGTATGAAGGAATGATTATCAACAATATCCATTTTGGTAATGGAAATATCAGCAATAATCTTATTGAAGACTGTGGAAATGTTGGAATGTTAGTGATAAATACAGATGGAATTTTAGTTGAAGATAACATTTGTATCAACAATGAAATTGGAATTGAGATGCGTTACTCAGACAATGGATATATTTTCAATAATACATGTGAAGAAAATAGAGAAAGTGGAATGTATTTGAGAAATGAGCTACAAACTTGTACATATGAGAATAACACCCTAATTAACAATAACATTTATGGAATGGATTTTCTCCAGGCAAATGGCTCTTTTGTTTATAATAACTCATTCATCAACAATGGTCTTCATATCTCTGAACTTGTATTTGAGAATTATCTAAATTATGTAATTCTTGATAACACTTTAAATAATCAAAAAATCGGGTATTTCACAAATGATGATTCTGTTTCGCTTACTGATACAGAATACGGTCAGATATTTTTATTCAATTGCTCAAATTTTCTGATTGAAAATCAAATATTCGAGAAATCATTATTCGGTATTTACTCATATGAAAGTAATAATTGTACTTTCAGAAATAACACATTTGATAACAACTTAGCTCATGGAATTGATTTATATTACTCGAATGAAATTATAATTGACGCAAACACATTTTATAACAATTCTAATGGACTGAATTTCATTGACACTTATGATATGATAATTTGTAATAACAGATTCTACAGTGATGGTTTGGTAATTGAGAGTGCAGATGTGGAGATGCTAGCTACTTTTGAGGTTACAAATAATACTGTGAATGATAAACCCTTAGGATTTTTCATTAATGAGCATAATCTAGATTTATCTAGTTCAGTTCAGTATGGAGAACTACTGATTCTAAACTCTACAAATATTCATGTTTCTAACCAAAATATATCTGATACACAAGCTGGTTTCATTATCGCTTTCTCCAATTCATGTTCTCTTCAAGAATCAATATTTTCAAACATCATTACAGCTATTCTTGTTTATGGATGCAACGATATAACAATTTCAAATAATGTGATCGAAGAAAATTCCGATGGAATTATAGCACTATATGTTGACCACTTGGATATAAAGAACAATGTTATTTCAAATAACCTAGATGATGCTCTTGAAATACAGTATTGCACCCAAATCCTTGTTGATAATAATACTTGTGAATATAATGCTCAGTGGGCTTTTATTTTCTTGTACAACTCTTTCTTGAATATAACCAATTCAATCATTCAGTATAACACATTTGGGAATATCTTTGTGAGATTTACAGATAATTTACTGGTTTACAACACTACAAGTACTAATTCAGAATGGGGTATTTATCTTGCAGATATTACAGATAGTGAGATTCGTGAATCAAAGATTAGAGATCATAACGTTGATGGGATTTATATGATAAATAGTTTGAATGTATATTTCTATGCAAACAATATCAGTGGTAGTTTCTTTGGAATAAAGGTAAAAATAACTGATTACTGTACTTTTACTCACAATACTATTCGAGATAATCACCAACGAGGAATCTCATTTGACGCTCAATGCGATCATAATCTTATTTATCAGAACTATTTCATTAATAATCAGCTAGATGATACAACAGGTAGATTGTCTTACGGATATGATGACGGCTATAATAACACCTGGTACAATATAGCTACACAAACAGGAAATTGGTGGTCAAATATAGAAAGTTATGCTTACAGAATTGGCGGTTATGGATATTCAGTAGATATTTATCCATTGAATCCAAAAGATCCCCCAACACCAACGAATACTCCAACTACAACAACTAATTTGACCTTTATTATTCCAACTATTTTTGGGTTTAGTATGATGGTCATTTTTAGATTAAGAAAACGATTGAGAATCTAATAAAATTCTCTTTAATCCTCTTTTTTCTTAAACACATTTAAAAATATAAGATTTAATTTTACTTGAATGACAGTCAATGATTCTGATTTTTCTGATTTAATTCGTAAAAACAGACTTGCTGGTTCAGCAAGTGAACTATCTCCAGAAAGAGCTGCAACACTTGGAGCAATCTTGGGAAGTTATCTTGGTGGAGAAGAAGCAGTTGTTGTCTCAGCAAGAGATTTCAGAAAAGATACAAGGATGATTAGCAGAGCTTTTAATGCAGGATTAATCAGTGTAGGAACTACTGTGTTTGAGCTTCATGCTTGTTCATTACCTGTCGTACAATTTGCAATAAGACGTTTCAGTGCTCATGCAGGAATCCATCTTGCAGCAGCTCATAGAACATCAAATAAGATAAATGTAAGGATTTTTGATCAAACAGGAGTTGAAATTCCTTTCCATGACATTTTTTCAAAAAATAAGGTATCACAAATAAAAATCAGGAGATCTGAACCTCAGAAAATAGCTGATATTCTTTCAGTGAAACAAGCAAATGATCTTTATCGAGCAGCTATAGGTTCAGCTTTAGGAACAGAGATTCTCAAACAGCAGAATTATTCAGTAGTTGTTGACTGTGCTTTTGGACCAGTAGCAGAAGTTTTCCCAAATATACTTGCTGAGCAAGGGTGCAATGTTCTCACATTGAATTCGTTTAAACCTGAAGGAATACCTGAATCGTTACCCAGCCCTAATTCTCTGTCAATATTGTCTCGAACAACTGTAGCTGCTAATGCTGATTTAGGTATAGCATTTGATCCAAGTGGTTCAAGGGCAATTTACTTGGAAGAACATGGAAGAATAATTGATCCTTGTATAATAATCAAAATACTTTTGGAAAATAAAATGATAGGTAGACAGAAAGGAAAAGTTGTCCTATCTCATACTCTCTGGCCTCTAGAAGATTGGTTAAGTAAAAACAATATTGAAGTAGTTTATTCTGGTGAATCTCCGGGAGAGCTCTCCAAAACTCTACAATTTAATAGAGCGATGTTTGGAGGTAATGAGCAAGGTAATTATATCCATCCAACAATTTCGAATGAATCTGAACCCTTTGTTTCTACTTTGTTACTTCTTTCTTCCTTTGCCAGGGATGAGAAACATAAGTACTTCTCAACATTCGCAGAAGCTCATGATATTTGTAATAAAGAGATATTTGAGGAAAAATCGTATTCTCTTGTAGCTAACCCAGAATTGTTCTTAAAAAAGATTTATGAAATGGATGAGCAAAATAAAATTATAAACACTTTGAACGGTGTGAAAATCATTCACGAAGATAGACAATGGAGTCATATCTTTAGCACAATAATTCCAAGTAGAATAACAATTCGAGTTTGTGCTGAGAACAGTGATGATAGAGAAAGAATAGTGAATGAAACTTATCAAATGGTCGAAACACTAGATGGTGAGCTGTCTTGAAGAGAACTGTGGATGAAAAAAAGGATGAAGCTGATAAATTCAATGTCTGTTTGAAATGTGCTAGACCTATAGCAAAAAAAGAAAAATTTTGTATGAGCTGTGGAATTGTGCTCAATATCCGTCAGCATTATCCACATAATCTTTTGTGAGCTACTAAAAATTAGTCGAGATTCAAAAAAATTAAAGAATGAGTAATATTAGCATCTCTTAATGACCAAAGGATATCTCAATTTCGTTTTGCATGGACATTTACCATGGGTATTGGAAGCAGGAACATGGCCTCATGGAGAAGTCTGGTTACATGAAGCTGCAGCTGAAACATACACTCCTACTCTATCTATGTTAACTGACCTTTCTGAAAAAGAAGGTTTTACTAACATGTTAACTGTTGGTTTGACACCAGTTTTAAGTGAACAACTCGCTCATCCAAGTTTTAAAGCAGGTTTTGTTGAGTATCTTGATAACAGAATAGATGCTAGTTATAAAGATAAAGATCACTTTAACTGGGTTGGAGAAACAGACACTGCACATCTTGCAGAAAGATGGGCTAATTTTTATTCTTCGATTAAACAGCAATTTAATGAGAGATTTAATCAAGATCTTTTAGAAGGTTATAAAAATCTCCAAGATAAAGGAGCAATTGAGATTATTACTTGCGGACTAACTCATGGATATCTTCCTTTACTCGGAAAAGAAGAAACTGTAAGTGCTCAAATAAAAGGTGGTCAAAGTATCTATAAGCACAGATTTGGAGGAAATGATTCTCAAGGAATTTGGTTACCTGAATTAGCTTATAGACCAGGGTATAAATGGAAAAATCCAGTTACTGGAGAGGAAATAGATAGAAAAGGTGTAGATTATTATCTACAGAAAAACAATATTGAATATTTCATTGTTGATACACCTTTGTTGAAAGGTGGGAAAGGTATAGGAGCTTATCTAGATAGGTTTGATGCTTTGAAACTACTATGGAATCAATTTGAAAAAGAAAAACCAGAGATAGAAGGTTCAGATCTCACTCCTTACAGACCTTACAAAGTTAAAGATTCAAAAGATTATGATAAAGAAGTAACCTTTTTCACAAGAGATAGCAAAACAGGAATTTTAGTCTGGTCTGGTGACATTGGTTTTCCAGGTGATGAATACTATCTTGAGTTTCATAAGAAGCATTTTCCAAGTGGAAACAGGTATTGGAGATTAACAGGAAAAGATGTAGATTTAGGAGAAAAAGAACTCTATAATGATCTAAAAACAATTGAAAGACTAGATGAAAACTCTGAATACTTCTTCAAAATTGTAAAAGAATCTTTGCTAGAAAATTATTCAAATAACAAGAAGCCAGGTATAGTACTAAGTCCATATGATTTCGAATTACTAGGACACTGGTGGTTTGAAGGTATTGGTTTTCTAGAAAGAGTTATCAAGCATGTAAAGAATGATGATGAAATTGAAACTACTACTAGCAAGAAATATCTTGAAATGTATCCTCCAGACAAGAAAACATATGTTTCTTTACCAGAAGGATCTTGGGGTGAAGGTAATTTCCATTGGATATGGTTAAATGACAATACAACTTGGTGCTGGAAGTATATCTATGAAACTGAAAAATTATATTTAGAAGCAATTGAAGAATTTAAAGCTACAAATTACAAGGATTTTGGAACAGCTAAGAGGTTGATCAATCAACTTGGTAGAGAACTCTTCTTACTGTCTTCTTCTGACTGGGAATTTCTAATATCCACTTGGGCAGCTAGAGATTATGCTGAGCATAGAGTAACAACTCACTATGAAAATTTCAAGAAGTTACTTGTTTTGTTCAAAAAATGCAATATTGAATCAATTTCAGATTCTGAATATAAATTGTTAGAAAAGATAGAAAAGGAAGATAGTATCGCTTGGGAACAAGATGTTTACAAGTGGTTCGAACTACCTTAATACTCTTTCTTTCTCATTCTTAGTGTAAACCTTGTTAGTTTGTTTGAAATTCAAGAAAATCCGACTAATTGATCAATAGATTACATATTTTTTAATGCTTTCTAGTTAGAAAGAGAATACATATTAATTAAGAATAGACAGATTAAAGATGAATTTAAGCTACTAAAAAGACCAATAAAATTGCGAATACCAATACCGTTATTATGATGTTTCTCTAATCAGTTTATTATGTCTCGCAAGAAGAAAATCTTCGTCATTGTATTCAGTATATTCTTTGCAATTGCTGCAAGTTTTGGAGGTTTTGTTCTATACAAATTATGGCCTGCTACTTTGGAAAGAGGTCCTCCCAGTATGGATTTTCCAATTCAAGATCCAGATGTCATACACATTCTTGGAGGTTATGGTTATGTTCCGTGGGGTATAGATACTCACAATGGCATTGATTATGGGTGTAATGCTTCTGTTTACATTGTTGCTTGGTGTGACTTACGTGTAACTGGATTGAAAACTTGGTTTAATGATGGTGGAGGGCACTGGCAGACAAATGTTGGTCTTTCATATAATTGGAAATACACTTTCGATTGTGTCTTTGAATCATGGGCACTAAACGAGACTTATGGAAATCTCCAACGAGCTGATATTTATGTAAAAGTTGGTCAAAAAATTTCAAGAGGAGACATCATTGGTAAACTACTTTATCATGGTGAAGGTACTCATATTCATTTTGGAATGAAAGAAAGTGGAAATGATGTTTGCCCGTACTTATTCCTCTCTCCATCTGCTAAGCTTCAATTCGATTCCTTGTGGATTAATTATGGTTCATGTCCAATTGTATGTAATACCACACTTAGCTAACATTAAATGTAATTTATACTATTAAACTGGGAATTGATTTTATTCTTATTAAAACCATCCTTAAACACCTTTAACATCTAAAGACAACCCTAGTTTAGATAACTTATATATTGTCGAAACTTTTCCTTATATCCTTCATCAGTACGAAAAAGGAAGATAGTATTGCTTGGGAGCAAGATGTCTATAAATGGTTCGAGCACTAATTTTAAACTTACATCTTGATCTTCTTTATTTTTGCTTTTAGATAGACCTTTTGCCATTGTTTAGCTGCATTGTTCCAAGAGAAATCTTTGTTCATAATATTTTTCTGAAGTTTAACAAATTTAGCTTTATCTTTTTTGTAAAGATTAACTGCTCTTTCAATTGCATCAAACATATCATCAGCATTTATCCTATCAAACACAAACCCAGAACCTTCTCCTGTTTCCTCATTATAATTCTGAACTGTATCTGATAAACCACCTGTATTTCTTACAATTGGTACAGTTCCATAAAGCATTGAATAAAGTTGGTTTAAACCACAAGGTTCGTATCTACTTGGCATTAGGAAGAAGTCTGCTCCTGCTTCGATTTGGTGAGCTAATCTATTATCAAATTCAATGTTGATTGAACAATCTTGACTATATTTCTTTTCTCTGTTTTTGAAATTCTTTTCGATTTTGGAATCACCAGTACCTAAAAGAACAAACTGCACACCTAAATCCATAATTTTCTTGAATTTCTTCGAAACTAAATCCAATCCTTTTTGAGTAGCTAATCTAGAAATTATTCCTATCATTGGTTTATCTGAAACATCTAGATTGAGTTTATCTTGTAAATAGTTTTTACATTCTTCTTTTCCTTTCAAACTCCTTGAATCATAATTTTTTGGAATTAACTCATCTGTTTTAGGATTCCACTCAGTTAGGTCTATTCCATGAACAATACCATAAAGATCATCCTTTCTTGTCTTAATTACCTTCTCTAATCCATAGCCAAATTGCTTGGTTTGAATTTCTTCTGCATATTTAGAACTTACTGTAGTCAGAACATCTGTATAAACTATTCCAGCTTTCATGAAATTAAAGACACCATGAAATCCTAGAAGATCATCATTAAGATAGATTTCTGGAATATTTGCGTCTTTAATTGTTTCAAATCCATACACGCCTTGGTAACCAATGTTGTGAATAGTGAAAACTGACTTTGCATCCTTGAATAATTCATGTTCTTTGTAATCAGTTTTTAGGAAGAATGGAAGTAATCCTGAATGCCAATCATTTACATGAAATATGTCAACAGGTGCTTCAATAAGTTCTAAAGCTGTGAAAATTGATTTCACAAAACTAATGAATCTAATTGGGCTATCTGGGTAATCTTCACCATCTTCTCCAACATAAATGCCTTTTCTATACAAGTAAGCATTTTTGATGAAATAAACAGGAATTGTACTATCTGGGTGAATAGTTTCGTACAAATCAAAAATAACTTCTGATTCATTTCCTATCGGTGCTAAAAGATCTTTTTTTACCAGTTTGATATCATGTTTTTTAACATCTACACTTTTGTAGAGAGGTGTAAATATGATTACTTTGTGCCCTAATTTTTCCATTGCTTTTGGAATAGCAGATGAAACATCTCCTAAACCACCAGTTTTTGAGTAAGGTACAACTTCAGCAGATACAAATACTATCTTCATTTCTGTTCCTCTATTTTAGATACTATATCTATTATCCTTTTAATTATGTCGTTTGATAGATTAAAAATTATTTGTTGCGAATCTTCAGATAAATCTTCTATCATCTTACCTAAAGCATTTCGTTGGTATTTCAAACCTGTATGAATTAACTCTTGACTCCAGCTGTATCTAGAAGCCCACCAAAATTGACAAGAATACTGAGCAGCATGATATTCATCCAGCCAGTCTCCAGTGGTCAAATATTGTTTTATCTGGTCTAATAACCGGATATGAGTGTGTTGTAGCTGATGTATTGGGTTTCTAGAATCATCCCAAAGAGGATATGGAATACTCTCTTTAAGATCTTCCTCGGAAGTTGACCAGGATGTAGGAGTTATATCTGTTATCACTCTAGTTATAGGATAATTTGCTGCACATTTGGATAATGTGAGTGTATCAACCACAGCTGCTAATCCAAAGAAAAATTCAAAATAGTCTTCATGGTGTTCTCCGAAAGTTTCTAAATCCATAGCTAAAACTATAGGGTAATTCCTCATCTTAAATTTAATCTGAAGTTCTCTAAGACCTAATGATACATCTCTTTTGAAGTGATCAAATGAAATTTTGTTACTAATTTCTTTATCTCGTTTGATTGTTAGAATGGACTTTCCATTTTCTAGAAAATAATTTCCGCCAACTAATTGGTAATAACTATTATCTGGGACAACCATAATTTCATACTTTTTCTCTATAATTTGAGGAATAATATCTTTTGAGATTGCTAGTTCTGGGGGAAAGAAAACTCTGGTATTTAATCCTAATATATTCTGAATGAATTCTTTCTGTTTTCCTATTTGGTATTTCTGATTATCAATAGAAATCAAAGGTAAAAGAGGATGATAAAATGCTGATCCCATCAACTCAATTTGTCCAGTCAAAATCGCTTTTTCAATTAATGTTAAAACATCTGGGTAATCAACAGCTAATTTCTCTAATAAGCAACCTGAGATGTTCAGTGTGATTCTAATATTTTTATTGTTTAACAAGTTTTCAAAAAATGGAATGTAACAATTAGTAATGATTCTTTCAAGAATCTCTCTTTTCTGAGTTATAGGTTGGTAAGCATGTAGAATAAAGACTACTGGAACAGATCCTCTGATTGCCATTACTATTCCCCAATATTTGGCTTATTTAGTCTCTTTTAAGCTTTCTCTCATAATTTCTGCAACATCTTCAGGAAACATTGTAGCTATTCTATAGGTTTCCATAATCTCAGCACCACCAATTCTCTGAATTGGTATGATGTCAATTATCATGTGCATTCCAGAATCATAACCAATATTATCCTGTCTAAACAAGATGTTTCTATCTTGTAAGAGATGCATACTTGGGCTAGTTCCTTTAATGAAATTATCAAGAGCTTTGTTTGCATAAACTAGTGCTTCTGCTAAATCAGTTATTTGCTTATCATCAAGATAAATAAATTGAGATACATGTCTTTTGGGAAAAATTCTAAGTTGACCATCTCTTTCTGGTGAAAAAGCTGTAACTACTAACCATTCTCCATTTTCAAACACTTTTCTTTCTTTAACAAGTAAATCCTGACCAATTGGATCTATTACCTTTTTATCAGCTTTTGATAATTCACAAGCTAAGCAATAGTTGAGATTGTTTTTCAGCTTCTTATGGAAACCTGGAACACTTAGGAAACCTAATGAAGTCCACCCATGTCCGATTTCATTAGCGTAGATGTATGTCTGTGAATGTAGATGGCATATACTCGCTCCTGCTTCTTCTCCTATATTAAAGAAGTGCAAAATAGTTAACTTATCTGTATCATATTTTGCTTTTAGTTCAGAAATAGAATTCTTTTGAGCTAAACGTGTTGTTAAAAGAAGCTGTTCTACCTCAGAAATTGGTACTTCAGATAGAGTATCATAATGATTTACAAGAAGATGAACTAAACCGACTCCAACACTCTTATCTCTAACTGAAGTTATTTGCTGAACATTGTCATAAAGAACCCTAGCCATTGGTGTGAATAAGTTAACTATGGAAATGGCGTTAAATTCACTTAAAATAGCTTTTGAAGAGTTTATACTTAGAGCATCTTCCTCCTTAGAAGTGTCTTTAGAAATGATAACAGCTGGAAGTTTTCCTTCCACAACTTTGCAGAAAGAATCATCTCGTGGAGAATGGATGATTTCCTCTTTGTCATTATTATGTTCAAATGGTCGTTTTCCTCTAACAGGAGAAAATTGTGTAATATGCCCTACCTTTGTGCTAAATTCGTTAATTATTGTTCTGAAAGAATCGAACCTTTCCAAAGGCATGTTTTCTATGTTTTTGTAAATACCCCAGTGACCTTCCTCTACCAAATAGTTCACCATTAACTAGACACATTGCCAAAAGTATGGTTCTTAAAATTGGCGATAGGACTCCTTTTTGTTATCTCTTCGTAAAATAAGATTTTTAAACTCAAATGATGAACTAGACATGAAATGTTGTGAGGTTATGCTAGGAAAGACTCATACTATTAATCCAATTCTCTTCAAAGATATGATGATAAAAAGTGAAGAACAAATCTTGAAAGAAAAAGAAAACATCAATGCAATCAATGTTTTTCCAATACCTGATGGTGATACTGGATCCAATATCTATTACACTCTACGAGCAATTGTAGAAGAAGTAAAATCGATTGATGAAGGAAGTGTGGACAAAGTCTTCCAAGCAATTAGCAAGGGGAGTTTTATTGGAGCTAAAGGAAACTCAGGAGTAATTTACTCACAATTTCTGATAGGTGTAGTTGATTACCTTGATACCGTCGATAGTGTCACTCCAACATCTTTTACACATGCTCTTAAGGATGGAACAGAGTTTGCCTATGAATCTGTTCTAAACCCAACTGAAGGAACTATACTAACTGTAATGAAAGAGGTAACTACAAAAGCAGCTGAACTTATTGCAGATAATCCTGAGATTGGATGGGCTGATTTTATCAATGGTCTAGTTGAGATAAGCTGGGATTGTCTCGAACGAACCAAAGAAATGCTGGATGTTCTAAAAGAAGCAAATGTTGTGGATGCAGGAGCAAAAGGTTTTGTACATATACTAGAATCATGGCGAGACATCATTGTCAGAGAATAATCTATAAAAGCTGATTCGATGCGTTTTTTCATTATTACAGGTAGAAGACATATAGGAAAAACAACTTTTGTCAAACAATTAATAGAAGAACTCAAGGAATTTTACACTATTGGAGGATTGCTTACAGTAGGTGTGAAAGAAAAAATGTTTTTGAACCTGAAGAATGACAAAAGTTTCCCTTATTACCAATCAAATGAGATAATTAAAGATCAGATTGGAGATTATAAAATATCTGAAAAAGCAATTATGTTTGCAGAAGAAGCATTAAAGAAAGCTTCAGATGTAAAACTAGCAATCATAGATGAATTTGGAAGACTAGAGAGAGAGAAAAGAGGGCTGTATGAGGGTGTAAAAAAACTAGTAGAACTTATTCGAGACAAGCAAGAGACAGTACTGTTAATGATAGTCCAAATTGATGTAATAGAAGATGCGAAAGTTTTACTTGAGTTAGAACCTGAAAAGATTTGGGAACTAAAAAAAGATTCCAGTAATGAGAAAGTAAAATTTGAGATTAAAAAAATGATAGAAAATTAAGCTAATGAGGGAGGGAGGGTTGTGAGAAATAAAACAAATTACTCACAACCAATCCATTAGTATCTTGGACTTATATAAATTGATTCATTCTTATTATTTTCTAATAATAAATCTCACTCGTCTTTGTGATATTGTAGTTTTATTAAAAGGAGAAATATTTATTAGATATTGATTCTTCCAATGGAATATGAAGAGAGCAAAAACATATTTTATTATACTAATTATAGTCTTTCCACTGATTCTTAGCAAAATCAGTATAAATATAGGAACAGCAATATCTGTTGACAATCCAAATAATTCTCAAGAACTTGATTATATTCCTGTAGGAACACCAGCTCCTGATTTCAATATCACTGATGTTACCACTCATGTTTCATATAATTTATCAGATTTTGTTGGCAAAATTGTAGTTGTATTCTTCTTTACAACTTGGTGTCCATACTGTAAATATGAGTACCCATATCTTCAAGAGTTATATAAAATGTACACACCAGATTTGATGGAAATTATTTTTGTTGATCCCGATGAAAGCGAAACCCAAAGTCAGGTTTCAAGTTTCAGAAACAATTGGGATATGGATTGGATAGTTGGTTTAGATGATAACGACACAATTGCTAATGCATATGATGTTGGGGGATATCCTACAATGTTTATCTTGGATCAAACTCAAGAAGTTGTTCATGTTGAATATGGATGGGGTGAAGACAATTGGCCAGGACTTGTTTATTCAGTTTTTGCTTCACTAATGCCTGATGACGTTACTACACCATCTTTCAATTCAGTAACAATTTACAACGAAACTGAATTATCAATTTTCAATCCAACAATACGAGTTATTGCTAACATATCTGAAGACAGAACATTAGATTATGCTACATTACGAGTTGATACTACTGAAGGATTAGATGAATTTTCTCTATATTTCACTAAAGAAGAAGGTTACTATTTAGTAAACCGAATCATAGAATTTGAACCTGAATTTATCTATCTCATAGATGAAATGACGGTATCAATCAAAGTTGGAGATTTTTGGTCACATACTAATACTTCAGTAACCTCGTTACTCCCTATAACACAATATGTAGATGCTGCGGTACCAACATATTCAGATGTTTCAGTAGGTTATGTGCAAACTAGTTCAACTATATACAATGTAACAGTTTATGCAAGAATAGAAGATGACTTAATGCTAACAAGAGCTGATTTACAATTGAAGAAAGGAACATCAACAGTAAGAGCAGTCTCTTTCGAGGATTATAATGGGACACATATGGTTGCATCAGGAACTTTAATGAATAGTCTTGCAGAACCTTATGAATTAGTAGCTAGACTTGTACTTGAAGATGTTGCAGGAAATGAAGTGATTGGTGAATTTACGGTAGCTGATGCTCCTGAAACAGAAGAATCTAGTATGGAGCTTGCTCTAGTCTTTATAGGATTCATTTTCTCAGTTGTGGTGTTGAGAGAATTTAGAAAAAGAAAGTAACACATTACTTTTCTTCTTTATTTTTTAGTAAACCAGATATTTTTTAAATGACCTTACTTCTTCCTTTTTCGTGAAGAGAGGACAAATAGCTTTAATCATAACTTTTGTAGTTATTATTGGTGGAGGTGTAGGAGTATATTTTCTCATTGAGTCCTTAGGGACCAAGACAACGATTGCACCAGATTATCAGCTTCAGAGTCTTAATGGTACAGATTTTACTATCTCTTCTCTCCAACCAAAAACAATTTTGTTGGATTTCATGAGCATTCCTTGCATTCCTTGCAAGGAGATGAATCAGAGAATGATTGATTTACAAGCTGACACTGATCTTCAAGGAAAATTCACTGTTATTTCAATTGAAACATATACAAATACCTCTCTTATTGACCTTCAAAATCATGCAACTACTGAAAACATGACTTGGGCAGTTGCTATTGCTCCTGAAGGTATGCAAGCTGAGTACGGTGTTACTTTAATCCCAACTTTTGTAATAATTAATGATGAAGGAAAAATAACCTATTTTCAAGAAGGATTAATAGCTTATGATACTCTTAAACAAGAACTACTGGATACTATTGAAGGTAGAAGTCAAGGTATAGAAATAACAAGCTATCAAGGCTTCATCATAGGTTTTGCAATTATAACAGCTTTTTCATCCTTTTTCTCTCCATGTTCTTTTCCATTGCTTCCAGGATATGTAGCACATATCATGGGTATGGATATTAAGAAGAAAAAAGAAACAGAAGAAGAAATTGAGAAAAAACGTAATAAAGGTCGTATATTGGTCTATCCTCTGTTGGGTTTAAGCAGTGGAATAGGTATTCTTGTTAGTTATCTAATTCTTGGAGTGGTTGTCAGCTCAGTTGGAAATACAGTTCTTCCTTATGTTACATATTTTATGCCAATAATCGGTGGAATTTTTATAGTTCTAGGAATTCTGATGTTTACTCCATTGCAGTTTTCATTTTCTAGATTATTAGGATGGATTAGAAAAAGACAAATTTCTGCTGAAGACAAAAAAGAAGGTTCAAACTTCACAAACTTCTCAAGTACTTTTCTTTATGGACTAGGGTATGGAATTGCTTCCTTAGGTTGTAATGCTCCAATTTTTCTAGCTTTCAGTTTACAAGTTTCTTCCCAAGAGAAAGCAATTCAAATGGTATTTGCTTATGTAGCTTTTTCAGTAACAATCATAGCTTTAATGGTAGGAGCTACAATCCTTATTAGCACCTCTAAAGATGCTTTTCTCCAAAAACTCAAAGCAAGCACAGAAACAATAAAGAAAATAAGTGGAGTGGTAATCGTAGCTGTTGGTATTTACCTCATCTTAGAATTCACTGTAGGGTCTTTATTTGGTATCGGAGTAGCATTAATGTTTGTAGGTTTAGCAGCATTTACAGATCTCATATTCAGAGTGATTAAAAGAAAGTTTGAGCTATATTTAGGATTAGTAGAATTCATTTTAGGAGGGACTCTATTAGGGTTAGGAATAACCTTATTATTAAGACATATACTAGGTGGATAGAATAATGAAAATTAAGTATAAATCTTTGGTATTATTGGTTATTGGCTTACTAGCTTTAGCAACTATTACTAATGTAGAAGTAAGTGCATCAATTGATTACGGAATTAGTGAAATCACACATTCTCCTGAAACTTTGCAGAAAGGTCAAAACATGACTGTTGAAGTAATTTTTGACAATACTACAGATGTAGATATTGTAAGACTTTTGATTTGTACTCTTAGTCCTAGTTTTGTTTGTGAACCTCAACCAATAGTCATGGATAATATTTCTGCTATAACCTATTCTGCTGATTTTCTTATTGAATATGATGAAGGCACTGAAGTGGGATACCATATCCAAATAATCTATCTAAATGCTACATCAATATTGATCCCAGATACATCAGATTTCCTTGGTAAGGAGATAGTTGAACCAATAACAGATGAATTCTTTTTTAGTGCTGGAGTAGTTGGTGGAATAAATAAAACTGGTTGTTGTGGAATATTTAGTACTGTTCTAGCAGTAGTAGCTTCAACAATTATACTCAAAAAGAAAAAGAAACACAACTAGATATTTAATGATCATTTGAGAATTGATGATATATGAGCAATCCTGAAGAAATTTTTTCTCACACCTCTGAACAAAAGGAAATTATTCAGAATTTCTTGAAACAAGGTAGAAGAGATGTTCCAACATATTTAGAAGGAGGAGCTGAAGCTAAATATGTGGAAATTGATGATGGAGAACTAAGATATTTCCATCATAAACCTGATAACATTCAAACAAAAAGACCTGTTGTTTTCATTCCTGGTTATGTGGCTGCACCAATTAGTTGGGTAGACTTTTCACTTCCACTACATGGTATTGGAGAATACTACTATCTGGAAACAAGAGAAAAGAAGTCAAGTAAAATTCAAAACAAACGAAAAGCTTCTATGACTGTTGATCAAACTGCAAAGGATATTGGAGTTGCACTTGAAAATTTGGGAATGAAAAACAAGGATTTTGTATTGTTGGGATCAAGCTATGGATCAACAAATATCTTAGCAGGATTGAGTAAGAAGTATTTTACAGCGCCAACTATTGTGGTTCATGATCCAATGGTTACATGGGTCAATAAAAATAGAGCTATGGAAATCTTAATGCAAGTTGTACCTAAATTCATTCTAGTTCCAATTAAAATGCCATTAGCATATATTGCAACAATGGGGATGGAAAACAAAGCCAATAGGAAAAGGATGCTGGACTTCATGAGAGGTGTAGAACCATGGAAGTTCAAAAGATGTACTCTTCAGAACAATAAACTAGATATGTTTAATGATCTCAAAGAAATAGAGGAAGAAGTGTTTTTCTCAACAGGTCCCTTGGATAGATATCATTTTCGATCAGAATTTTATGGATATGCTAAAGAAATAGCTAAGGGAAGATTCATTTTCATGAATACACCAGACGAAGATAGACAATTGATTACAGGTATAATAGGCAGAGAATTCATGAAAGTCACCCAAAATGAAGGTATTCCTGAATCACTAAAGCAATTTGAAATAAGGATTGATAGGTAGTATTAAGTTTCGAAAAGCACATAAATAAAGAGTTTCGAGGCAAAGTAGTATGAATAATAAACAGTCCTTATTTCAGCATACTAAAGAAGAAAAATCAATAATTGCTAAATTTCTGAAAGAAGGAAGAAGAGCTGTACCAACTTTTCTAGATGAAGGTGCTGCTGAGATCAAATACGTCCCAATTGATGAAGGAGAACTCAGAGTTTTTCACCACAAACCAAAAAAAAGTGAAACTAAAAGACCTGTAATTTTCGTTCCAGGCTATGTTGCAGCTCCAATTACATGGGTGGATTTTCATATACCTCATCAAGGTTTTGGGGAATACTATTATCTAGAGACTAGAGAAAAAAGATCAAGCAAAATTAAAAAAACTAAAAGAACATCCATGTCTGCAAACCAAACAGCTAAGGACTTAGGTCAGGTTATTGAAAACTTAGGATTAAACGAAAAGGATTTTGTTTTGTATGCTTCTAGTTATGGAGCAACTGTTGTTCTAGAAGGTTTAATTCAAGGTTATTTTACAGCACCTACAATTATAGTACATGATCCAGTAATAAAGTGGGTGTGGGGGGAAAGATCGCTAAATAATTTTGCACTTAAATTTGTTCCTAAGTTTATCCTTTCTGCATTAAGAATGCCTCTTGCATATATTTTCACATGGGGTATGAAAAACAAAACAAACAAAGAAAGAATGCTTGAGTTTGCTAGGGGAATAGTACCTTGGAAATTCAAAAGAGTCACATTAGAAAATAACAAACTGAACATGTTTAATGATCTAAAGAAGATAAAAGAGGAAGTCTTTATCACAACTGGTCCTTTAGATAGATATCACCCTAGAATTGCTTACTACAATTATGCTAAGGAAATACCTAGAGGAAGGTTGATTTTCATGAATACTCCTGATTCTGAACGACAATTAATTGCAGGTATAATTGGTACTGAATTTGTAAAGGTTTCAAGTGAAGAAGGTATTCCAAAGACAATTGAACAGTTTGAAATTGATTTAGAAAGATAATTTGATATTCTATATATACTGTATAAGCAAATGATTATAAGTGTGGTTTTTTTCAAGAGGATAAGAGAACATATTAGAGGTAATTAATTGACTACTACAGAAACTAAGTCTTTTCCTTTTAAGAAAGTTTTACCAATATTAGGCTTTTTTCTAGGCCCTATTTTGATTTCCATTGGAATATTCATTCAAGGAACTCTATGGAAAGTATTGTTAATTGTACTTGGGTCAATCTTGCTTCTAAGTCTGTATTTTCTAAGAAAACCTATTTCTAAAACTTCCCAAAAAACATGTTCTGTTTGTAGTGGGTCAGGATCCATAAAACAAACAGCTTTTCCAAATCATTCTGTAAATAATTGTCAAAGCTACAAAACAATAACAAAAACCTGTGGAATGTGCAATGGAACAGGTGTAGAACCACTTGAAGAATTGGAAGAAGTAGAAGGTAAGTAAATTTGATTAGTTTTTAATCTTATTTTCAATATATTTATCAGTTGCAATCTGTATATATTGAATAAGGCAGTGAAATCTTGAAAACTAAAGATAAGAAGAAAATTGAAGGTGATTGCTATTTTTGTAAACAAGAGCTTAAGACTGTTGATAAAACTGAGAAGATTCGTTTAGGTTGTTGTGATGTTGTTTCACATAAGAAAGAATTATACCAATGGTTCCTGAAAAATCAACACTGTCCAAATTGTCTAAGTGTGCACAAACAACTAAGAACTAAATTGCTAAACTGGGGAATGAATTTAGAAAGTCCCCAAAGAAAGCATCAGAAAACTAGCACATTTGAAAAAAAAAGAAAACCAATTAGGTATGAAAAGAAATTGAGGAAGTAAAATATTTTTGTAATTCACAAAAATTGAAAAGGGTTTGTCCAGTTTTCTGATATATGCTTCATCGAAGAGTCTTGCTACTAATGATTGTGCTAATCATACCTCTATCTGTGATGCCATTAACTGGAATTTCATCAGAAGCAAATACAAGTCCAGAGATTATTACAGAAACAACTTTTGTACAACAAGCACCAGAAATTTCTGTACAAGATGTAGATTCAGGCTTAATTTACTCTCTTAGTGATTTCCTAGGAAAAATAGTTATTCTAGATCTCTTCGCAACTTGGTGTCCGCCTTGTCAGTTATCTCTTCCTTACCTAAGAGAAGTATATTCATCTTATTCTCTTAGTGATTTACAAATTATATCAGTTGATATAGATACAGCTGAATCACAAGCTGTTGTATCTCAATTCAGACAAGATGAAGGGATGAGCTGGATTGTCAGTTTAGATCCTGGTAATACCATTCTTGGAATCTATGGAACTGGTTCAATTCCTACATTTTACATAATAGATCAGGAAGGAACAGTTCAATGGAGTGATACAGGATTTACCAATGAAATAACCAAACCAGCAATGGAAGATACAATAAAAGGGCTACTAGAAGAAAATCCAACTAATGGAAATCCTGGTCCATCTCCAACATCTAAAGTGTTTTTTATTATTTTAGAGATTGTAGCTGGTTTAGCAGTTGCAATTGCAGCTGTGTTTGGAGTGTACAAACTTCGACAACGAGTTGGAATTAAAAATTGCCCAACTTGTGGTAGTTTAGCCAGCTCTAAATGTGCAAAATGTGGAATTCTTACCTGTGCTAATTGTTCTGGAAGAGGATGTAAAAATTGTGGTAGTAGACAATTCATAAGGTTGTAATCTTCAAAAAATAAAAAAAGAATTAAAGGAAGTTAAGGAATTAACCATTTTCCTGCTTTGTATATCTCTTTTCCATCTAGATAAATAATTGAATCATCGCTCTTCATGTCTTTGAGAATATCCCAATGAACATTAGCAACATTCTTGGATCCAATTTCAGCAAAACCTGCACCTAAAGCAAGGTGTACTGTTCCACCCATCTTTTCATCAAAGAGCATGTTTTTAGTAAATTTTTGAATCCCATAATTGGTTCCAATTGCAACTTCCCCTAATATGTCAGCATTTTCAATTTCGAGTACTTTTTCAAGAATTTCTTGTCCTTTCTCAGCGGTGTACTCTGCAACCTTTCCGTCCTTGAATTTGAGCCAGATGTTTTCAACTTCCTTACCCATAAAGATTCCAGGATAAGTGAAACGAATAGTTCCATTAACAGAATCTTCAACGGGAGAAGTGAATACTTCACCATCAGGAAGATTCTTATCTCCACAAGCATTAATCCATCCTCTACCTTCAATACTCATAACAAGATCAGTATCTTCTCCAACTATTCTAAGTTCTTTTCCAGTTCTAAGAATCTCGACTATTGCTTCTTGTTCTTCTTTTACAGATTGCCAATAAGCAACTGGATCATCTGTATCTAGAGCTAAAGCTTTGTAAACAAATTCTTTGTATTCCATAGTTCCCATATTACCTTCTTGTGCAAATGCAGGAGAAGGATAAGGACAGATGGTCCACACAAGATCTCCAGAACCAGATCTTTCGAAGTAAATCTTTCTTAATTCTTTGTTAGCTTCATTTACTTGCATTTGCTTTGCTGGATCAACATTAACAAGAGCTTTTCTATTAGTGGAGCTAAATACATTGACCATTTTATCGACTTTCTTTATCATCTCCAAGGAGAAAGGATTGACATAATTTAATTGATGTTCTTGAGCATGTTTGAAGTACAGTTCAGCTGTTCCAGGAATACCTAGTCTGACATGAACTACATGTCCACCAGCTTTGATAGTTTCAATATGTATCTCTCTTACCAGATCTGCGGAGTCTATCCCTCCATCAATTGTAACTGTGTCGCCTTTCTGAACATTAATTGAATAGTTCACAACAAGTTTAGCTAATTTTTCATTATAATCATCTAACATTCTAAAATCACTACCAAAATCTTCCTTTCAGATAATTATAAGTTTTACACTGTTTAGATGAGTCGATAAGTTATCAAAAGTAGAATTTGAGTGGTTATCTGAATAACCACATTTTGGTCCATTTATACTCCTTGATAATAGAGTATAAGATTTGAAGATTCAACAATTCACCATTAATTCCATTTGCCATTATAACTGCCCCTTGACCAGTAACTGGATTTGCAATCATCAGACAAGTAGCTCCTGGCAAATTTGTACCAGGATGAGTTATTAGTAGCTTATCTTCTTCTTCAATCAAAAAGATTCCCAATCCTTGACTTGTAAAACCAAAGTATTTCGCTGGATCTAGTTTTAGTTGTGAAGAGAGCATCTCTTTTGTCATTCCATGTGATAATAGTTTATTTGATCTACCATGAAATGAGTTCATAAGTTCAACTAAGAATAAGCATAGTTCAGTTGGTGTAGTAAGAATTCCTCCTTGACCTAAAGCTGTTGGATGTAAGCCAGATTCTCTGGCTATACCTTGATCATCATGAGGGACAATAGATTTACTTTTTAATTCTCCAGAAGGAAATTCGAACGTACTATTTATCATATTAAGAGGATTAAAAATTACGTCTTTGATGATCTTAGGGAAAGAACTATCTTCCAAATCTTCTAGGAGTTTTTGTATTATGATGTATCCGAAATTTGAATAGTTGTGCTCTTTACCAGGTAAGGAATTAACTTCGACAGCATCATTGATAGCAGGTGATACACCATTCAAAACTTGTTCAATTGTAGGAATTTTGCTATCTTCAACGCCGAACATAGAATCAGGACGATTTATACCTGAAGTATGTGTTAACAAATGTCTAAGAGTTATTCTATTTTTTTGAGTAAAATCATTAGTTGGAATCTTCCAGGTTTTGAGATATTGGTTAACATCACTATCTAGAGAAATAAGTTCCCTATCTATTAAGTTAAGAATCGCAACAGAAGTGAAAGTTTTAGAAGTTGAACAACCTTCAAATAGAGTATCTAAGGTTACTTTCTCATTTGTTCTAACGTCTTTAATACCATAACAGGCAGACCACTCAATTTCGAAGTTGTTGATAACTGATATACTTATACCAGGTACCTTTAACTCCTGCATTCTCTCTTCTAATTCACTAGTATTTTCCCAAACAGGTAAAGGCATTCCTGTTTGCATATCCAATAAAGGAATTTCATTAACAATAGTTTCAAAATGTTTCTTAGCAGATTGTTTGTCTTTATTATAAATTTCTAATTCATTTTTCATTTTAGCACTTCTTGTTAAGTTTTATAATGAGTAGTATCAAGCCAGCTTATGAAGTGTTCTGATAAAAAGAATTATAAAAAACTATGTAAATACTCAGCAGAATATTTAATGTAAAAAAGTAAAAATAGAAAAGAGTATGTTACTCTTTCTTTAGCAATTTTTGCATAACTTTGCTATTTCTTGCAAACTTGACAACAATCCAAATACAGATACCTAGTGCTGCAGCTCCAACAAGAATAACAACAACTAGCCAAACCCATTCATTAGCAATTCCTTCAAGCTTGAATAAGGTATCACTAAGAACACCTTCTCCAGAATTTATCTTAGATAGTAAGCCCATGAATATAGAAGCAGTTAGAGACATAACAACTAGAAGTGTGTTAATGCTTGGTCCTGCAGTATCCTTGAATGGATCACCAACAGTATCACCAGTGATAGCAGCATGATGAGTATCAGTACCTTTACCACCAAGATTACCATCTTCGATCCATTTTTTTGCATTATCCCAACTTCCACCAGCATTTGACATGAATATAGCGAAGACAAATCCTGATAGAATTGCTCCTGCTAGAAATGCTCCTAGTGCTGCTACTCCAAAGAATATACCTACTATTAGAGGTATAACTATTGAAATTACGCTTGGTAAAACTAGTTCTCTTAGAGCACCTTTTGTAGCAATTTCAATTGTTCTATTGAAATCAGCTGGTACTTTACCTTCTAATATACCTGGTTCCTCTTCAAATTGTCTTCTGATTTCTAGAACCATTTTGGCTGCATTTCTTTGAACTGACAAGATCAGCAATGCTGAGAATAGAGCAGGTACTACTACACCTACGAAAGCACCAATCAAAACTTTAACATTAAGAAGATCAATTACTGCGATTCCTGCTTCTTGAACAAAAGAGAACAGAAGTGCTAATACAGCTAGGTTAGCTGCTCCAATTGCAAATCCTTTGGTAATTGCTTTTGCAGTGTTTCCAGCTGAATCTAAAGCATCAGCCTTTCTGATAATGTCTTCACCCAGTCCTCCTTGTTCAGCAATTGCTCTAGAATTATCAACAATAGGTCCATATGCATCATTTGATACAATTGTTCCAACAATTGCTAGCATACCTACTGCAGCCATAGCTACACCAAACACTCCGTCAAGAATGAAAGATACTGACATTGCTACAATAATTCCTACTGCAGGTAGAACAACGCTTTGTAAACCATAAGCAAATCCTGAGAGAATTACAACTGCATGTCCTTCTTCAGCTGAATGAGCGATTTCTCTGGTTGGTTTCTTATCTTCTCTAGTGTAATAATCACTAGTCCATCCAATTACCACTCCACTCAATAAACCGAGAACAACTGCAATATAGTCTTTCCAATATTTCCAAGTTGCAACTTTGATTTCAGAACCAGTTAAACTCTCTGGGATCTGTGAAACCATTATTGCTACAATTACTGCTGCTAGTCCAGCAAATATTGCTGTTGAAATGTATGTTCCCATATTTAATGATTTACCTGGATTGTCTCCACCAAAGTATTTGATTAAGAAGATACCAATTAGTGAAGCAATTAAACCTGCTGCTGAGAGAAGGATTGGTAAGATAACAAAATCTGGACGAACACCAGCTGCTGCAAGAACAGTGGTTCCTAAGATCATAGCCGCTACAATAGAAGCTACATAAGAATCCAGTAAATCGCTACCCATACCTGCAATATCACCAACATTGTCACCAACATTGTCAGCGATAGTTGCTGGGTTACGAACGTCATCTTCAGGTAAGTCGTATTCTGCTTTACCTACTAGATCTGCACCTACATCTGCTGTTTTGGTATAAATACCTCCTCCACATTTCATGAACAAGGCTATTCCAGAAGCTCCAAAGCTGAACCCTAGTACAATTTGAGTTGCAAATTGCAATGCTTCTGCATCTGGATTGTTACCTGCAAATATCCAGTAGATTCCACCTACACCAATCAATGCAACACCAACAACGGCGAGTCCCATTACTGATCCTCCAAAGAAGGCTATATCGAATCCTTCCTTGATGCCTTTTGTTACTCCTTGTGCTGCTCTTGTATTGGTCTTTACTCCAACAATTAATCCTAACCATCCTGCAAACATTGATGCTAATGACCCAACTAGGTAAGCTACTGCTTGTTGCCAATTGAGTGTTCCAGCTAAAACTGGTACTTCATGTCCAGTCATTGCGGAAGGTAAGAATAAGAGTATAACTAAGAACAGAACTAAAATGAATATTCCTAAAACCAAATATTGGACCTTTAGAAAGCTTTTAGCTCCTGTTTCAATATAACCGGAAACCTCTATCATTTTTTCGTTTCCACGGTCTTTTCTCATTACAATTACTGTGAAATAGATCGCTGCTAAAATTGATATGACTCCGGTTATTAAAGCTATAAGTAATAATATATTAGCCATTATTTTTCACTCTTTTAATTTTAGCTAGTTTTTGAAAAAATACGTATTATTTAAAACTTACGAACTGGATTTAGTAAGAAAAAAGTGAGAAAGTGCTATTTCTCATCATTATAAGTTGGAATATAAACCTTAGAATTTTCTCCATTTATTTGACCTCTTTTTAGTTTACCTATCTTCCAATCTCGTCTAAACAGAAAGAAAGCCAATACTGTAGAAGCTGCAGCCAAAACTAGCAGAAATACAAACGACCATTTGAATGTGGAATTATCTAGAATCCATCCAAAGAACCATGGAAATACACCTGCTAATGCACTTGGGATAGCAAAGAGAAATCCTAAAGCTAAAGACCTAGATTTTTGTGGAACATTTTCAGAGACATATTTCGTGGTTGCTGCTGCAGAAAAATAGAGAAAAGCTATAAATATGAAGAATAGAGCAATAGCTCCTTTTCCAGAAACAACATCACCCAGGACTACTAGTAATAATAGCATAACTGTAGATCCAGCTGCGGAAATTATCATTGTCAGACTAGTAGCTACTTTGTCACTGAGCAATCCTCCAGCAATTGACGTAAAACCTCCAATTACTAGAATGACTGTGGTTATCCATCCTGCTTCGAAAATGTTGAATCCATAATTATCTACAAAGATGATAGATAGAAACTGATTTGTGATTCTGAAGATTCCAGATCTGAAAACAGAGAAGAATAGACAGATCATTATTATAATTGTTAGAACAACAAGGAGCTCTTTTTTCACCCAATTGGTGAATTTCTTTTCTCGTTTGAGATTCTTGTTTTGTGCCATTTCTTCAATTTCTTCAGGAGTTCGTTTGTATGAGATCATGAAATGAAATAGAACAAACATCAAAAGAGCTAGTATGATTGCTACAATTCCAAATACAATGAAAGCTTTTTCCCACCCTATCCACTCATCGAAAGTAACTATTACTACAGGAGTAATTGATGTACCAATCATTCCTAAAGCTGTGTTCATCCCCATGGCAATACCTTTCTTGTTTTCAAATAAATCAGCTATAGAAGCATAAGCAACTGGATGATAAAAGGATGCCCCAAATCCAGTTAGTATTGCTGCAAAGATTAATCCTCTTAAACTCTGTGAGTAAGAAACAATGAACATACTCGCCCCCATTAGTAACACTCCTAGAGGAACAAATGTGTTTTTACTTCTTAACCACCTATCACCAATTATTCCCACAAGAATGCTGAAAACAGCAAAAACAACTATTTGTGCTGTACCAACTAAACCAACTTGTGCGTTAGTTAAAGCTATATCCTCTCGAATGATAAATAATGAAGCTCCGAGAACATAGGCATAGAAGTGATTTAAGAAGTGACCAAAAATCAAAGCTGACAAAGCAACTATAGGAGATTTACTACTAACTTCTGGCATTGAAAAAATCAATAATTGACTACGTTAAAAAGTTTCTTGTAAAGACTGATACGATTGGAGATGTGAAATCTACCAATTCGACTTAAGGTTTCTGAAGAGCCATTCTAGCTTCAACTCGACGAATTTCTTTCTCTGTGATTTCCTTAGCTGAAAGTTCTTTAGTCTTTTTTTTCGAAGACTTACTTTTTTTAGACTTCATTGCTTATACATAGATAGTTCTGACTTATATACATTTCATTTCAAATCAAGTAATAAGTAAGTTTATAGGTGATTTATGCAGATAATTAGATGTGAATAAAAAAGCTGAATATGTCTTCAAGATTACTTTGATTGGAAATGGAGCAGTAGGAAAAACCAGCATCAGGAATAGCTACATGGGGTATGGTTTTTCACATTCTCATCAGATGACTTTGGGAGCAGACTTCAGCGTAATTGAGAAAGAACTATACCCAGATGAGATCTGGCGATTTCAAATCTGGGATTTAGCAGGACAGCCAATTTTCAAAGAGGTTAGAGGAAGATTTTACAATGGAAGTATGGGAGCTTTAGTTGTTTTTGATATTACTAACAAGAAAACTTTGAAAGATTGTACAATTTGGATTAGAGAACTCTTCAAATATTGCGGTCAGGCTGTTGTTCCTATTGTCTTACTTGCAAATAAAACCGATTTAAGAACCAGAAAAAGTGTAAGTATGAAAGAAGCGCAAAAGTTCGTTGATATTCTAAATAAGGGAACTAGAAACTTTGGAGTGGAGAATATAGTCCTTGAAACAAGTGCAAAAACGGGTCTTAATATTGATGAAGCTTTCAAAAAATTAGGTACTGCAATACGCACAAGATTTTAAAACTGTAATATGATAATACTTTTGAAAAGAAAAAATTATGTTATAATTGTTAGTGGTTAATATCATGAAATTCAAAGTGCTGATTGTTGGGGATTATGGAGTAGGAAAAACATCTCTTTTTCGTCAGATTGAGAAATCTATTCCTGGTGCAGAACAAAAACCTTCGATAAGATTAGAATTGATAGAATTTACAAGAATGATCGAAGGTCAAGAAATCATCGTCAATCTGTATGATATCCCCGGTAGAGAACTATCGAATGAGCATAGATCCAAGCACTACCTTAACACTAACGGAGCATTAGTTGTTTATGATATTACTAGCCCTCATAGTTTTAGACATACTCCTTTTTGGATTGAAGAATTAATGAATTACTCTGGTTTTGGGCATATCCCTGTAATAATTGTTGGGAACAAAGCTGATATGAGAGAAGTTAGTCAAAGAACTTTGAATCCTATCGATGCAAAAGAATATGCATTCCGATTAAACAGAACTGCTAAGAGAAGTAACATAGAGAATCATTTTGTAGAAGTATCTGCAAAGAGCGCTAAAGGTTTATCACAAATGATAGATAAGTTGATTGTTTCTATGATCAATCATAAAAAATTCATCGATAACAAATAACAACTTTTTTTGAGAAAACTATAAAGCCACATTTGTTCATTTCTAATTTATGAGTTCAGATTATATTGCTAAGGTTAGAGAAGAATCACCCACAATACAGAAGAAAACCTTCCTAAACCATGCTGCACGTTGTCCTCTTCATGGTAGGGTTGCTGAAGCTATAGACAAATACAAAGAATGTTGGGGTAAATTCGATTTTGAGGAGACAAACCAGAAAAAGCAAGATGCTATTGTCAAATTTAGCCAACTAATCAATGCATCTGAAGATGAAATTCTCTTTACTCCTGATGTTACTGCAGGTTCTAGACTAGCAGCAAATCTTATCGAATATGACAAGAATAGTAATATTGTTTGCTACTGGAATGACTATGTTGCTCAAGTTTATCAGGCACTCTTCCTAAGAAAAACAAAAGGGATAGATTACAGACCAGTTCCTGATAGAAAGAATAAAGTTCTTCCTGAAGAATTTGCTGAAAAGATTGATGAAAATACTAAACTAGTTCTACTTTCTCATGTTCAATGGTTATCTGGATTCAAAGCAGATGTTGAAGAAATAGCCAAAATTGCTCATGAAAACGGGGCTCTTATTGTTGTAGATTCCATTCAATCATCTGGAGCAATGGTTAATGATGTGAAAAAGTGGGATATTGACTTTTTAACTTGTGGGACAGCTAAATGGCTACTTGGACCGAACCAAGCTGGCTGGTTTTATATGAAAAAAGAATTAATACATGAGTTTAATCCACCTTTTGCTGGTTATCACGGAATAGAAATAGGTAATTGGGATGAACCTTATTGGAATGTGAATGAGATGGTTTATGTTGATTCCATTGCCAAATATATGGATACTAATCCAAGTGATTTTCTATATTCTATTGCAGATAGTGGAATGAGTATAATTCTTGATTATGGCATAAAAAAAGCAGAAAAACAGATACTTAAAATAACTGAATACCTAATAGAGGAACTACAAAAGATTGGCTGTAATGACTTTTTAACACCTTTAGACGCTGAAAATAGATCAGGAGTAATAAATGTAAAAATACCAAATAATGTAGAAATCTCTAAAAAATTGAGAGAGAATAATATCATTTTATCCAGTAGGTATGGTGGTTTAAGAATTAGCCCTCATTTCTATAGTATAGAAGAAGATGTTGATAATCTAATTTCAGGACTTAAGAAACTTTTAGAATAGTCCTATTTTTTCTTGTTTTTTTCATGTCGCTCAAACAAAACTTTTAAACCCACTAGTAAATTCAAATTGTAAAGTTACATAAAGTTACATTTAGATTCATTCTAAAAAGGTGTAGACATGTCGAAAAAGAAGAAGAAAAAAACAGAAACACCAGAAGAAGAAATCATATTAACACCTTGGCACAGTTATGACTCAAAGAAAATCTTTGACGAACTGGGCAGTGAAGAAAAAGGACTTTGGGAACATGATGTTGTAAGTCGGTTAGAAAAGTATGGTCATAATAAGCTGACTATAACTGAAAAGTTTAAAGTTCTGAAAATGATTGCAGAGCAATTTACAGATTTTCTAGTTCTGCTCTTGATTGCTGCAGGTATTATTAGTATTGGTTTCGGTCTTAACCACTATATTCATGCGATTAATGACCCAGATATTCTAAAACCAACTCTTCTAGAACACGGAGAGGAAATCATTGATGCAATAGCGATATTTGCGATTGTAATAATTAATGCTGTTATCGGTTTTGTTCAAGATTATCGGTCGAATCAAGCATTGGAAAAACTAAAAGAGTATTTTGAACAAGATGTTGTTGTTATTAGAGAAGGAAAAGAACAGATTGTTCATAGCAGCGATCTTGTCCCTGGAGATATTGTTAACCTAGAAGTTGGGGATAAGATACCTGCAGATTGTAGATTATTAAAAGCAAATAATTTCAAGATTGATGAAGCTCCTCTGACAGGAGAGAGCAATCCTATTACAAAGAATCTCGAAATAGTCGAAGAAGATTCAAGACTCCATGAACGAAAGAATATGATCTATTCCGGAACTACTTGTGTTTATGGAAGAGGACAAGCAATTGTTGTTGAAACTGGAATGAGAACTGAGATGGGTAAGATTGCTGAACTCACTCAAGTTAAAGAGGAACTAACTCCTCTTCAACAAGCACTTGATAAATTAGGAAAAGTACTTGGAATCATTATTCTAGTTATCTGTGCAGTTGTTATGATTGTAAATGCTTCTTTAGGAGAACCACTTCTAGAAAGTTTTGAAGTAGCTATATCACTAGCAATTTCAGCGGTTCCTGAAGGATTACCAGCTGCCATTGTAATCACATTAGCAATTGGTGTCTCTAAGATGGCTAAGAAAAACACAATCGTTTCCCGCTTACCAGCTGTTGAAACACTAGGTTCAGTAGATTACATCTGTAGTGATAAGACTGGAACTCTAACAAGAAACGAGATGACAGTTAAGGAAGTCTGGACGATGCAAGGTAAAACAGAAATTGGCGGTTCAGGATATTTACTCGATGGAGATTTCACACAAGATGGAAATGTAATAGATCCAAAGAGTGATAATATCTTAAACCAGCTAATCGAAACTGTTTATCATTGTAATAATTCAGGTGTTCTTAGAAATGAAGGAAAGATAGATATCAAAGGAGATCCAACAGAAGCAGCTCTTGTAGTTATAGGAGAAAAAGCAGGATATACTCCTGATATGATAAAGGAAAGAGATCACGAAATTTTCTTCGATTCTGACAGAAAAAGAATGACAACCATTCATGTTGATAATGGAAAATTATTTGCTTACATGAAAGGAAGTCCCCCCGTAGTACTGACAAGATGCAATTCAGCTATGAGTAACGGTAAAGTCGAGAAAATGACTAAGAAACTGGAACAAGAGATTATGGATGCAAACCTGGAGATGTCTACAAGAGCACTAAGAGTACTAGCAGTAGCATACAGGGAAGTTCCTAAAGGTTACGATAAAGAAAATGTAGACGAAATAGAGGATGACATGGTTTTCATTGGATTAACAGGAATGATAGATCCAGCAAGACCAGAAGTAAAAGATGCAATAGAAGAATGTAGAATGGCTGGAATTACAACAGTTATGATAACTGGAGATCAGCAACCAACAGCAATGGCAGTAGCTAAAGAAATTGGTATAATTACTTCTGAGGATGATTTAGTAGTGAACGGAGATGAATTCTCTCTAATGCCAGATGATGAGCTAAAAGAGATAATAGAGAAAATCAAAGTTTACAGTAGAATGAGTCCAAAAGACAAATACAGAGTAGTAGAAACATTACAAGAACTAGACCATAGAGTAGCATGCACCGGTGATGGTGTCAACGATGCTCCAGCAATCAAAAAGAGTGACATTGGAGTTGCCATGGGGATTACAGGAACAGATGTTACAAAAGAAGTAGCTGATATGGTTATTACAGATGATGCTTTCAATACAATAGTTTCAGCTGTAGAAGAAGGAAGAAACATTTTCGAAAACATGAAAAAGTTCATTCGTTATCTCCTTAGTTGTAATTTTGATGAAATCTTCGCAGTTCTAATAGTATTTTCCATATGGCAAGAAATTCCATTCTTACCATTACAAATTTTATTCCTTAATCTCTTAACAGATGCTTTACCTGCATTAGCACTATCATTTGATCCTTATGATCCTGAATTGATGAAAAGACCTCCAAGAGGTAAACAATCATCATTTGTAAAAGACATGTATGTCTTTGCATCTATTGCAGGAATTGTTGCATTGGCATGTTCATTAGGAATATTCCTCTGGGCATTCCTACATTATGCACCAAATGTATATGGATCTGAACATGATATTGGTGCTATTGGCAAAACATTCTATGATTGGGCAGTATTAGATGCAAATAACCTAGCTCAAACAGGAGAATTTACCATGTTTTCAACGGAATATTGGACATTTCTGCATGATCAAGTTAGACATTATGTAGTCTCTTACTCGCAAATGCTTGCTTTTATAGCTACCTTATCATTCGAACTATGGTTTGTCTTTATTGCAAGAAATGATAATCAAACTTCTCTAATAAAATCCAGGCCCTTTAAGAATAAATACTTGATAGGTGCAGTCTTACTATCTTGGTTCTTATTAGTTGGAGCAGTTTATCTACCATCTACACAAGCAATATTTACAGGATTTAAATTACATACTTATAAGATAACGTTAACTGATTGGGGAGCAATAATGGCTTTCACACTAGGATTCTGTTTGTTTGCGGAACTTATGAGATACGTGTTTAGAACAAGAGCATTCAAGAGTTTAGTTTCTAGATTTGGAGCAGCTGATTTAGCATAGCTCTCTTCTTTCTTTTCTTTTTATTTTTCAAATTTTTTTTTACTTGTTTACAAAATCTTTTTATTGAAAAAATATTGACTTTAAACATTCAGAATAGTTCGGTTGGATAAAATGAATTATGATTTGAAAGACTTTCCAGTGATTATTCTAGCAGCTGGAGATTCAACCCGAACTGGTATTCCTAAAGGACTTTTAGATTATAATGGAACACCTTTTCTTTCACATCAATTACTTTTGTTACTAGATATAGGTTTTAAAAATCTGATTGTTGTTTTAGGTAAGGATGCAGAACAGTACAAAGCTGAAATAAGACAATTAAATCACTTAACTGTCTGTATAAATACACAACCAGAGAGAGGACCTTTTTCATCTATACAATGTGGTCTACAGGAAATAGATGCTGGAGAACAAAATGGTCCTTTCATTTTACCTGCAGATGTTCCTTGTCCTGAAAAAGAAGTATGGGTCAAGTTGATAGAAGGTTTGAACTCTTCTGAAACATTAGTAACGATTCCTGAATTTAATGAAAGACGAGGACATCCTGTACTTATTTCTGCGGAATTCAAAAACTACTTGTTGGAATGTGAATCAGATTCTCGTTTAGACTTTGAAATAAATAAACAAAAAGAATTGCAGAAGGCAAAGATTATATCTGTAAACGATAAGAAAATTACACTCAATATTAATACTCTTGAAGATTGGGAAGCTTTTAAGGTGATGAAATGAATGTAACTTTTACTCTTAATGGAAAAGAAACAACAGTCGAATATGAAGAGGGAATGAGTGTTTTAGATGTTCTACGAGAAGTATGTCTGATTAAGAGCTGTAAAGATGGATGCTCAGGTCAAGGTTTCTGTGGAGCATGTACAGTTCTCATTAATGGAAAAGCCATGATGTCTTGTAGACAAAAACCCGAATCAATTGAGGGTAAGGAAATTGTCACTATTGAAGGACTTAGGAAAGAAGAGCAAGAGATAATTTCTAAATCTATGGTTAAAGAAGGTGCAATCCAGTGTGGTTTTTGTACTCCTGGAATTGTAATGAGGATCAAAAGTTTTCTTGACCAAAACCCAATTTCAACAAGAGAAGAGAAAGCAAGAGCAATCACAAGCAATTTGTGTAGATGTACTGGTTATCAGAGAATAGTAGATGCAATTGAGACAGCAGAAAAACACTGGCAGAGTAAAGATACTAATATCTCAGGTCCACCAAGAAGAAATGAGTTCTTTGGTGAACAACATGGATTTTCTAGAGAATTCGAACCCAAAAAAGATGGTGTAGGATCAAGTGCTCCCAGATACCGTGGAATAGATATGGCACTAGGTGAGAAGCCATACATAGCAGATATGGAAAAGGAAAATATGCTTCATGGAGCTTTACTTTTGAGTAAATATCCACGTGCCAAAGTTCTAAAGATTGATACTTCTGAAGCTGAAAATGGTTGTGGTGTTGTAAGAATATTCACTGCACCAGATGTTCCAGGTAAAAGAATAATTGGTCATATAATACCCGATTGGCCAGTGTTTGTTGCAGAAGGAGAAATAACTAGATATGTTGGTGATGTTCTTGCTATGGTTGTTGCTGATTCGATGCTACACGCAAGAGCCGCTCTAGAGAAGATAAATATAGAATATGAAATCTTGGAACTAGTTGATGATCCTATCAAAGCATTAGCAGAAGATGCTATAAAAATCCATGAAAAAGGAAATCTTTTAGGTCATACTTTCTTTGGAAGAGGAGATGTAGATGACGCTCTTAGTAAATCAAAATATGTGATTAAACATCAATTCAAGACTCAAAGAATTGAACATGCTTTCATGGAGGTAGAAAGCTCTCTTGCAGTTCCAACTGAAAATGGAATTCATGTTTATAGTCAAGGACAAGGAGTGCATGAAGATCAAAGACAGATTGCAGAAGTACTTGGTCTTGAAACTGGAAATGTTATTGTGGAATTAGTAACTAATGGAGGAGCTTTTGGTGGTAAGGAGGATCTCAGCTGTCAAGCACAAACAGCTATTGCTTCGTTCTTGTTGAAAAAACCAGTTAAAACAGTATTAACTAGAGAGCAGTCACTTTTGATGCATGTTAAACGTCATCCTATGACCATGAACTATGAAGTTGGAGCAGATGAAAATGGTAAGCTAACAGCTGTAAGAATGAAACTCATTGCAGATACTGGTGCATATGCTTCTGTTGGAGCTAAAGTTGTAGAACGTGCAGCTGGACATTGCTGTGGTCCATACTATGTTCCCAATGTAGATGTTGACGCAAAAGCTGTCTATACCAACAATCCTGTTTGTGGAGCGATGAGAGGTTTTGGAGTCAATCAAACTTCTTTTGCCATGGAAACTTGTTTGAATTTAATTTCTCAAAAAATGAGAGAAGATGGTTTAGAAATAGATGATTTTGATATAAGGGAAAGGAATATTCTCAAGGATGGTCAAAGATTCGCAACAGGACAAAAAATGACACCAACTGTAGTTGGAATGCAAAAATGCTTAGATGTTGTAAAAGATGCATACAAATCATCTACAGTTCCTACTGGGATAGCATGTGGTATAAAGAACACTGGTATTGGAAATGGACTTGAAGATACAGGAAGAGTTTTGATAAAGGTTTTAGAAGATGAAACAATTGAGATCTTAACTGGTTTTACAGAAATGGGTCAGGGGCTTTTTACTATTTTATCACAAGTTGTTTCTGAATTAACAGATATTCCTTTGTCTAAAATGAGCATAAAATCTATTAGTTATCCAAAAACTAAATGTGGGATGACAACTGCTTCAAGAGCAACAGCTCTAGATTCTATGGCTGCAAAGAAGGCTGCTGAAAAGCTTGTAAAAGCTCTTGAATCTAAAACTCTCAAAGAGTTAAAAGGACAAGAATTTCATGGAGAGTATATAACCAATTTTACAGTTAAACCTGGAACACCAATCGATAATCCAGTTACACATCTAACTTTCAGTTATGCTGTTCAAGTTGCTTTTCTTGACGAAAAAGGAAACCTGAAGAAAATGATTGCTGCACATGATGTTGGAAAAGTAATGAATCCTATGGCTTGTGCTGGTCAGATTGAAGGCGGAATCCATATGGGTTTAGGTCATACTCTTTCTGAAAGTTTTCCATCAACCAAAGGAGTTCCAAATTCTTTGAAAATGAGAGATTTGCAGATAGTAAAAGCAAGAGACACTCCAGAAGTAGAAGTTATACTTGTTGAGGTTCCAGAAGATATTGGAGGATTTGGATCTAAAGGAGTAGGAGAGATTGGTCTAGTTCCTACAGCTGGAGCAGTTGCAGGTGCCTTGTATAAATTTGATAATAAACCCCGTTTCTCTCTACCATTATTGAGAAAAGAAAAATAAAAGAATTGAAGAACTAATCTTCAATAATATTTCTATGGAACAATTCTAGTTCCTGTTTCACCTTTCAAAGCACGACCTATGTTTTCAGGATTGGTGATTAAAGCTTCTTTGCCACCCTGTTCTAAAAATCCAACAATAGCTTTAATTTTTGGTTCCATAGATCCTTTTGCGAAGTGAGTTCCTTCATCAAGATATTTCTTTGCTTCTGCAACTGTCATTTGGTCTATATCAACTTGATTTGGTTTACCAAAATTCAAAGCAACTTTTTCAACAGCAGTTGAAATCAATAGCATATCAGCATCAATCTTATTAGCTAGGAATGCTGATGCAAAATCCTTGTCAATAACAGCTGCAGTTCCAATGATTCCATCATCTGTTTGAATAACAGGAATACCACCACCACCTACAGTAATTGTGATTACACCTGCAGCAATCAAAGCTTTAACAGCTTCCAATTCCATTATCTCTACTGGTAATGGGGAAGGTACTACTCTACGCCAACCACGACCTGAATCTTCAACAACATTCCACCCTAATGATTCCTTTCTTTGTTCTGCTTCATCTGCTTCCATGAAAGTTCCTATAGGTTTAGTAGGTTTTAGAAAAGCAGGATCAGTAGGATCTACTCTGACTTGAGTAACCACTGTAGTTACTGGTTTGACTATTCCTCTTATTTTGAGCTCGTTCTGGATATTTTGCTGCAATGCATATCCTATAGCACCTTGACTATCAGCTCCACAAACATCAAGAGGTAATTCATGCATACCTTCAACCTTATGAGCAATTTCACTTCGGCGTAGAATGAATCCAACTTGAGGTCCATTACCATGACCTATAGCAATATCCCATCCTGCTTCAATCATATCTACCATGTGATATGCAGTTTCTTTGGCAGCTTTGTATTGGTCTTGTACAGTTTGATGTTGCTTATCTTTTATTAGTGAATTACCACCTATAGCAACAACTGCTACTTTCTTTCCTTCAGACATCGGTATCACATTCCTTCAATTATGTAGTTTAAATATTTCGTTTTAGGACTAACTGAGTTAGGGGTTACTAGAAATTCTTATAATTTCAAAATTAAACCTTACTAGTTGAATAGAATGTTACATGAATTAGAAGAAAATGAGTTCTACCAAGTTAAAAAACTATTTTCCAGTTTAGCTGAACATCAATTAATGTTGGTTTCAGTGTTAGAAGGAAACCAATATGGTAGGATATTTGTTGATGATAAAGAAAATCCTGGTTCTGGTTTTGTTCATCTAGGAAAAGTTTTTTTCTTTTTTGCGGGATCTTCAAAAAACAATGAATTCAATTGTGATTTGAAAGAAATTCTCGGAAATGATATATTTCCAAATTATAAGGAAGACTACAAATATATCTTTATGTTCTATGAACAAGAATGGAGGGATGCAATCAAAGATATATTTGACGGAAAAGTATCGACTGGAGAGGAAGTATACCACACTTTAAGTAGAAATGAAAGGAAAGAATGGAATTCTACTTTATCACAAGATTTCAGCATTAAAAGAGTGAATAGAGAATTTATTGAAAACAAATCTAATGAAATTCCAGAAGAAATCAGAATTGAATGGTGGCTTTCAGATAATAAGAACTCGTTAGATGAATTTTATAATAGAAGATTTGCATTTGCAGTAGTTTATCAAGAGAAACTTGTTGTTGGTTTCTGTTATTGCAGTTATATCTCAAATAACTTGAGTAGGTGTGATCTTGGGATAACAACAAAATCAGATTTTCAAAGAAAAGGATTAGGGAAGAATCTTTTATTTCATACATTAGAACACTGTTGGGAATTAGGAGTCAACACAGTTGAATGGCATACTACAGAAGATAATATTGCAAGTATTAAGTTGGCAGAATCTGCTGGTTTCAAATTTAATAGAAAATTACCCATGTGTTTTGGAAACTGGGAGTTAAGTAGACCTAATTCATAAAAGTAAGATTGTGTGATTACTCATTTAATTTAAATGACTATTAAAACATCTTCTACATTTGTAACAAAAAGTATCATCTGAGTTTAATTTAATTCCACATACAGGACATTTTTTTTCGTTCATCCTTCTTGTTCTATTGAAAGTGTCAGTCTTGTAGTTAAGGTTCTGTTCTTTTCTAATCTTTGAAAGATATTTTCTTGCCAAGTAGTTCTCCTCTTTTCAAATTAAAAAATTTGATTCAACTATTTCCATTTCAATTATAGAAAAAATACTAATAAATCACTAGATTTTACAAAAATTCTTTTGAAAAATTAAATCTAGAAAAAGAGTTATTGGAGAAATTTAATTCTCCTATTTCATTGTTAGAGCCATAACTGCTTTTTGAGCATGCATCCTGTTTTCAGCTTGATCAAAAACAACTGATTGAGGACCATCCATAACTTCACTTGTGACTTCAACATCACGATCAGCAGGTAATGGGTGCATGTAAATAGCATCTTTGTGAGCTAATGCCATCTTCTTTGAATCAGTTATCCAATCCTTGTACTTGTCTTGGATTTTCTTACCTTCTTCTGGATCATTAGTTGTTAGTAAAGGTCCCCAAGATTTTGCATAAACTATTTCTGCATCTTTAAAACCCTCTTCCATGCTGTCGACTACTTCGAACTTACTACCAAACTTATCAGCTTGTTCTTGAGCTTGTTTCATGATTTCAGGCATCAATTTGAATTCAGGAGGATGTGCTAAAGTAACATCTAATCCAAATCTAGGCATCTGTAGAATTAATGATTGTGGAACAGAAATTGGTTTCAAGTATGATGAAGCATAAGCCCATGAAACCACCATCTTTTTGCCTTTCAAATCACGACCCTTTTTCTCAATGATTGTCATGATATCAGCTAAGCACTGATGAGGATGATAAACATCACACTGCATATTCAATACTGGTGAGCGAGATGCAGATGCTACATGATTGATGTACTTGTTACCTATACCCCAATCACAGTGTCTAATTGCAATTCCATCAAAATATCTGCCAAGGATTTCTCCTAGTTCTTTTTCAGTGTCTCCATGAGAAACTTGAGTAGTACGACTCTCCATAAACGCAGCGTGACCTCCTAGCTGTGCCATACCAGCTTCAAATGAGGCTCGAGTACGTGTGCTGGAGAAGAAGAAAAGCATACAAAGGGTCTTATCTAGAAGAAGAGCATGTCTTTCACCTAGAGCTCTTCTTTTCTTAAGATCCCAAGCAACATCTAAGATGGTTTCGACTTCTTCTTTGGTGAAATCTAAGTCACCGATTAAATCTCGACCACGTAAATCAGATTGCATTAAGTCTTCACCCTTCTTCTGCACCTAAAACTAGTGCTATTAGAGCCATTCTCATTACAACGCCGTAAAATCCTTCTTGCCAATAACGAGCCCAACGTGTTTGATCCACATCAGGTGGTATATCATCCATACGTGGTAGAGAGTGAAGTAATATAGCATCAGATTTTGCTTTGGTTTCAAGTAGTTCTTTAGTGATTTGGAATTCTGGTGGAGTTAAAGCAACATCACCATCTCTTTCATCACGAGATTTGGTGTAATCAGGTTGGACAACAGGTTCAACTAGAATGACATCAGCATCTGCAATAACCTCTCGAACATCATCAGCTTCAGTGAAGTTCAAACCATTACGTCTGAAATCTTCCTTATATTCTTCTGGCATTGCCATATCTTTTGGTGCGACAAAAGTGATTGGACAATCAAACTGAGTAAGTGCATGACCTAGAGAATGCATTGTTCTCATTCTCATATCTCCGACAGCTACCCATTTTAATCCGTCAATCTTTCCTTTTTCTTTAAGAACTGTATAGAGATCAGTGAGGATCTGAGTAGGATGTTCTCCCCAGCCGTCGCCTCCATTAATTATTGGAATACTTACCCATTTAGATGCTTCTTGTGGTGCACCTTTTTGGAAGTGTCGCATAACAATAACATCTCCATAATTCTCAAGCATTTTGAAAGTATCCTTGATTGTTTCTTGGTAAAAATCACCTGCACGTGTCATTTTAGCATCGGAGAATCCAGTTACTTTACCACCTAATCTTAGCATAGCTGATTCATGAGCTAAACGAGTTCTTGTTGATGGTTGATAAAATGCAGTAACCATTATCTTATCTTTCAACAAATCAACATTTTTTCTATTGCGAGCTATAGGTTCTAATTTTCTAGCAACCTCAAATATACGCTCATATTCATGACGTTCAAAGTCTCTTAAAGAGATAATATCTCGTCCTTTAAAACTTCTCATAATTAATTCACCTTAATATTCCAGACTAGTTTCATCTAACATAGTCTTGTTGCTCTGCCAATACTAGTTTTTGTTTATAAACCTTCTTTTTAGCAACTGAAGATGAGTTTTTGAAGTCTCTCTGTGAGTTTTCAAGAAGAGATAACTTTTATTTATGGAGTAGAATATGGTCAAGTAATGAAAGACAATTTCAAGTATGATTTAGGTTTGGTAAACGGCAAAGTGTACATAAATGGTAGTTTCGTTGCTGTGGATATCTATATCAAGGATCAAGTCATTTCAGAAATTGTCCCTCAAGGAACAGAACTTCCTTGTGAGAATATAGTCAGTTGTATAAGCAAATTAATTATGCCTGGATTTATTGATCCACACGTTCATATCAATCTTGACTTGGGAGAATTTAGATCAGCTGATGATTATGAAAGTGCTTCCAAAGCTGCAGCATTTGGTGGAATAACCACTTTTATAGATTTTTTAGACCCTATAATAAATGTTGATGAGTTTGAAAATAGATTTGCTCAAAAAATGAAGGAAGCTAAAGATTCCTATATCGATTACTCTTTTCACACAACAGTTGGTAATTTTGACGATGATGTAGATAAATTAGTAGCTATTTCTAGAGCCAATGGTATTCCATCAATTAAGATGTTTACAACTTATTCAGAGAGTAACCGAAAAATATCAAAAGAAAAACTTCAGGAATTCATGAAAAACTCAAGTAAAACAAGTACATTGATTCTTGTACATGCTGAAAACGATTACATGATATTGAATGCAGAAGTTGATGATACTTTAGAGCAATATGAAAGATCCAGACCAGCAGAGGCAGAAATACTTGAAATTGAGAAATTAGTAAGAATTGTGAAGGATATACCAGGAAAGCTCTATATCGTTCATGTAACATGCGGTTCTTCAATAAACCTCATCAAAGAAGAGTGCAAAGAACTAATCGGAAAGAACATATTCATAGAAAGTTGTCCTCAATATTTCCATTTAACTAAGGATTTATTTGAACAAGATAATGGTAATCTATTTCTCCTTGCACCACCTTTGCGATCAGCTGATGAACAACAAAAACTCAAAGAAAACATTTCCTCAATCCAAACAATAGGAACTGATCACTGTCCTTTTACTAAAGAAGAAAAAATGAGGTACAAAGTTGCAAGTAAAATACCTAAAGGACTAGGAAGTTTGGAGTACAGTTTTTCTCTTATGTATCACCTGTTTGGAGAAGAAATTATCGATAAGTTTACAATAAATCCCGCAAAGATTCATAACCTCTATCCAAAGAAAGGTGTAATTCAAAAGGATTCAGATGCTGATTTTGTTATTTTTAGTCCAGATAAAACACTGATGATTGATTCAGGCCATTCCAGAACAGATTATAGTCCCTATGAAGATATGCTAATTAATGGTTTAATTGAATCCACAGTTCGAAGAGGAGAATTTATAGTAAAAAACAGGAAACTAGTAGCAAAAACCAATGGACAATTTATCGAACGTTGAAGATATGTTATTTGGGTTTTATTGCAATTCTAAATTCTGAACTGAACTCTTTTGCTGTTTATGTATTGTGTTAATAGTTTCGGTTGATATTAGGAGATAAGAAGAAAAACTAATCTCTTACCAGTTCTAAGAAGTCTATTACAGTAGGCATAACGGCTGTAACATCGGAATAGAATAAACCATGTCCAACTTCTTCAATTTTCTTGTGTACTACAATTTCAATTTTTTCTTTTGCCATTTTAACACATTTATCAGTCATCATTCCACCAAGTTTAGAATCTGCTTGAAGTAATAAAGTTGGGCATTTAATCTTTTGGAGAAACTCAGTACTATCGTATATCTTCCATTGTATTCTAAAAGCTTCAATATTACTAGCTCCTGCTTGTGTTTTATGATCTAGTTTAGTAAGGTTTTGAGCTAAGAATAATAACCATGGAATGCTCCCTGGTGCATCACCCCAAGCAATTGTTTGATCACTATTTGGGATAGGTATTTGATGTTTGAGTAATTTGCTGAGAAGTGAATCACTTGATTTATCTTCCTTCGCCCATTCTGACCAAACCTTGAAGGTACCTGAATTAATTGCAGCTTGTACTTGTTGTTCCATAGATGCAAAATCAATAGTTATATCTCCAATGATGATTCCCTTTACTAAATTAGGCATATCAGCTGCTAATAAGAATGCAACAGCAGCACCCATTGAATGACCAAAAATAACTAAGTCTTCTTTAACAATATTTTCAACAAATGATTTTGTATCTTCTAAATACATATTGAGTGAATAAGTATCTGTGCGTCCAGAACTCCCATGTCCTCTGAAATCTATTGCATAGACGTGCCATCTCTGCGTTAGAAAAGGCATAATTGATAGATAACTTTGCCATCTCCAAGAGTTTCCATGAAGAAGCAGAAGAGGTGGACCAGATTTGGGACCTTCTGCATAATTGAGTTCTACATCTCCTGTGTGATACTTCTTTTCAACTAACATAATATTACACTAACTTAGTACAAAATATAAACTTTTACTATACTCAAATAATTACCTTTTACTTCATTTTAATGATCAGGGACATGAAATTGAGTTAGGGGATTATCACAGTTCTAAAATCTGCTATAAATTTTTTCTGCTGATTATGAATATCATCTCTTTCTTTTCTTATAGTGTTTGTTAAGAATAGTTACTACTAATAGTGTAGGAAATAGTAAGAAGAAGCTTAAACTGATATTATTCAATCCTTCGTTCAGAGGATAAGGATCTGTTGAATTAGATCTACCTTCAATCAAGTATGGTTTTCTCTTATTCCAATTTGACCAATGATTCCCTTGTTTAGTGTTAGGATCCCACCAGGTGTTATTGTTTCCATCATCCTTGGCTTGAGAAACTCCATCTAGGTTGTTGTCCTTGAAATAATTATGATGAATCAGATTATTATCACAAAAGGAAGTCAATTGAATACCGTGTTTCTCATTTTCTCGTAGCATAGTGTAGGTAAAAATACAATCATCAGAACCTTCGACATATATTCCAATAGTGTTATTATTGCACTTGTTACCAATTAGAATGTTATTATCAGAACCAAGTAGATGAATCCCATAATACTTAATGTTATCACATCTATTATCTGACAGATAGTTTTCGGTTGATTCTATCAACCAAATCCCATAGTGTGTAGTGTTGCTAAAAACATTTTCAGAAATGAAAATATTGCTAGAATAATATACTCTAACTCCAGCTTCATTGTTTTCACAAATATTGTCATGTAATGTAACTTCTTTACATCTTACAATGAAGAAAGCTCTGTCAGTATTTGCTATTATTTGGTTACTTATAGAAACTTCTGTACAGTTAACTAAAGTAAACTGTCCATAAATTGGTTCAAGAAAGGAATGTTTGTTCAAATTAACAAAAAATCCAAACAGTTTATCATTTACCAAATTATCTTCTACTGTATAGGTTAAATATTCTGTAGTATTCCAGTCTTCTATAGCTAACCCATCATTGGTGAAGTTATTGCCTTTTATGATTGAACCTGTACACATATCCATTCTATTCATGAATTCATTATCTCTTACAGTATTATTGATTAGTGAAGCAGTTACAGACATGAAAAGATAGAGTCCCCAACGATTATTGTTGGATATAGTATTGTTTTCCAGTGATAAAAGAGAACAATCCCTTGTATTAACTCCAATATAATTATTTGAATCAAATGTGTTATTTCTTAATGATACCTTGGAAGAATATTCAATATTGATTCCATCATAAAAATTGTTGGAACATGTATTGTTAACAATAGACACAAATGGAGAAGAATGTATATGGATACCATCTCTGCTATTAATACATGTATTGTCTTGAATTACAGCTGCAGGTGCATCAAATATTCTAATTCCAAGGAAGTAATTACCAATACAGGTATTATTGATTATCTTAGTATTTGCAATTCCTACTTCTTCAATATTTATTGCAGTTTGATCAGCATTAATATAGCAGTTCCTAATAACAAAAAACATATCAGTAAACTCAATATCGATTCCATATTCTTGGCTAGTTGATATATAATAGTTCTCTATAATGAATGGATTATTTGAGCTTCCATTTCCAGGAAAACCATAATCAGTGAATGTGCTGTCATTATGTATAATAATTGATTCGAAGGGTGTGTAAGATGAAAAATCTTCTTGCATTTTTGTATTAGCATGATTGTATTGAATGTCATTTTGAGAAGAGAAAAGTGCTATCAATAGAATTAAGAAAAAAACAAAGAAGTTAGGTTTAGTGCTCTTCCTCATAATGTTCAGCCAGTGTAAAAACTATCACTTAAACAATTATAAGATTTTGGTGCTGAGGTTTACGGAACAATAACTGTTCTAAAATCAGCTTTGAATTCTTTTAACTGACTATGAATCTCATTTATGTTTTTAGCTTTTAATGGAACAGTTTTTGTTACTACTTTATTTAAGTCCAATTTTCCTTGATCTGCAAGATCTAAGATTACAGGAATTTCAGATAGTAAATGGTCAGATACTCCAATTATCTCTTTTTCTCTACCAATTACTTGATATGAATCAATACCAAACTTATCAATAGTTATTCCAGCTATTCCTAGTCTTCCAAATCTAGCTAGTGATCTTACTCCTTGATTCATTGTAATTGGCAGTCCAATAAGCTCAAGTGCAACATCTACTCCATCATTGGAAGTAAGTTCCATTATTTTTGCAGCAGGTTCATCATCTTTTGCATTAATTGGAATTGCACCCATTTCCATCGCAGTTTCAAGTTTCTTAGAATCAATATCTACAGCATAAATGTCTCTAGCTCCAAGAGCTTTTGCCAATTGTAGAGCAGAAATACCTAAACCTCCTAGTCCAAAGATAGCAATATTCTCTCCTTCTTTGAAACGAGTCTTTCTAAGTGCATGAAGAGATGTTGAAGATGAACACATCATTACGGCTGCATGTTCATATGAAATTGATTGTGGAAGTTGAAATAATCCTCTAGGAGGTACCTTAATGTATTCAGCATATCCCCCATCAATGTTCTTGCCAATCATTTTTCCTTCTACACAAAATTGTTCAGTTCCTTGAATACAATATCTACATTTTCCACAAGTAACCATATAGTTAAGACATACTCTATCTCCTACTTTGAAATCAGAAACATTGTTTCCTATTTCTTCTATCTCACCTGCTACTTCATGTCCTAAAGTTATTGGAAGATAATCAACTGAAGAGATTCCATCTCTGTAATGAACATCAGAATGACAGATTCCAGCAGCTTTAATTTTGACTATAACTTCTCCCGATTTAGGTTCAGGTTTAGGTACTTCCATGTTTTCTAAATTTTCTCCTATCTTGACCAATTGAACTGCTCTCATAAATCCTAAATTTCTACTCATCTTAAAACTCTTTTCGAGATTAGGGAAAAAGTGGCTTGTTAAGGGCTACAAAACTGTTTTATACCTATTTTTACACTAGAACAATATAAATCTGGGTGTAGTAGAATTGAAAAGAATAAAATTTTATGTAAAATTGTGTGTACCATTTTTAGTTTTTTTGATCACAATACCAACATCTGTTAACGCACTTTATAATGATTTTAGACTAATGAATCTTAATGCACTTCCAGATTCAGATGACTGGATACAAACAAATGGTCCATATGGAGGAATAATCCATACTATAGAAGTAGATCCGGTACAACCAAATGTTCTCTTTGCTGGTGGTGCAGGAGGTATTTTCAAATCTATTGATTCAGGTGTTTCTTGGAGTAATCAACCAAGATTTCTTGAAGGGAATAAGAGAGTTGAAAAAATAATAATCTCTCCAGACAATTCCAACATCTTGTTTGCAATTGCTGAAAGTCCAATTGCTGGTATGAGTGGAGAGGTTTTTAGAAGTTTGGATGGAGGTCTTAATTGGACAAAGATTGATCAAAGCAAGTCCTTCAAATCTTTAGCTCTACATGATAACAATCCTACAGATATTATCAGCTGTACACAGGCAAGAGAGGTTTTGTTTTCTGATAGCAGAGGGAGTAGTTGGGGAGATATTACTGGAGATTTACCAATTTCAGAATTTGGGTTCACAGACGTAGCTATTAGTTACGAAAATACCTATTGGGTTGGAACTAAGAATGAAACATATGGAAATGGTAATTTGTATTTAACAACAGATGGAGGGATTTCTTGGAATAGTATAGATATAGGTCAACCACCCGATACTTCTGTTAGGAGTATTCTTGTTCATCCAGAAGACAATGAAACTATCTATGTCTCTCTTGAGAAAGCTTATGATAAGATTCAAAATCCAGCGGAATCATATCTGTTCAAAACTGAAAATGGAGGTCAAAGTTGGGCAAAATTATTCCCTCCTTACAATGGAAGAATTCTTGGAATTGATCCAGGTTCCAGTTATGATACAATCTATCTTGGCTATGGAAATTTAGTATACAAAACAAAGAATGATGGAATAAATTGGACAAGGATAGATCCAATGTTAACACCTGGTATTAATACAGGTGACATTAGAGATATTGCAATAGATCCAACTGATGGAAACATAATTTATCTGCCTATTTCGAGTCATGGATATTTCAAAAGCACAAATGAAGGAAGCTCATGGACACGCATAACTCAAGGATTACTTAATACAGGAATTGTACTTATGGCTGTTCCCAATGTTGCAGGGAGTGATACTGTGTATGTAACAGGCTGGGATGGTGAAGGTACATTTAGAACTGATGATGGAGGAGAAACATGGATTCGTCTAGATGGAGGTGGGATTGATCACTCGTTCCCAGATGAAATAAAAGTTAACCCCCTAGATCCTTCAGTAGTTTGGGAGATAAGTGATTTGGGAGGGTTATTCTTATCAACAAATTATGGCACAAATTGGACGCAACAATTTAATGCTCATAAATATGATGGCTTTCGATTCGGATCAGTTCAAGCTCTATCCCCTGCTCCATCAAATTCGAGTATTATCTATGCAGTTAAAAGTGGCTATGGAATTTTCAAAAGTACAGATGCTGGTAAAGACTGGGATTTCTTAAGACATTCAGAAGTAGACTATTCATACACTTTAGCTGTACATCCCACAGATCCTAACACGGTTTATAGTGGATATAATTCTAAACCATTTCAAGATTGGGCAATGATTAGAAAAACAGTCAATGGAGGTGATTCTTGGACTACTGTGCTAAATGTTACATCATCTAAGGGTATCACTTCGATTGTAATTGATGATGATAATCCAGATATTATATATGCAGCAAGTATTAGTGAACTAGGTGGAGAAATTTACAAAAGCATTAATGCTGGTTCAAGTTGGATAAAACTAAATGATAATTTCACTATGTTTACAGTTATGGGACAACCTCAGCTAGTTGTTGACCCCAGTAATCCTTTTATTGCATATACTGGGTCCTGGCTAGCAGGAACTTGGAAAACATATGATGGGGGAGAAAATTGGGAGTTACTTCATGATGCACCTATGTCTGCAACAGCTCTAAGCTTGGATTCTCAAGACAGTAGTATTATTTATCTTGCAGACCGTTCTACTCCAACATTATGGAGATCTACAGATGGTGGAACTGTATGGAATGAAATAGCTGATTTCTCAAGTGAAGGGGCTTTCTTAGTGAATACAGTTATCGCTAATGATTCAACAATCTATTGTTCAACCTTTGGTCCTAGTGAACTAACGGGGAAACTATTCAAATCAACAAACAATGGAGTAAGTTGGACTGATATAACAGGTATATTACCTAGAAGTGTTTTAGATATTGCAGTTGATCCTAACAACCAAGATAATGTTTATGTTACAACTCATCTTTTCGGAGCATATAGATCGTTTAACGGGGGAACTGATTGGGAACTGATTCATGATTTTCCAGATATAGGCACATTTGATATTGAAATTGATCCGGTTGATCCATCTATTTTGTACTCTTGTGGGTTAGGTAATTTGACAATACCTACTTGGGTAACACCAGGAGGACACGATATAACAGGAGATCCAGGGGTGTATAAATCTACAAATTCTGGTCAAAATTGGACTCAAGTTTTATCAACAGAACATAAAGTGCGAGGAATTAGAATACATCCAGCTAATCATGATGTTCTCTATGCAGCTGTCCATGATGAAGGATTATATATGAGTAATAATGGAGGATCAAGTTGGAGTCCATATAACACGAATCTTGACAGTACAGTTCTAACTTCTCTAGCAGTTCATGAAGAGATAATATATGTTGGAACCCAAGGATATGGTGTATATTCTGGAGATATCATCTTAGCAGATTATTCAGTTACATGGCAAGCAGTTAGAAGTAACAAACCTATTCCACCAGTGTATAGTATAGATCTACTAATTGATCCTGAAGATTCCAATAGAATCTATGTAAGCTCAAATCCTGGAGGGCTATATCGCACTGATGATGGAGGAGTTACCTTCTATGATAAGAATTTTCAAACACCAACTGTTATTGTGGATGATCCATACCGACAAGGGTACTATCCTTTTGCCATAAATCCTAACAATACAGAAGAAATATGGTTAGGGACATGGGGTAGAGGGATGTTTAAATCCTATGATGGAATGGATTTCAATACTCATTCTTTTGGAGCTGGATTTACAATGCTAGACAAGCACATCTACAAAATTGTTATTGATCCATATGTGCCTAAAACGGTTTATGCAGCTACAGAGGAAGGTGTTTATAGATCATCAGATGATGGAGCTACTTGGAGTAATTTTAGTGTTGGGTTGGATAATTTTCAAGTAAGAACTATAGCTATTACAGCAGATGGAACATTGATCTGTGGTACATTGGGGTATGAACTTTATTCATACAATACTTCTGCAAGTAAATGGGAACAGATGGAAAATTTCAATGGCTTTGGTTTGACTTGGCCAATTTGGAATGATAGACCACTGTATCAGTATACTACTTTATTGTTTCATCCAACAGACCCAGATATAGTTTATCTAGGTGCTTTCCCGGTGGGTATGTTTAGAAGTACGGATGGTGGAGAAAGTTGGAAGGAAATAAATGTAGGGTGGACTAATGATGGTGTGTTTTCATTGGTTTTTCATCCTGATAATCCTGATATTATCTATGCAGGTACGTATAATGGTGTTAGCCGTTCTACAGATGGTGGGGATCATTGGGAGATGTGGGACGAAGGTTGGCCAGATGAGCAATGGACTTTCGCAATAGACTTTGATCCACTTGATTCAAATATCATGTATGCTTGTTCAAAAAATGGTGAAAATGAAGGAACAGGACGTACAGGTTTCAAAGGAACTGTTATGAAAAGTATAAATGGAGGAGCTACTTGGTTCTCTATTACAAATGGATTGAATTTATCTCAAGAATTCTATCAAATTACTGTAGATAAAAATAGTCCTAATATTCTGTACTTATGCACACAAAACGAAGGAGTTTTCATAAGTTATGATACTGGAAATTCTTGGGAAATGTGGAATGACGGTTTATCAACTATATATGCTGGAACAAACGGAAATAATGTTGCTCAACCAATGATACAAACAGTAGATGGTAGATTCATATATTTTGGTACGGCTGATTCAGGAGTATTTCGTAGAAAAGCTGAAGGATACATAATAATACCTGAAATTAGTTTACAAATACCTTTAGTAGTTTTACTCGTTTTACCAATCTCTTTAGTTGTGATAAGAATAAAAATGAGAACTAGATGAGCATGTTTCATCTTGTCTCTTTTATTACTTCAAAGAATTAGTGAGAAAAACATATAAGCAACATCTTGTGATTATCCTCTAACAATTTATAGTGATTGAAATGAAATATAAAGCACAGAAAAGAACCATTTTGACATTTATTACTTTAGGCATAATTTTTAGTCTCGGACTTAACATCAATTCTGGTTTCAATATAAAAGCTATTTCTAACCTTGAAAGTAGAAATGAGAACAAATTGAACTATACACCAAGTGGACCTATATTGATAACTCATGATGATAATTTTACAGATTTGGGTTTTTCAGGAACAGGTGTGAATGGTGATCCTTACAAAATCGAGGAACTGAGTATAGAAACTTCCAACTCTTATGGTATTCAAATAACAGGTGTTACAGCTTACTTTACAATTGAGGATTGTTATATTGATGCACTTCAATATAGTATCTATATTGTTGGACCTGTAGCTGGTCAGGTTCAAATTGAGAACAATACTTTGATCAATACAAATCATGGACTCTACATAGAAAATCTAGATGATCTTGAAGTAAATAATAATACTTTCGAAAATTGTGGTCAATATTCAACCAGGATATATTTTAGCGATGATGCGAAAATAATAAACAATACATTTATTGGCAGTGAACAAGCCTATTTTGCAAATGCTCAATCTGCTACAATTGCTAACAATACTTTTATTGATACAGGATTAAACATCTACACAAATACAGCATGGTATTTGAATCATATAGTCACTAATAATATAGTCAATGGAAAACCCCTCCTATTTCTTGCTAATCCTCAAAATATTGTGATATCAGATAATATCTATGGACAAATAATAATTGGAGACGGTGATAATGTTACTATTAGAGATCAAGTTATTGGAAACACAGCAGTTTCAATTATTGCTGATGTAGTAAATGACCTGAAATTGATTAACAATACCTGTCTCAATAATCGCTTTTATGGTATAGATATAAGCGGAATTAATGTATTAGTCGAAGATTGTGATATAGGGTTTGTTAGCTCTTATGGAGCTATTGAAGCAAGTGTCTGTTTGAATATAGTAGTACAAAATTGTTATCTACACGACAGTAATTTTGGTTTAATAGCTGTAAATACAGCAAACATAACCACTTTCAATAACACTGTAGAAAATAATGTAAATTATGGTATAAGATATCAGAGCAATAATGAAGGATATGTGTTAAACAATACAATAATCAATTCTGGAAATGGATTGAGATTTCATTCATTTGACCACTGTGAAATTGCTTACAATATCTTCGAAAATAGCCCATCAGGCGATTATGGAATAAATTTTGATACAGGATGTAACAATAATACAATTCACAATAATTTCTTCTTGAACAATAATCCTGGAGGTATATCAGAAGTATTTGATGATGGTTTCAATAACACTTGGTATGATGTTAATACTTTAACTGGAAACTATTATTCAGATTATTCCGGTTCAGGAGATTATGTTATTGAAGGTAGTGCTGGATCAGTAGATCCATATGTAATAATTGATTCCATTGATCCCTCAATTGTTGTAAAATCAGCTGATTTAGAATATTATGAAGGTTCAACAGGCAATAGTATTTACTGGCAAGCATCAGATCAATATCCTAGATACTACCAATTGCTTATCGAAAATTCAGTTGTTAGAGCTGCAAGTTGGAGAAGCTATGATACAATTACCATTGATGTAGATGGATTAGCAATAGGTGAGTACAATTACACAATTGTATTCTACGATATTGTTGGTAACTCTATTGCTAGTACAATAATAGTTACTGTAATTGCAGTGATCCCAGAATTTCAAAATCTGAGTATTTTACTTGTGTTACTGAGCATAATTTCATTTATCTCAATTAGTAGTGTTATCAAAAAGAGAAATAAAATGTAAAGATTATTTCTCTCATTTCTTCTTTTCTACTTTTTTTTTCTATTGAAAGACTAGTTTTATATTTAACCCAATTATGAGAACATTATCTAAAGAATTTGAACCAGGTTGTTTAGTTTAGATGGATTCAACAACAATTAACTCTATTGAACATCCAATTGCATTAACTCAAGATGAAAGAAGTAAAATTCGTTCATATAGAATGGATAATGCTGCTGTTCTCTTTAGCTTTGTTTGTAGTGCTCGTATTCCATGTCTATTTCGATTGACAGCTACTTTAGTAGAACCGATTAATGTTAACCTTCTTCAAAAAGCTCTAAATAGAATAATTGAAAGATTCCCCTATTATAGAGTAAATCAGAGACCAGGTTTCTTTTGGTTTTATTGGGAGACTAACTTAGGTAATCCAAAAGTAATTGCTGATTCGAAATATCCTAACCAAGAATTACCTGTAAGAAAGAAAGGAATTTTTCCTTTTAGAGTAAGAGCTTTTCAAAACAGAGTAGCTGTTGAGTTCTATCATGCATTAACTGATGGAACAGGTGGATTAACTTTCCTCAAAGCATTAGTAGCAGAGTATTTAACACTTAAAGGGATACAAACAGATGACTGGGGGGATATTTTTCGTTTTGGGCAACAACCTCATGATGAAGAGTATGAAGATGCTTACAAACGATTCTATATTCCAATGTATCCTAGTATGAAACTTGCTGATGTAGCTTTCAAACTTCCATATAAACTTGAGAAAAAAGGAATATTCCATATAATTACAGGTATAATGGATGTAAAAGAAGTACTAGCTAAATCCAAAGAGTTGAATGTTACTCTATCTGAATTTCTAATTTCAATTTATCTTGATTCATTACAAGAGATATTTCATGAACTTCCAGAAAAACAGCAAAAGCAACAAGCTCATCCAATAAGATTACAAGTTCCAGTGAATCTAAGAAGGTTTTATCCCTCAAAGACCATGAGAAATTTTAGTTTATTTGTAACTCCAGGGATTGATCCTCGTCTTGGACATTTTTCCTTTGAAGAAATTTTAAAAACGGTTTATCACTACATGAGAGTAGAAGTTAATGATCGATATATAAGTCAGAATATCAAGAGAAATGTGAGAGGAGAACTACATCCTTTGATGAGAGTTACTCCGTTATTCATCAAAAGAATAGGTGGAAAAGCAGTTTACTTGCGTATGGGAGAAAGACTCTATTCAGGTTCCTTCACAAATCTAGGTAGAGTTGTAGTGCCTGAAGCATTTGGTAAGGAGATAGAAAGTATTCAATTTATTCCAACATCAAGTGCATCAAACAAATCGACTTGTGCTGTTGCGAGCTTTAAAGATAAATTATACATGAACTTCGGAAGAGTGATAAAAGAAACTATTCTTCAGAAAAAATTCTTTAGAAAACTTAAAAAACAAGGAATTTCGGTAAAAATTGAAACCAACTAGAAGTGAAAAATATGCCTTACTGTAGTCGATGTGGAGTGGAGGTAGATTTTGGAATAGAAGAATGTCCATTATGTTTTATGAAAATTCAAAAGGATCCTGATAAACCAGCTAAAGAACCTGTAAAGAAGAAGTATCCTGATGAGCCTGTTGAGCAACCTACAAGAAGAATTCTTACTCCAAAAGAGAAGAGAATCAGAGCTTGGGAGATAGTTAGCGTATCACTTATGATTCCACTCTTGATAGTCACATTTACTGATCTGATTATAACAGAAACAATAAGCTGGGCACGATTTCCGATGACTACTCTAGTTCTAGTTTGGTTGTTGTGTACTTTTCCTCTCATATTTGCAAAAAGACCTGTGATTGTAACTATTGGAATAACAGTCTCCTTAATTGGGTTTCTTGCACTAGTAGATTATTTTGATAACTGGAATATAGATTGGTTTCATGTTCTTGCATTACCAGTTATTGCACTAGTTCTATTCCTATCTTTAGGTGTAGTAATTGCATCGTTTAAGGTTAAACAAAAAGGGATGAATATTGCAGCATTTATTCTCTTTGCAGTGGGTGCACTTAATCTTGTACTAGAAGTAGTTATATCAAATAAAATTCAACCCAAAGCAACAGTTTCTTGGTCTCTGTTTGTCTTGGTACCAACCTATATCGTTGGTGGATTCTTGATGTATATGCATTACAGATTCACTAAGGATACAGATTTTAAAACAAAGATAAAAGCAAAATTGCAAATGTAGAATAAAAGTAGAACTAGAAAGAACAAGTTCATTTTCGTCTATTTCTTATTGTTCTCATCACTTGTAAGAATATCACTATATCAAACCTCAAAAGAAAAGATTCATCGATTCATCGCAGATTTTTCGTATTTGGTAAAAAGATTTTTAAAAATCCTTGAGAAATAATCTAGTTTGCAATGTATGTCTAATCATCATTGCAAATAGTATTAGTAAGGAATGATAAAAATGAAATTATCAGAAATAGAACCAAAAATATTCTTCTGGATTACTGCAGTTGCTGCTAGTGGTTTTGGTTTGGCCTTTATCTTCGGTCCTGATTTTATGTATGAATTACTCGGTTATTCTTCAGATGCAGATGGGTATTTAATGGTACGATTCTTTGGAATTATGGTTTTAGGTGTAGGAATACTCACTTTTTGGGCAAGAAATTCAGAATTATCTCAAACAAGAGAAGCAATAATGCTTATGCTTACAATTGGTTATACTTTGATGACTATAACTCATCTACTTGTAATGTTTATACGTGGCCCTCCTTTACTCACAAATGTATGGCTTTGGATAGTAGTTGTACTACATATAAGTCTAACACCAGTATATGGCTTCTTTATAATCAGAGATTGGAAGAAAGTTAGAGCACTAAAAAAATAGGGTAGAAGGTTCACTTTTGTGCATTCTATCATTTTCTTTTTCTAAGAGTATTTAACATAGTTCAAAACTGAAAATTGAAGAAGAACTACAGATGTAAAAAAAGCAGAACTAGAAAGAACTAGTTCATTTTGATCTTTTCTTACGAATTACTATAATTACAGTCAAGAAAGTAATTGAACCAAATATTAGACTTGAAATCGTACCAAACTCATTTATAACTGGCAAATACACAATACTCCAACAATTTGAAGGAGTGCTGTTTCCAATAGAGTTACTGGCAACAACGACGAAGTAAAATGTACCAGATGTAGGAAGTGTATCAATATAGAAAGATGTAACAGTATTACCAATTGGAGTAAGACCTTCAACCGATAAAATATTGGAAGTTGAACGATAGATATAATATAAAGAAGCACCTAGCACATTATTCCAGTCCAAGGAAACTGTTTCTTCATGAGTAGGATTAGGTAATATTGGAAGCAATTCAGGAGCATATAGAGGACTGTTTAAAACCTTGTAGAAAACATCCAGATCTGTACCACAATTGGTGTAATTTGTTCGATCCTCCCAAGCTATATGAATATTCCCAGCATTATCAGTTGCTATTGCAGGACCTTCAGAGTGATCTGTACTTTCTACAGATACGATTTCTGTACCAGTCCAAAGAGATGTACAAGCTTCCCAGCGTTTATAGAAAATATCTACATCATCTCCACAACCAATAATATTAGTTTCATCCCACCAAATTATATGTACATTCCCTGCAAGATCAGTAGTTAGACAAGCTTCAACAGAACTACCTGAACTTTCCGTGGAAACTACTTCAGTTAAGGTCCATGAGGAAGTTTCAACTATCCTACGCTTATAGAAAATATCATCTTGAGATCCACACCCAGCATAATCAGTCATATCATACCAAGCTATATGCGGAGTTCCATGTTTGTCAACATCAAGAGAAGGCCAGCTTGAACTGCTTGTGCTTTCTGTGGAAACCACTTCAGTTGTGGACCACGAAGTGATAGAAGTATTCCATTGCTTATAGAAAATATCTCTATCTATTCCACAGTTAGTATAATTTGTTCTATCCTCCCATGCTATATGTACATTCCCAGAAGTATCAATTGCAATTGATGGATTAACAGAATTCTCTGTACTTTCTGTAGACACGACTTCTGTTATGGACCATGAAGAAGAGGTACTGTTCCAATGTTTGTAGAATATGTCAGAATCGTCTCCACAATTGGTGTAATTTGTAAAATCGTCCCATACAATATGGATGTTACCTGCTGAATCAGTATCAAGTGAAGTAACAGCAGAATCTTCTGTACTTTCTGTAGACACGACTTCTGTTATAGACCATGAAGAAGAGGTACTGTTCCAAAACTTATAGTGAATATCATAATCTGTTCCACAATTAGTGTAATTCGTGTTATCCTCCCATGCTATGTGAATATTTCCAGTTATGTCAACCACTAGAGAAGGAAACCACGTACTTCCCGTACTTTCAGTTGAAACGACTTCTGTCTCTGTCCATGTTGAGATAGAAGCATCCCACTTTCTATAGAAAATATCATAGTCTGTTCCACAATTAGTGTAATTATGATTATCACCCCATGCTATATGTACATCACCCACAGAGTCGATTGCAAGAGAAGGGAGAAATGAAGAACTAGTACCTTCTGTGGATACTACTTCAGTTTGAGTCCACTTCCAAGGAAGATTTTCGCAAGAATCTATGATGGTTCTATTATTTTCATTGATACTAGCTTCGATGTTAAATGTATTAAGTGGATAAGTAGTTATAATGAAAATAATCAACAGAATGCTTATACTCATTTTAAATCTATTTTTTCTATTTTTCATAATATCAACCTTTTATTTATTTTCAAATCGTTTAAATTTGATCGAAGCTTTCCAAATTGTTAACACTAAGTGTTAGACATAAAAGCATTTTCTAGAAATACGAAAAAAAGAGAACTAGATTGAACTAGTTCATTTCAGTTTTTTCTTACGAATTACTATAATTACAGTCAAGAAGGTAAAAGCACCTAGTATCAGACTTGAAATTGTACCAAACTCGTTTACAACAGGTATATACACAATATTCCAACAATTTGAAAGAGTGCTGTTTCCGTAAAAATTATTGGCAACAATAACATAGTAGAATGTTCCCATTGCTGGAAGTGTGTCATTATAGAAATGTGTGACATTGTTACCAATTGGAGTAAGGCTTTCAACTGATAAGATATTGGAAGTTGAACGATAGATGTAGTACAATGAAGCCCCAGGTACATCATTCCAGTCCAAGAAAACTGTTGCTACATGGGTAGGATTGGGTAATATAGGAGACAATTCGGGAGCTCTAGGAGGTCCAGCAAAGATTTTGTAGAAAATATCATAATCGTCTCCACTGTTAGTGTAGTTTGTACTGTCTGCCCAACAAATATGGATATGTCCAGCAAGATCAGATGCAATTGCTGAATTCCCACAATATGAGGTACTCTCTGATGATATAAGTCGAGTTCCTGTCCATAGATTAGTTGAAGCATCCCAGTATTTGTAGAAAATATCATACTCTGGTCCAGATCCAAGTATATTTGTTCCATCAACCCAAGTAACATGGGCATTCCCTTCAATATCTGTAGTCAAATGTTCAAAAATAGATTGTCCTGTACTTTCAGCAGACACAACTTCTGTCACTGTCCATGATGAAGTTTGGTTATCCCATCTCTTATAGAAAATATCAGGCTCTGTGCCACTACTAAGATAATCAGTAGAATCCATCCAAACTATATGCGCAGAATCGAAAAGATCAATAGCAATTTTTGGATAAACTGATGCTGATGTGCTTTCTGTAGATACAACTTCTGTTACTGACCAAATGGATGTAGAATAATTTCTTTTAATGTAAAAGATATCAGAATCAGTCCCACAATTGGTGTAGTTTTCTCGGTCTTCCCATACAATATATACATTCAGAGCAGAATCAGTTGCAATATAAGGGTAATAAGAACCATCATTACTGACTGTAGACACAACTTCTGTCATTGTCCATGAAGTTGTCGAAGCATTCCAGCATTTATAGAAAATGTCATCATCTGTTCCACAATTAGTGTAGTTTGTTCCATCATCCCAGGTTATATGGATATTACTTGCTAAATCAACTTCCAATGAAGGTGATTGAGATGATTCAACACTTTCAGTAGACACAACTTCTGTCACTGTCCATGAAGTTGTTGAAGCATTCCAGCACTTGTAGAAAATGTCATCATCTGTTCCACAATTAGTGTAGTTTGTTCCATCATTCCATGCAATGTGAACATTTCCCTTACTATCAGTATCAATAGAAGGATCTAAAGACGATTCATTACTTTCAGTAGACACAACTTCTGTCACTGTCCATGAATTTGTCGAAGCATTCCAGCATTTATAGAAAATGTCATCATCTGTTCCTGATCCACCATAACTAGATCTTTCATACCAGGTTATATGCACATTACCATTTGAATCTACTTTCATAGAAGGCATAGAAGAATCATCAGTACTTTCAGTTGAAACTACTTCCGTTTGCGTCCATGTCCAAGGAATTTGTTCAGAGGAGTTTGTAATAGAATTATAGGAATCATTGACACTAGCTTCAATGTTAAATGTACTGAGAGGATAAGTGGTTATTATGAAACCAATCAACAGAATACTTATTTTTGTTTTAAATTTATTTTTACCATTTTTCATAGTATCAACCTTTTATTAAATCATCAAATCATTCAAGTTCAAACGATTTTTTCAAATTGTTAACAATAAGTGTTAGAAATAAAAGCATTTTCTAGAAATCAAAGATAAAAAAAGTGAGAACTAGACAAACTAGTTCATTTTGATTTATTTTTACGAGTTTTCATGATAACTAGAGAAACAACCATTGCTCCAAGGATTAGACCTGAAATTATTGTGAATTCTCTCACATGGGGAATCTTGTACTCTACATATTGACAATTGGAATGAGAGCTGTTTCCTGCATTGTTTTCTGCAACTATAACATAGTAATAGTAATCTTCTGCTGGTAATGAATCGTCATAGAAACTAGCATAAACAGTAGCAATAGGGATTAGATCTTCTACATTCCAGATATAGGAAGTTGAACGGTAGACATAGTAGAGATTAGTTCTAGTAACGTCGTTCCAATCTAGAGAAACATCTGCAGAATCAGAAGGATTGGGAACAATGAAAGCTAAATCAGGCTTATCAGGGGTTCCAGAGAAATAATTGTAGAAGATATCAATGTCTGAGCCTGAAAAATCATAGTCAGTAATATCATCCCATATTACATGGAGGACTCCCTTAGAATCAACTCCAAAACTACATTCATCGGAAAGTAGGGTACTTTCTGTTGAAACGATAGCTGGATCTGTCCATTCGGATACAGTTGTTTCTCTATATTTATAGAAAATATCATAATCAGTTCCTGGACCATCTAGATCTGTCCTATCCTGCCAAACACAATGAATTCCATCATCTGAATCAACATATATATATGGATTTCTTGCATCGTCTGTAGAATCGAGAGTAACTACCTGAGTTAGCTCCCAAGTAGACATTGAAACACTCCATTGTCTATAAAATACATCAGGGTCAGTTCCTGAACCTAAATAATC
>JAEOSZ010000041.1 GCA_016840095.1 Candidatus Heimdallarchaeota archaeon
GATGGTTTAGCAATTGCATATTCATATAACATCACTGTTGAAAATTGTAAATTTCAATATAATTTCAAAAATGGTATTCGATTACTCAATTCAACTAACTCTTACATATATAATAATACATGTCAGTATAATACAAGGTCTGGAGATCATTTGGGTGATAGAGATGGAATACTTACTCATTCCTCCTACAATTCAGTCCTTATGAATAATACCTGTACAAATAATGGGGATGATGGCATTTCTTTATACCTTTCAGAGTATAGTCTAGTGATAAATAATACTCTTTCTGAAAATACACAAGGTTTGAAAATGTATGCTGCAAATAATTCTATTCTAATAAATAATACTTTCAATGGGCCCCAAACTTATGGTATTTACCAACAACCAACTTACAACGTTACTATCTCTGGAAACTTAATTATCAATCAACTGAATGGTATCTATATTCAAGGATCATCAAACTGTGAAATCCTACATAATAGAATAATTGACAGCACTGTGGATGGTCTAGTTTATGGAATCTCAGGTGAGATAAACTCAAAAGGTAACAAGATTCATCATAACTTATTCGAAGATAACCATGGTTATGCTATTAGGCTAAGTAGTAGTTGTATCAATACCTTGATTCATCACAATGCGTTTAACAATAATAATTTAGGTGGAATTTCTCAAGCATATGATGTATCAACAACTTCAACATGGTATGATTCAATAGATTCTGAAGGCAATTTTTGGAATGAATGGGTTTCAGGTGATTATCTTATTGGTGGACCAGCTGGAAATTATGATATCTATCCACTTAGCTCTAGTCCACTAAGCTAGTTATTTTCTCTTTTGTTTCAGTGTAAACTATATAAATAAGCTCATTCTTTTCTTGTTAGACTCCTTAAAACTGAAGTTTATTTAGTGGTTGATGAAATATGGGTAAAGATAAAACTTGGTTGATAGTAAAAGAAGAACCTCTTAGTGGATATTCTTGGTCTACAATTTTACAGGTTCTTTGGGATAACAAATTCAACATAGATTTCAAATATTTTCACAGATTCTTATATGCGATGGGTCTAGCTATAGTAACCACCCCATTAAAATTGACACAAAAATTACGATTTCATAGAAAAATCAAAAAAACAGAAATCAAACAAGATCCAATATTTCTTATTGGTCATTATAGAACAGGAACGACTTACTTAATGACACTTATGGCATATGATAAATCTAAGGGATATGTTTCTAATATTGAAGCATATGCAACTTTACTTTACTTAGCTTTTCCAAAAATGACTAAAGTGATCATTGATGCCTCTTTACCAGATGTTCGACCTATGGATAATGTAATTATGGGCGCAGAAGAACCAACAGAAGAAGAATATTGTATAGGTACTTTCACCAGATATGGTTATTATACAGGTTTTATATTTCCAAAGAATTTTGATCTTTATACAAAATATCTAACATTTGAAGGGATGCCAAGACACCATAAAAGATGGAAGAAAAAATTCTATTATCTCGTGCAAATGCTAACTTATGGTCATAAAGGTAAACAACTCTTTTTGAAAAATCCAACACACAGTTATAGAATTAAAGACCTTCTTGAAATGTTTCCAAACGCTAAATTTATCCACACTTATAGAAATCCATACAAGGTTTATTCGAGTACAGTGAAGTTCTTTGATGAAGTATTTGCTATTTACACTCTTCAGAAATGGGATAAGGAAAAAATGAAACAAGATATCCTAGACAATTACAAGCTTCTCTATGAATATCAAGATCGAGATTTACATCTGATTCCAGAGGATAGGATTTTCCACATAAAATATGAAGAATTCATTGAAAATCCATCAGAAAAAATGGAAGAGATGTATAAATATTTGAAACTTGATGGATGGGAAGAATATAAAGATGATATCATTGCTTATGCAGAATCTCAGAAAAGAGATTATGTTCCAAATGTCCATAAAACTGACGATGATGTTATCCGAAGAGTTAATGGGAATTGGGATGAATATAGAGAAAAATATGGATATGAAAAACTCACTCCTACAGCGGAGTGAAATTTATCATTTATTTTAATCAGATATTGTTTGTAACAAATTGAGCAACATTACTGAAATAATCTGGCTCAAAATAGGCTTCTACATGACCTCTTCCAGCAACAAGCCACAAGAGCTTTGATGTAGTTCCATTTAGTGCATTATAGATTATAGTTGCATCGTCAGGATTGATATCTAAATCATCATTTCCATGAATTATGTATGTTGGAACCGTTATATTGTATGCAACATTTGCTGGTGAGATGTCTGCAAAAGTAAAACCATAATGACTCTCTAACAGTTTTATAGTAATTTGACCAAATATTGCCCATGGGAATCCTGATCTTCTAGGATAAGCTTGTTTTATCATTAGGTCTCCATAAGCCCAGCTTGAATCAGCTATTATTGCTGCTACATCATTGTATAAAGCTGTGTAGAATAATAAAGTTGCAGCACCTTGACTTTCAGCAAATATTACAACTGCTGAAGCATTTACTTCTGGTTGTGCTTTAACGTAATCTACAGCTGCTCTAATATCTTTTACTTCATCTATACCCCAAGTTAATCCAAGTTCTGTATCAGGAGATTCTCCTCTGTTTCTAGAATCGAAGAAGAAAAGTCTATAACCTTTATCATACAATCCTTGTCCGTAATGATCTAACATCCAAGCTTTTGAATGAGAAGCACCATGTAAAACTATCATCGTTATATTAGCATTAGGATTAGTTGTGTTAATAGGCTCAACAAACCATCCTTTTAAGTCTAAACTGTCTGAAGTACCGAATGTTATGTTTTCGTAAGTCATTCCAAGCTCATGTGGGTACATGTACATTAACTCATGATCAGGATGAAGCATTGAGCTTTTTCCAACAAACGGAATAACTATAAAAACAACTACTGCTCCACTTATAAGTAAGAAAGAGATAATACTAACTAGAATTATATTTCTTTTACGCATAGACAGTGAATCATATCACTTATTTTTAAATTTAACAGAGAAATAGACTAAATCCAACATTACATTTTACTCATTTTGTTATATCTTTATTCAATTTGCATCTCGAATAACTGTCTATATATTGGCAAAAGTATAATAAATAGAAGACTGCAAGGAAAACAGAAATGAAAAGAAGAGCACTTTCCCTTACAATTTTCAGTATAATTTTTCTGTCATCAGTTTCAATTTGTATTCAAACTAACCAATTAATAGTCTCTGCTGATTCTTCAGATGAAACTTGGAATTTTACTGTATTAGGAGATACGAGAAACTGGGAACCTAATATCACAAATATCTACAGACAAACGATTATGGAAGATGTATATTTGAGTAATCCTAACATGGATTTCATCATACAAACTGGAGATTTAACACACAATGGTGGTGAACAAGATGATTGGGATTTATACTATCAGGATATTGATCTGTTAGTACAAAATGATGTTACTATCTATAATGCAGTTGGTAATCATGAGATGTATACTTATCCATTCCCTAATGGAACATACGGTCCACTTGAAACTAATTTCTCAACTTACATGGCTAATGTAGATTTACCCGGAAATGAAAGATTTTACAGCTTTGATCATAAGGGAATTCATTTTATATTCATTAATACAGATGAATACTTCATTTATGATGATGGTTATCAATTTGACATAACACCAGAACAAGAAGATTGGATTCATAATGACTTACAAACAAATACAATGAATTTTACAATTGCAATATTTCATAGACCTTGTTACTCATTAAGAGATACTTCTAGATCCTATCAAGGAAGTGTGATTAGAGGGATTTTGGAGCCAATTTTCTTCGAGTATGATATTACTCTTGTATTTTCAGGACATGATCATTATTATTACAATACAAAAAGAGAAGGAATTCAACACATTGTAACAGCTGCTGCTGGTGCACCTTTAGCTGATTTGGATAATACTGGAGAAGCAATCGAAAATGATGTATACTTCTCAGAATATCACTACTGCAATGTAACTGTTACAGATGAAGTGATCACAATTGAAGCACTCGTATATGATGAGAATCTTGAATATACAACTGTTGAAGATACAGTTACGGTTTATATTGTTGAACCTACAAAAACCAATTCTTCATTTTATTTTGGGGTTATATTAATTCTTGTCTGGATTATTCCACTTGTTAGTAAAAAGAACAGAAAGTAACCCTTTCTCTTCTTTATGTTTTTTTACCAATTTGGTCCATTTTCTAATAGGTAATTCTTTTTTCATGTAAATACTTGTAGACAACTCTTATAAAACAATTGAAATTTCAAAGAACCATACCGTTTAAACTATCTAATCTATAGGGTGTTAACTATTAGCAAATATAGCGTAGGAGTCAATATAGGTTCTGTGTCTGTAAATGTTGTTTCTATAGACGAGAATAACCAAGTAACAACATTCAAGCAACCTCATTTAGGTAAACCACAAGAGGTTCTTGATCAAATTATTAAGAAGAATTTTAGCAACAATGATTGTCATTACAATGTCAGTGGTTCTTTTGGTGATATTTCTGAAGTAGTAGCTGTTGAAAAGGCTATTAATTCATATGATGAGAAGTACGATGTTATTCTCTCGCTGGGAGGAGAAGCGTTTGTTCTTTATGTTTTAAGTGAAGAAGGACATATCCTTAATGTACTCTCTCATGATCAATGTGCAGCAGGTAGTGGAGAATTTTTTGTTCAGCAAATTGACAGGTTGAATGTTACTCTCCCAGAAGCAATCAATTTAGCCAAGAACGGGAAACGAATGGAACTAGCCTCTCGATGTTCTGTACACTGTAAATCTGATGTTACTCACAAGCTGAACAGAGGTGAAGC